>NZ_JAUBTG010000002.1:164508-304785 GCF_036702395.1 Microcoleus sp. D3_18_C2 | reverse complement strand
TCTTATTGACTTTTTTTTGCCCTAAAACTAATTGATGGGATGAAGACCATGCACTGACTATATGCAATGGTTTTTGGCTGTGATTCCGGTCATAAGATTGTTTCATTGTTTTGCCATCAATGGCTATGACTTCTAGCTCCAATTTTTTGGTAATTGAATTTACCCAACTCAAAAAACACTCTTGAAACTGCTTCGGTTCAATTCGAGCAAATACTCGACTAAATGTATCATGAGAAGGAATTCCATTCGGCAGTTCTAGAAAACCTTTTAGCCATTCATATTTAGTTTTTCCATAGAGTTCTATTGCCCCCCATCCATCCGCACCGCTAATGACAGCTAGAATCGCAATGGCTACAATATCTATTAGTAAATGCTCTTTACTTCTTTCTATTCTTGGATCGGTCAAGGTCTCAAAATGGTTTAAAAAACTAACGTTCAATAAGTCTGTCGGATTCGATACACCTATTGTTTTTTGTTGGGAAGTTAAAGTCGAAGTAAACCCTTTCGCCATCGATCGCACCTATCAATTACGCACTTGATTTAGCTAAACACTTCATCTTATCATGTTTGAGGTTGAAATTAAGATGCGTTTACCCTGATATTTTATTGCGGGTAAGTTTGACCAGTTTAAGCGCAACATTCCCTATGCGGCGTTAATCCAAGCATTTCAAGAATTAGTTCGTCAGCTATTAACAGAAATTTCCGAACACATTGCTATTTGGAAAGAAAACTTATTAAAGTCGCTAGATAATAACGGTCAAGTTATTATTGATGTTATCCCCGAAGTCGAACTAATTATCGGTAAACAGCCTGAAGTTCCTCAACTGGGTTCATCGGAATCCCAAAACAGATTTAATCGGGTCTTTCAACAATTTATTCGCGTTTTTTGTCAACCCGAACACCCGCTAGTCATATTCCTAGACGATTTACAGTGGGCAGATTCGGCATCTCTAAAGTTAATTCAACTCTTAGTCACTGACCCAGATAGCAAATATTTGTTAACGATTGGAGCTTATCGAGATAACGAAGTCAGTCCCGTTCATCCTTTAATTCAGACAATAGAAAAAATTCAAGAAACTGAAACGGCGGTGAATAATATCACCATTCAGGCGCTGGCTTTGGATAGCGTCAACCAATTAATCGCCGACACTCTCGATGCCAGCGTAAATTCAGACAAAATCAAAGTTTTTTCCGAGTTACTTTTTAATAAAACCCAAGGCAATCCGTTTTTCTTAACGCAGCTACTCAAAACCCTGTACTCGGAAAATCTGCTGGTTTATCAAGTAGATACAGACCGCTGGGAGTGGGATATTCAACAAATACAGGCGATTGGTATCGCAGATTTCAATATTGTTGAACTGGTTGGTCGCAATATTCGCAAACTCCCTGAAAAAAACCAGAAATCATTAAAATTAGCGGCTTGCATCGGCAACCAATTTAACTTAGAAGTTTTATCAATTGTCAATGAAGAATCAAACTTAGCGACGGCTGCTCATTTGTGGGAGGCAATGCAAGCGGGTTTGATTCTGCCGCTGTCTGAAAATTACAAAATTCCTCTAGTCTTTGCCCAGGAAGAGTTGGCATCTATACGCGATATCAAAGTTGACTACAAATTTTTGCACGATCGCGTGCAGCAAGCAGCCTATTCTTTGATTCCAGAATCGGAGAAAAAAGCCACTCACCTGAAAATTGGTCAACTACTGCTGAATAATACAACAGAGCAAGAGCGAAAAGATAATATTTTTGCTCTGGTTAACCAACTGAATTTTGGCACAGATTTGCTAACTAATCAGTCAGAAAAAGATGAGTTAGCCCAATTAAACCTGATTGCTGGACAGAAAGCAAAGGCAGCTACTGCCTATGAAGCCCCTGTTAATTATTTGAATGTAGGTATAGAACTCCTGAGTCAAGATAGCTGGGAAAGTAGATACGATGTGACATTTAATTTTTATCGGGAAGCGGCGGAAGCCGAATATCTCAATGCCAATTTAGAACGTGCGGAAATTTTGTGCGATCGCACTCTCAAAAAAGCCAAAACAATCCTCGAACAAGTCAACTTATACGCACTGAAAATTAGGCTTAACCTCGCTAAAAACCAGAACAATTCTGCGGTAGATACCGGACTGCAAGTTCTAGAAATGCTGGGAGTGACCATATCTCAATCACCGCCGCAAGAACTCAATATTGAGGAGTTAGCTAACCTGGCAGAAATGACCGATCCCTACAAGCTGGCGACTATGCAGTTTTTAGTTCTTATATTCGCACCTGCTTGCTTTGCAGAAAGCCCGCTATCGCTACCAATTCTATATACTATGATCGAACTTTCTCGTCAGTATGGGAATTCGCCACAGTGTACTTTTGCATATTCCATTTACGGAATATTCGTGTCTTGGCTCATACCAGATATAGATTTGGCCTATCAACTTGGTGAACTTTCTTTACAAGTATTAGAGCAGTTAGATGCCAAAGAGTTTCGTTCTAAAATATTGGTTAATGTTTCGATCGGTATTACGCACTTCAAAAAGCATACTAGGGAAACTCTAGAACCCCTTCGTCAAGCAATTAATAGCGGCTTAGAATTTGGAGATATAGAATATGCTTGTCATGCTGCTGATTACTACTGCGCTCATCTGTTTTTTAAGGGCGAGCATCTAGACTACGTGCAAGAACAACAAAAACACTATATTGATTTTGCCGATAACTTGTCCCAAGAACACCAGTTATATTTACTCAAAATCCTCGGTCAATTAGTAGAAAATTTAAGGGGGATGACAGATAATAAACTGCTTTTGATTGGCAGCATATTAAATGAGGAAGAAGCTATCTCTTATTTAAGAGAAGTAAAAAATTTTATGTGCTTATTCAGGGTTTATTATGCGAAAACTGTAGTTTGCTATTTATTTAAGCAATATGAAGAAGCTCTAGAATTTGCTAGGGAAGGGTTGAAATATTCAATTTACGTTCAATCAAATATTAGCTTTATTGAACATAGCTTTTACTATTGTCTGATTCTTTTAGCCCATTTTGAAGCAATTTCAGGAGAGGAAGAAAAGAAACAAAAATACCTTATTCAAGTCGAAGAAACTCAGAAAAGTATAAAAAATTGGGCGTTCCATTGCCCAATGAATCACCAGCATAAGTATGACTTAGTAGAGGCCGAAAAAGCCCGCGTCTTAGGGCAATCTTTCTCAGCAATGGAATATTACGACCTAGCGATAGATGGAGCCAAGGAAAATGGATACGTCCAGCACGAAGCCCTCGCCAATGAACTAGCAGCAGAATTCTATTTAGCATTAGGTCGTCAGAAAGTAGCGCGTACCTACATGATAGACGCTTACTATGCTTATATTCGCTGGGGAGCAAAGGCAAAAGTTAAAGATTTAGAAGAGCGCCATGCTGAATTACTCGCACCTATCGTCGGTAGGAAAAATAGCCTGACGAGTGGAAGAGACGAAACGATGGTTCAGAGCAGAACCACTGTCACTTCTACCAGTTCAGGTGCTGCAAACGAGCTGGATTTATCAACAATTATCAAAGCCTCCCAAGCGCTCTCAGGGGAAGTTAATTTAGATAAGTTACTCTCGAACTTGATGCAAGTCTTGCTGGAAAACGCGGGAGCAGAAAAGTTTTATTTTATCATACCTGACCCAGCAGGTAAGTGGACAATTGAAGCTCAATGTACGGGTGAACGATGTCAATTAATATCCAAGTCAGCGACTGAAAGTCAAGAGATTCCTATCTCCCTGGTTAATTATGTAGAACGCACGCAAGAAACTGTTGCGATCGATGATGCAACGAATAAAAGCAGGTTTGCCTCTGACCCGTATATTATTCAGCAGCGACCTAAATCTATTTTGTGTAGCCCCCTGATCAATCAAGGTAAGTTGGTAGGCATCTTATACCTAGAAAATAATTTAACAGCGGGGGCTTTTACGCGCGATCGCTTAGAAGTCCTCAACATCATTTCCGCCCAAGCTGCGATCTCCATCGAAAATGCCCGCCTCTATCAAACTTTAGAAGATAAAGTGCAACAACGCACCGCCCAACTCGCCCAAGCAAACCAGGAAATTAGCAGCCTCAATAACAAACTTAAAGCCGAAAACATCCGCCTCAGTGCTGAGTTAGAAGTCACCAAACGACTGCAACAAATGATCTTGCCCAAACAATCAGAACTAGATAAAATTAAAGGATTAGAAATAGCTGGATATATGGAACCTGCCGATGAAGTGGGTGGCGACTACTACGACGTACTAACCCAAAAAGATCGGGTAAAAATTACCATCGGCGATGTTACGGGACATGGTTTAGAAAGTGGCGTATTAATGATTATGGCGCAAACCGCCGTCCGCACTCTCCAAAAAATGAACGAAACCGATCCGGTGAAGTTTCTTGATGTGTTAAACCGCACCCTTTATGCCAATATCGAGCGCATCGACTCATCTAAAAACATGACCTTGGTTTTGTTAGATTATCAAGATAGTAACTTTACCATCAGCGGTCAACATGAAGAAATAATTGTAGTCCGTACTGATGGTAACATCGAACGGATCGATACAATCGAACTCGGCTTCCCTCTGGGATTAGAGGAAGATATTGCTGATTTTGTTTCCCAAGTTCAAGTGCATCTTAATCCAGGGGATGTAGTAGTGCTTTACACAGATGGAATTACCGAAGCTGTAAATATAAATAAAGTGTATTACGGCATAGAAAGATTGTGCCAAGTGACCAAAGAAAATCGCCACAAAACGGCTGAAGAAATTCGACAAGCAGTAATTGATCATCTGCTGCAACATATTGACAAACATAAAGTTTTTGACGACATTACGTTGGTAGTCCTAAAACAGAAATAACGCAAGTTTGTAATTGGTAATTAGTAATTGGTAATTGGTAAATTGTTTGAGCGTCCGACGATCGAAACCGACTTCACGCCCAACAATTTGGGAAATGGTGCGCGGACTCACGAAGGTGCGATCGAAAGCTGAGCGCTACGTCTGTGCTAAGTTGGGCGATCGGGCGAATTGGTATTAGAGCTAATCGCAGGTTGAACAGACAAAACTTGCACTTTCATCGTCTTAATGAGTAATATCAAATCCGTTGGTATCGGAATTATTCATCTCTCTCTTCTCTGACTCTGTGTCCTCTGCGGTCTCTGCGGTTAAATCATTCCAAAATTAGACATCTCATTAAAAGCTAAGTCTAAATCCCCCTTTCCTGCCAATAACAGTAAAAGGGAGATTTAGGACGATCGCTAAAGCGTCAAAGACTGAGGATTTGTCTCAATCAACTTCGCTAAATCTTGCAAGAAAGACGCAGCATCAGCACCGTAAATAATCCGGTGATCGCAAGTAATATTCACCTGCATTTGGCGCTTCACTCCCATCAAACCATCTTCATTAGCCACTACTTGCGGCCGCGAAGAGCCGATCGCCAAAATCGAGCCTTGATTCGGCGGCAAAATCGCGTCAAACTTGTCTACTCCAAACATTCCCAAATTGGAAAGAGTAAAAGTCCCCGTGCTGTATTCATCAGGCTTTAACTGCTTGGTGCGGGCGCGATCGACTAAATCCTTCCAAGTGCGGGAGAGCGAATAAATATCGAGGCGATCGGCATTTTGCAACACCGGCGTAATCAAACCACCGCCATCCATCGCCACCGCTACCGCCACATTAATATCAGCGCGGTATTGAATTCCCGACTCCACATAAGAAGCATTCAGCAGAGGATGTTTTTGTAAAGTTACAGCTACAGCCTTCGCCAGCATAGCCGTCATCGTGACGCCCTTCGACTTAATTTGTTTGTAGAGTTTGTCCAGATTATCAGTAGTAATTGTGTAACCGACGCGGAAAGAAGGCACGCTCAAACTTGCTTCCATATTCCGCACCACCGCATTTTGCAGCGCATTCATCGGTACTTTTTGGCCCGAAAGTGCGATCGCCGGGACTGGTGCGGGTGCGGGTTTGGCTGCTG
Source organism: Microcoleus sp. D3_18_C2 (assembly GCF_036702395.1). NCBI lineage: Bacteria > Bacillati > Cyanobacteriota > Cyanophyceae > Oscillatoriales > Microcoleaceae > Microcoleus > Microcoleus sp. D3_18_C2. The sequence goes on along the minus strand of NZ_JAUBTG010000002.1, from coordinate 298,818 downwards.
CGGGGGCGGGTGCTGCAGATGCCGGTGCGGGTGCTGCGGGAACTGTTACCGCTTGCTGAACCGGAGCTGGTTGAGCTTTGCCGGCTGCTGCTTCCACATCCTCTGCGACAATGCGACCGTTGGGCCCGCTGCCTTTGATAGAATTCAAATCTACTTTAAACTCTTTGGCTAATTTGCGAGCGCGGGGAGAAACGACGCTGCGGCCGTTTTGGCGACTAACATTTTGCTGTAAACCTGCTGAGGATGTAGCTGCGCTGACAGGAGCGGGGCTGGGAGCCGGGGCTGCGGCTGCGGTTGGGGCGGCGGCTCCTTGCTGCTGAGCTGTGGCGATTTCGGCTTCCGTTTCTGCTACCAGGGCGATTGCCGCCCCCACCGGAGCAACTTCGCCCGCAGGTACGATAATTATTGCTAAATAGCCTTCGTAGAAAGACTCCACGTCCATGTCGGCTTTGTCGGATTCAACGACTACCACCGTTTCGCCTTTTTCTACTTTGTCTCCGGCGGATTTGACCCAGGAAACAATTTTGCCCTCTGTCATGGTAGAACTCAGGGCTGGCATGAAAACTTCGCGAATCATCTGTAAAAAGTCCTTTTGTGTTGGTAATAGGTAATCGGTATTTGGCAATTGAGCATTGGCGATCGGCCACCGGCAATACTTATTATTATGCCAGTGTCTCGCATTCTTGATGTGTGACTGTTGACTCAAAATCAATTGCCAATTACCGATCGCCAATTACCACTTACCAATTTCTAAATATCACCTCGAATTTCTTCGACTATGCCGTCGCGGAGGAGAATTTCTACTTGCATTTTTTGAATCAAGTTTTCTCCCAGCCCGACAGTGAACGTGCCGTCAATTTGACCTTGACTCACTTCTTGTTCCAGGTCTAGCACCTGCACTTGCTGAAGCTGTTGCAGGTTTTGGTTTTTCTGTTCTAGCAGTTCGCTTTTTCTTTGATTCACCTGCACTTGAATGTTTTCTATTTGCTGCATTACTTGCGGGCCTGGGGGCTGCAAATTTGACTTTTGGATTTCTGAAATCATCCGCTGCCCTTGCATTTCTAACTGTTGTAGCTGAGAGTCTATTTGGTTGATTTGGGCTTGGAGTTGCTGTTGAGCTTCTTCTTTCCAGCGAGGAGTAACGACGACTTTAACGTTAATCGATCGCTTCAAGAGTAATTGTGGTTCCATAAAAAAGTTGTTGCTTGTCAATTAGGAATTAGGCATTAGTCATGAGTCATTAGTTGGTAAACCTGAACTAATGGCCCAGGACTGAGGACTCGGAATCGGGACTCGGGTGTTGGGATAATTTTTTCTTTTCCATTCCCCAAGTCCAGCGAATATTTCAAAACATCCCGTCAATCATATCGCGGTAGTGTTGCGTCACAACCGGGCGCTTAATTTTCAGGGTCTGGGTCAACATTCCATTCTCGATCGAAAATGGCTCCTGAATCAAGCGGAACGGGCCGATGCGATCGTCCGCGCGGTATCCAGGGCGATTTTGCACCTCTCGGTTCAATTCTTTGCGGAATAAATCTTGAATTGTCTTGCTATTCCAGTCAATTTCGTGTAAGGGGGGATTTTGAGTTTCTGCCCATTTCTGCACGGCTTCTGCATTGGGGACAATTAAGGCGCCGACGGATTTCTGGTCTTGACCTACTAGCATAATTTGGTCGATGTAGGGGCTGCGGACGCAGGCGTCTTCTATGGGCTGGGGTTCGATGTTTTCGCCGTTGGTGAGGACGATCGTATCTTTGGCCCGCCCGGTCAAGATTAAGTCGTTTCCCGGTGTCAGCCAGCCCAAATCCCCGGTGTCGAACCAGCCTTCGGAGTCGATCGCCTTGGCAGTCGCTTGGGGATTAAGATAATAACCTGCCATGATTTGCGGCCCGCGCGCCAATACTAAGCCGCGCTGGCCTGTGGGCAGTTGCTGTCTGGTTTCTGGGTCTACTATTTTAATTTCCGTATGGGCAATGGGCTGTCCTGCGGAACCTTTAAGATTGTGCCAAGGGCGGCGCACAGTTAAAACCGGCGAAGTTTCGGTTAAACCGTATCCCACCAACAAACCGATATTCGCTATTTCAAAGAAATTGTCTAAATGCGTTGCCAAAGAACCGCCGCCGCTAATTGCCCATTTTAAGCGTCCTCCCGTAGCTTCCCTGACTTTTTTGTAAACCAATTTTTCTGCCAGGCCGTGTACGGGCGACCACAGAATGCTTTTGATGCGGGCGATTAGTTTTTCGGAAGCAGAAGCCGGTTTCAAACTGAGAGTTAATCCTTGGGAAATGCGGCGGTTCTCGATGTATTGCTGGCTGGCAGATAACAGGAAATTCACCAATTTTTGTTTGTTAGGCGGCTGTTCCCGAAATTGCTTTTGTACGGCCTCATAAATCGATTCCCAGATGCGCGGAACGCTGACCATGTACTGGGGTTTGTAAGTTTTAAAGTCTTGTTTGAAATAGCGAATATTGGTGTAAATTTGCGTGCATCCTTGGGAAAGCAGGAAGTATTCGACGCTGCGTTCGTAGGCGTGCCAACTGGGCAGAATGCTGAGGACGCCGTCGCCGCCTTCGGGCTGGAGAATTGTGCCCAAGGTGTTGAGTTGGTGCAGCAGATTGCCGTGAGTCAGCATGACGCCTTTGGGTTTGCCGGTGGTGCCGCTGGTGTAGAGGAGGGTGGCGAGGGTTTGAGGCTTGTGGTTGGTGGGTTTGAGGGGACGGTTTGCCCCTGTGGTCATCACTTGGGAAAATTTGACTGTGCTTAGGGTTTGGCTGGTTTCCGGTTCTTCGTCGGAGAGGAGGACGATGAGTTGGATGGGCAAATCTGGGAGGCGGTGTTGCAGTTTTTTGAGTAATGCCTGGTTTTCGACTACCAAGGCGGTGCTGCCGCTGTCTTGGATGATGTACAGGAGTTCTTCGGGGTCGGCGGTGGCGCCTCGAACGGCGTTGGCGCCCCCGGCCATCATGATACCTTGGTCGGCTATCAGCCAGCGGGGACTGTTGTCTGCGAAGAGGGCGACGCGGGGAGGGACTGCTTCTTCGGGATTTGGTTCGATGCCTAGGGCTTGTAAGCCGGCGGCGAATTGCTGGATTTGCTGGTACAGGTCGGTGTAGGTGAGTTTGATTTCTGGCTGGGTGTGGGGGTCGTGGAGGGCGACGGTTTGACCGAATTTTTGTTTGACGATCGCCCAAATTTCGGGTATCGATCGAATGGAACTGTAATCGATTAGCTTGCTGAGGTTCGCGCGTTCGCGATCTGCCATTTGAGATGATGCGTAAGATGCTGTGCTGTTCATAAGGTATTTTCCTGAGTTTGTGCAGATAAAGTTATTGGCTATAAGTTTAATATCACAGTTATTTTAGAACTATCTGGCAGTCTCGTGACAGTTTACCAACGTGCCATTGTCTATTCAGGAAATTAGAGGTACAAGATGATGAAACTTATAGTTGCACAGAAACACATAAATTTAGCAAGTTTGATAGTAGTTGCTTTGAGTGCGATCGTAGCATTATCTGGAACTAGCCTCGGAGTGAAGGCCGCAGAAGTGCGATCGGGAAACAGAACGTTTGCTGATTGGTGTCGCGAAAAAGCTTCCTTGAGTCCTGAAGTTAAACATACAGTTGAAGTGCTGTTGGAGAAAGCAGGAGCCACTGAGTGCGATGAAGCTAATCAGAAACTTTCGAGTCTCGCAAACCTCAGCCTCGAAAACAATAAAATCAGCGACATCAAACCCCTAGCATCCTTGACTAACCTGAGTGTACTATCCCTCGACAACAATCAAATTATAGACATTAAACCGCTAGCATCCTTGACTAACCTGAAAGGGCTGAGCTTGAACGACAATCAAATTATAGACATCAAACCGCTAGCATCCTTGACTAACCTGACTGAGATCCTCCTCAGCGACAATAAAATCAGCGACATCAAACCGCTAGAATCTTTGACTAATCTAACTTGGCTGTTCCTCAGCGACAATCAAATTATAGACATCAAACCGCTAGAATCCTTGACTAACCTGACTGTGATCCGTCTCAAAAACAATCAAATCAAAGATATCAAACCGCTAGAATCATTGACTAAACTGACTAGGCTGTTCCTCAGCGACAATGAAATCAGCGACATCAAACCGCTAGAATCCTTGACTAACCTGACTGTTCTCGGTCTCAACACCAATAAAATCAGCGAGATCAAACCCTTACAATCCTTGACTAAACTGGATTATCTCGATCTCGACAACAATAAAATCAGCGAGATCAAACCCTTACAATTATTGACTAAATTGACTAAACTACACCTCATAAATAATAAAATTAGTGACATTAAATCTTTGCAATTTTTGACAGAATTGCGTGCTTTATATCTCAACGAAAATCCAATTTATCCCAAAACTTGTCCTCTCAAGCCAGAGTCTATCTGTAAGTGGTAACTCTAGAATTAAATGCTAAAACTTTCCCACAGTTCGGAAATAGGGTGTAATTTGCCTTCTTTAATTTGCTGGAGGGAGTTACAGAGGCTGGCTAAGACGAGTTCGGCAGGATCGTCATCGGGATCTGCGGGCGGGGGGACATATGGCGACTGATTAATAGTTGGTAGAAGTCGTCCACAGACATTACAGCGAGTTGAGCGGCTTTATCGAGACTGAGGCTGTGCTGCTGATAAAGTACGATCGCCAATTCTATCCTCACATCGGCTTCAGTCAGGGGGAGATTGTCGGGAAGGTCGATCGTAATTTGCATGATTTATAGTACATTTTAATTTCAATTGTCTCTGAAGTGCGATCTTACAGATTCATTAAACTTTGATTCATTGTTTCTGCCTGTTCCTAACTTTTACAGCTATTGTGCAAAAGGCATTTGGGAAGTCGCAATGAGTAACGTGCAGGCTGCTCAATTACTAGCAGTTGCCTTGACTGATCACAACTCAGGTGAAGCGGCATGAAATAGGGTGAATTCAACAACAGATGATAGGGCTAAGATGTGCCGAAAAGTACCCTTCCTCCCATCCCCAAAATAATTTAACTCGATTGTGCGGCGGCAATCGCTGGGGAGCATCTCATATTTGTAAAAACACTTTTTCTGGCTCCTTCCTTCTTCCTTCTTCCTTCTTCCTCTTTTCTCCTGGCTCCTGACTCCTGACTCCTAACTCGAATTTCTAGCGGAGGGCGGCTTTCATTGAGATGCTCTCAATCGCTGGATTCTGCATAGTTAATTAGTCGCCACAAGTGTCTGGCATTGCATCACAGTAATTAACCGCGAAATCACCACCGTCAATCTTGGTTTCAACAGTGTCAGTAATTGAAAATACAAAGACTTGCCACCGCCCGTCGGGATGACAATCATCATATCCAGTTTTTGTAAAGCAGGTTCGACAATTTCCTGAGTTGGTTGTTGGATTCTACACTATTCCATGCTTTTGGAGAACCAATACACTGAGTGCGATCGCACAAAATTCCTTAAGCAGAGAAACCGATACTTTTAATCGGGGTTTAGATTGATAGTGATGGGTAGCGATAGTGATGGGTTTAGGCCATCACAGAAGTCACCCCCAAATGGAAGACCGTTATCAATAGCAAAACTTTCCATCTTACTTTAATCCGTTATATACCCAGACCAGAGGGTCAATTAATTGCTTGAATTGCTGCTACAAATTAACAGCCATCAATATTTCTTTACCACGATCCGGCCCTGGATTTCACAAACAAGCGTCGAAAATTGATGGTTTTTGAGTTGTGAATGTCAATTTCTGTGTATATATACGTATACCCGACACAACACCTGCCTCGCCCAGCTTCACAGAATCTTCACAAATATCCGTATAATTACTGTAGGTTTATAAAGATTACGTAAAGATTGCCCTTAAAGGTAGCCAAAACCACGATTCTGTAAGTTAAACTGAGAGCCAGCCAAAACCACACTTACGTAATCACCACAAAATCCTGAAAAAACGCAATTTTATATATCCTAAAGGCGTTGAAGGGATGCCGTAACTAAGAGGTGTTAATCGGACATATCGACAAACAGTTTGTAAGCCAACTAGGTTGCAACTAAACCAATAAAAATCGCTCATAACCGGGTTAGTTGCCATTCAAAAAAAATGAAACAACTTTTTGACAGGGTAAGTTATGAAAAAAAAATTAGGGGTGGGAAATCAACTTTTTAAAACCCCAGAAGCCTTGGAAAATTTCCCGGCTATTCAGAAAATTTTCGAGGAAGTCGGTGCAGGGCAGACTTTAGTGGCGAAATTAAATACAGCCTGTGAAATTTGCGAGTTTCAACTCGGAGATGAAATCACTCAATATCAAACATCAGATAGTAAAAATTTCCTTGAAAAAAAACAGAGCGATTCCCTACGGGATAGCTTCGCTTCACGCAATTTTTATTTAGTTTGCGAGGGAAGAGTCAGGCTGCTAGCGGTAGAAGCGTCGCAACAGCAGGAGATTTCGGCGGTGGTACTGGAAGTCGGAGCAATATTTGGGACAGATCACCTATTTATTGAAAGCGGACTGCCTTACAGGGCAATTGCGGCTGGGACTTGCCAAATCGGTCGAATTGCGGCCACCACATTGGAGCTGATTTTAGAAGAATTCCAGCAACTGCAACAGCACTGGCGGCAAGAATTTCAAGAGCGACAGCGGTTAATATTTTTCAAGACACAAACAGATTTGCGATCGCTCCCTCCCCACAAACAACAGCTTCTGTGGCCCCACTTAGTTCCTTACATAGAAGAAATCCGAATTCCTGCCGGAGTTTCCCTCACCGAGCACTGCCAAAACTCCAACAATCATTTTTGGCTCCGCAGCGGTCAAATTCAAGGTCAAGCACCGCCCATTCTCGGCAGTAACTGGGAACATTCAGACGTAAAGAGCGACTGGATAGCGGTAACAGACCTGATAATTTACCAGCTTAGCAGCGAACAGTGGGAAATCGCCAACGCCACAATTAGTTCCGAAAGCAATTCCCGCCCTAAAATCATCCGCAAACCTCCAATCTTAAGCTTAGTAACGCCGCCCCAAAAGGCCAGCTCTACCTCACAAACCGAGCCATCAAAATTAACCGCAGTTGCTCAGCAAAAACCCGCAACCGGAATCATCAGCTTTCCCAAACCCAAGCATCGGCGCTGGTTGAGCAGCAGACACCCATTCATTCAACAACAGAGTTCAGCAGATTGTGGAGCTACTTGCTTAGCCATGATTAGCGAATATTGGGGTAAGAAATTCAGCCTAAATTACTTGCGGGAATTGGCAGAAATCGGCCGCAGTGGCGCGTCGCTCAAGAGTCTGGCAAAAGCAGCGGAAAGGATGGGATTTCAAACCCGTCCCGTGCGAGCTTCTTTAACTCCGCTGCGAAATCAAAATCCCTGGATTGCTCACTGGCAAGGCAATCACTACGTGGCAGTTTATCGCTTTAAAAATCAACAGGTTTTAGTGGCCGATCCGGCGGCGGGCAAGCGGTGGATGAGCATTAAAACTTTTACCGAAAATTGGACTGGGTACGCCCTAATTTTAGACCCAACAGCGGAACTATACCGCAATCACACTGCCGAACATCAAGGTATCAAACTTAAAAATTTTGTGGGCATAGTCTGGCCCTACCGGGGTGCGATCGCCCAAATTCTGATTCTCTCCTTGTTGCTCCAATTATTTGGTCTAGTTACTCCCCTATTTACCCAAGTAATTCTCGACCAAGTGGTTGTCAGCAAAAGCGTAGTAACTCTGCACGTTTTTGCGATCGGGCTGCTGCTGTTTAGTGTTTGGCGAACGCTGTTGGGTGCAACGAGACAGTATTTGCTGGATTATTTGTCGAACCGCATTGACTTGACTTTAATTAGCGGCTTTATCAGTCACACTCTCAGTTTGCCGATCAAGTTTTTTGAATCTCGTCAAGTGGGCGATATCTTGACGCGGGTTCAGGAAAATCAAAAAATTCAGGCATTTTTGACTCGCCAAGCTATTACGGCTTGGTTGGATGCTTTGATGGCTGTAGTTTACATCGGACTGATGGTTTACTATAACTGGCGTCTGGCGTTGTTGGTGCTGGCGTTGATTCCGCCGATCGTGATTTTGACTTTAGTTGCAACTCCCTTTCTGCGAAAAGTGTCGCGGGAGGTTTTTACCGAAAGTGCCAAGCAAAATTCATCTTTGGTGGAAATGATTACTGGGGTAGCGACGGTTAAGGCAACTGCTGCTGAGCGAGAAATGCGCTGGCGCTGGGAAGACCAATTAACCTGCATGATTAATGCTAAATTTCGCGGGCAGAAGTTGGCGAATTCTTTGCAGGTGATCGGGGGTGGGATTAATACTTTGGGGAGTACGGCTTTGCTGTGGTATGGGGCAATGCTGGTGATTCAAGACGAGTTGACGATCGGTCAATTTGTGGCTTTTAATATGATGATTGGGAGCGTAATTTCTCCTGTGCTTTCAGTGGTGGGACTTTGGGATGAGTTTCAAGAAGTGCTGGTTTCGATCGAGCGTTTGGATGATGTATTCTCTGCCCAACCTGAAGAAAGCCCTTACAAGCCAATGCTGGTGCTGCCTCGCATTCAGGGAAACGTCAAGTTTGACAATGTTTCTTTCCGTTATTCTCAGGATGAGGAACGCAATACGCTGCAAAATCTTTCCTTTGAGGTGCAAGCTGGAGAAACTGTGGCAATTGTCGGCCGCAGCGGTTCGGGTAAGAGCACTTTGGTAAAGTTGCTGCAAGGTTTCTATTATCCAGAAAAGGGGCGGCTGACAATTGACGGCCACGATATTCGGCACATTTCTTTGCAGTCGCTGCGAGTTCAGTTGGGTGTTGTTCCTCAAGATTGTTTCTTGTTTTCGGGAACGATTTTGGAAAATATTACGCTGTATAAAAACGGAAGCGATGCTGCTTCTGCAAGCTTGGAACAGGCGATAGAAGTGGCGAAGCTAGCAGAAGCTCACGCTTTTATTCAAGATATGCCGCTGGGTTATCAAACTCCTGTGGGGGAAAGGGGAACGAGTTTGTCTGGGGGCCAGCGACAACGAATTGCGATCGCCCGCGCTCTTTTGGGCGATCCCCGGATTTTGGTTTTGGATGAAGCAACTTCTTCGCTGGATACCGAATCTGAGCGCAGGTTTCAGCAAAATCTCGCCCGCATTAGTCGCGATCGCACTGCGTTTATTATCGCTCATCGGTTGTCTACGGTGCGTAATGCCGATCGAATTTTGGTTCTAGACAAAGGCATTTTAGCCGAACAAGGCAACCACGACGAATTGATGGCTGAACGCGGACTTTACTATCACCTCGCTCAGCAACAACTGGATATTTAAGTCATTAGTCATTAGTCATTAGTTATTGGTCATTAGTCATTGGTCATTAGTCATTGGTCATTAGTCATTGGTCATTAGTCATTAGCAAGACAAGGCTAAAGATAATTTTCATATCATGTCCGATCGATTAACCATAATATCCCGGTCGGGCGGGTTTTTGAGATTGTCAATTATTGGCAGGTATTGTTGGTGAGGGGAGCCCCTACAAAAATCGCGATCGCTCGACCGGACATGATATCACTTACTTCTGACTCCTGACTGATAGCTCCTAACAACTCCCAACTGCCAACAGTCAACAGACTAATTTGGAGGAAAGACAATGTTTTCAGAAGATGCCAAAGAATTAGGCCACGCTCCTAACGAAATAGGCGAAGTTTATGGGGGCGTAGCTTCTAGGCAAGAAAACGAAATCCGAAAAAAAGAGCGCTCTTTAGAAGTTGTCGAATCTCAAAATCGCTCTTCTCAAACTCATGACGGTATCAATATTGCAAAATTACAGTTACGACAGCCTGATGCGAATAATTGGTCTACTTCTTTGCACTCGGTACTCGACCAGCCGCCAGTATCTTTTCCCCAGCGGTTGATATTAGGAGGAATGGTTTTTTCCGTAGCTTTTGGAGCGTGGGCAACTTTGGGAAAAATTGACGAGGTTGGTCATGCTCAGGGCAAATTAGTTCCCAAAGGCGCTGTTTACAAAATTCACCCGACGGAGACGGGAAAAATTATTAACCTCGCTATCAAAGAAGGTCAAAAAATCAAAGCTGGACAATTATTGGCGGAATTAGACCCGTCGAATGCCGAGAGCGAGGTGGAGCGTCTTGAGAAAATTCTGGACGCTTATCGGATTCAATTGATGCAAGAGATGAGTTCGATCGAGAGAACTCGACTGGAAGTTGAAGCGAGCCAAGCTATTGCGGCTGCGGACAAGCGGGGGGCTGAAGCTGCGATCGCCCGTGCTAGCGCTTCAGCGGCCACCACGCAGTCTCAAATCGAGCAATTGCAAGCAGATGTAGTGTCTCAGCAAGCGCGGCAACAACAGCTCAAACCTCTGGAAAACAATGTGCAAGACTTGCTCTCGCAACTGAAAACAGATATTAACTCCCAGCAAGGGCGGCGCGATCGGGTGAAACCATTGCAACGCAAGACTCAAGAATTGCTGGCCGGGTTGCAAGCAAAAGTGGTAGCTCACAAAGAGCGGATCGCGCGTCTCAAACCTTTGGTAGATGAGGGAGCACTGTCTAAAGACGTATTGTTTCAAGCTGAGGAAGCTCTGCGGGAAAGCGAAAATGCGGTGATTAGAAGCCAGTTGGGAGAGACAACTCAGGCTGACGATCGCGCCTTTGAAGTCGAGCAAACCGTTCGCGACAGGCAAAGTGCTGCCATCAGGAGTCAACTGTCTGATGCAACCGTGGTTAAGGAAAGGTTGTTTGAAGTCGAGCAAAATTTGCGCGATCGAACTAGCGCCATTTCTAGAACCCAAGGTGAATTAACTCAACAACTGGCAGAAGTCGATCGACTGCAAGCCGAAGCCGCCAGCAAACAAGCCGCAGCGCGCCAAATGCAGTTAGAAAAAGAGCAAAAAATTCAGCAGTTGGAAATGCAATTAAATCAAGTCAAATCCAAAATTGCCGAAACCCAAACCCTGCTCGATCAAGCAAAAAATCAGCTCAAACAAAGATTTCTCTACGCACCCGTCAGCGGAGTCATTTCCGCACTCAACGTTCACAACAAAGGCGAAGTAGTTCAACCGGGTCAAACTATTGCAGAAATGACTCCGAATCACGCTCCTCTGGTGCTGGAAGTGAGTTTGCCGAACCGAGAAGCGGGATTTGTCAAAACCGGAATGCCGGTGCAAGTCAAATTCGATGCTTTTCCTTATCAAAATTACGGCGTGATTCCGGGAAAAGTTTTATCTATTTCGCCGGATGCCAAAACAGACGAGCGATTGGGTGTTTTTTACCGGGTGGAAGTGAGTATGGATCGAGACTCAGTGAAAGCCAAAAACCAAACCTGGAAACTCAAAGCTGGCCAAACAGCTTCTGCGGAAATTGTCATTCGCCAGCGCAGCATAGCCGACATTTTGCTTGATCCTCTCAAGCAGCTACAAAAGGGCGGCATGAGTTTGTAGAACTTAGTTAAGTGGTTGTTGTCCTTTGTCACTCTTTATACACAAAACAGGATAAAATAATGAATTCCCAATTTCACCATTCTGCCAATCATTCCCAAGTTGGAATCAAACCAGAACAATTGGATGAGATAATTTCAGCCATCCTGGCAGGAAAGTATTCTTGGGCTTGTTTTTTACTTTTGCGGTGCACGGGTTACAACCCCCTCGACTATATCCCTTACCGTACTTCCAACCGCTTGCTTAAGGAAAACAGTCAAATCGGCAAGTCGAGTAAATCGGAAGCTAAGCCTGCATTGGGTAAAATTGCTGATTTAGATTATGTGGAAGTGGTGAGGGAAAAACGAGCCGGAGTTCGAGGGGGTTATGTAACAGAGGCTTTTACCGAGTTGCACTCAGATACCGCAGGTTTTGGACTTGAAGTCAAGGAAGGGCAATATCTCTCGATGCCGAAGGTTGAGTGTTTGCCAATTCCAAGTCAAGGATTTTTTGCGGGATTTAAGACGCGCTTGTTTAATTTGGCGGGTAAGTAATTTAGTCGAGAGATCGACAACCCGATTGCGGGCGTTGGGTGTACCAATTCTTTGGTTGACTCACCGCGGGCGATCGGGTTTTTGAGTGTCGAACATCCGCACTTCCGATAAATCTGCCAAAATGGCAACCTCGTGTGGCGATCGTACCTAATACTTTGTTAAGTAGGTCAACCTAAAAAAAGGGAATACCCAGATAAGCTGTTCGGCATTTAAAGGACTTGCGTAAGGTGCGTCAGCATCTAAGGTTTTCCGTTTCAGCGTAAGGGTTCACTCCTGACGCACCCTACTAGCCTCGTTACTGGTTTAAATGCTCCACAGCTTACCCGACTTCTTTAAGAAGTCGGGTATCTAAGATAATAACCTTTTACGTTGACTCAATCTCAAATCTCAAATCTCAAATCTCAAATCGGTTGACCTGTAATTCCTGCGGTTTAGCCTGGGCAGTCTTTATCTATACAAGTTATCAATTGAGCTAAATACTACAATCTTCCAGTCTCGTTAATAAACTCTAAAACGAGGCTGATTTTTGTATTTCAAAATACCTCGATTTTTTGTAGCTTTTGGACGAATAATTTACAAATATTCATGAATTTGAATTTACATTTTAATTTTCACAAATCTGCCAAATTGGCAACACAGCTCTAATTAGTCCAGATATATTAGGTACATCGAAAGCAAACAAGATTGCTTCGAGCAAGCACTTAACCAACAAGGGAAAAAACCATGATTATCTCTGACCTGAACCATGTCGAAGTTGTTTCCGAAGCAACCAGAATCGAAGGCGGTTTCACTGAATTTGATTTGATTGTCGGCCTAGTTTCATTCGGTTCATTCACTGCTGGCGTAGCAATTGGTAACGTAGCGGTAGCCGACGCTGGTGCCGATGCGATCGGTTATGGCTCATTTACCAAGGCTGCTACCAGCACATTTACGACTCCTTTTTCGAGTTCATCCGGTGCATTTTCCGTATCGGTTTCCGATTAAAAATTTGTCGCCAGTTGCTAGTTGAATAAGTCCGAACTGCTGGCAGCAAAACGATAGAATTACACAGTTTTTTAGTCAAACAAACCTGCAATAGTAAAGGCAAAAAACCATGATTATCTCTGATCTGAACCATGTAGAAGTTGTGTCCGAAGCAACCAGAATCGAAGGCGGTTTCACAGAATTTGATTTGATTGTCGGCAACGTTTCTTTCATTTCACTGACTGCTGGTCTAGCAATTGGTAACGTAGCTGTAGCCGACGCTGGTGCCGGTGCGATCGGTTATGGCTCATTTACCAAGGCTGCTACCAGCACATTTACGACTCCTTTTTCGAGTTCATCCGGTGCATTTTCTGTATCGGTTTCCGATTAGGAATTCAGTCGCCCGCTGCTAGTATAATTAAGTCCGCACTACTGGCAGCGGAACGATAAAATTACACATTTCTCAAGTCAAAAATACAGGCGTATCCAAGAATAATAATCAGATAAAGGTAAAAATCAATGAGAATTGAGGATTTGACATATTTGGATAAATTTTCTGACGAAGGCAATATTGTTGGCGGTTTTGCTTCAGTCGATATCAGTGTTTTTACCTCCGCGATCGGTGCATTCACCTCAACTGCTGCTAATTCTCAGTCTTGGGCAGTATCTTCGCCTTACGGTGGTTCTCTAGCGGTTGGTTACGGTCAGGTATTTGCGATCGCCTACACTCCCCCGTCATTTCCCAAGTTCCGAAACTAGATTCCGTGAATAATAGAAATTAAATAATTTTTATTATCTCGATAGGGTAATGAAATCAAAATAAAAATGTATAGCTCCATTGCTTTGACCCAGAGCAATCTTCAGTTGATTTATCCAGCTTAAAACAAATTTTAAGGAGATTAACAGCGATGCCTCAATTAGACGCATCTGCTCCTCCTACCCTAACGGTCGGTAGCAGCAGTCCAAGTGGCTCTAGCTTGTTAGCGGGTGGAACTGGTGCAAGTAATAGTGAACTTACTAACTATTCAGCATCTTCAGAACCAGCCCCAACAGCTAACATTTCTACTCCCAGCGAGGTTTCAGGAGGCAGCAGCAGTTCTGCCAAATCCACTTCATCCACTTCGGACAGCGGTGCAGGGAGTACAAGTAGTGCGACAGGTACTTCTCCAACGGGAGAATCTAGCAACAGCAGCCAAACAGTCTATACTCCGGGAGCCACCTCCAGCAGCGGTAGCGCTACAGCTACAGCCTCGGCGGGGGCTTCTCCGACGACAAGTGCCACAACTTCAGCCCCGGCAGCAACACCAACACCAACACCAACACCAGCACCAGCACCAGCACCAACACCTGCACCTGCACCTGCACCTGCACCTGCACCAGCACCTGCACCTGCACCAGCACCTGCACCGTTAGGAGACAGCAGCGGTGCCAGCAGCAGCGCGACAGCGACTTCTCCGACAGGGAACAGCAGCAGCAGCAGCACTCAGACAGCATCGACTCCCGGCGACACTTCTAGCAGTGCGAGCGCCTCAGCTAGCAGCGGTTTAGATGCTCCGCCAACTACTAGCGCCACAGCACCTGCACCTGAACCAGCACCAACACCTGCGCCCTCAGAGAGTAGCAGTTCGAGCGAAACGAGCTCGATCGCCAATAATCAAGGCGTTACTAACAACAGCAGCGCGACAGTAACTTCCCCCGCAGGCAGTAGCACTAGCACTCAGACAGCCTATACTCCGGGAGCTACTTCTGGGAGTGCAGAAGCAACCGCTGCTACAGGCGCTCCACCAACAACTAACATCGCAACACCAGCGCCAACACCAACACCAGCGCCAACACCAGCGCCAACACCGCCAACACCCTCAAATAATCAGGATGCGGGTACGGGTGGTGGTGGCAGTAGCGCGATCGCTTCTAATCCGACAGATAACAGTAACAGCAATAATTCGATCGCACTTCCCGGTAACAATGCCAACAGCAATGCTGAGACAACGCCGCCTCCAGAAATGATCGCCCCAGAAAACTATCCTGACGCATTAACTATCAGCTATGACAGCAATGGCGACGGATATTGGCTCGGCACCAACGAGAGCGATGTGATTACTGGCGATAGCGGGAGCGATCGAATTTTTGCAGGAAGCGGCGACGATATTGTCACAGGTAACAAAGGTGATGATGCGATTCATGGAGGCGATGGAAACGACACTTTGCGGGGAGGAAAAGGTCAAGATTTGCTGATTGGTGACAACGGCGACGATTTTCTTTGCGGCGACTTCGGCACCGATACATTGATTGGAGGTAGCGGCGCTGATACCTTTGCCTTTAGATCCGAAACAGCGAGTGCAGCAGCTAATCCATTGTTAGCCGATCGAGTCGTTGATTTCAATTTCGCTCAAGGCGATCGAATTGGGCTGACAGGGGGACTTTCGGTAACAGACTTGACACTCGTCGCGTTTGATACTGACGGTGACGGTACGACAGACGCCACTCTGCTTAAGTTTAGTTCAAATAATGGCGATCGAATTTTAGCTGTTGTTTTGGGAACAGTTAACGCAGCGGGTGCAACAACTTTGAGCAATGCTGATTTTATTAGTTTGCCAAATGACATCTTGTAGCTAACCCTTAACCGTTAACCCCAACTACCCCGCAGGAATCTTCGGGGGATGAAGTTAATAAATTCATATAGGTTGAGAGAGAAAGATGAAAGACTTTTACGGGCCAATGATTGAAGCAAGTGAAATCATCGAACTACTCAAACAAGAGATGCAATTAAAAACATTTAGTCAAAAGGTTTTGCATAAAAAAGTTATTGAGAAAGCAGCCAAGGAACGGGAGTTAACTGTGACTCCAGACGAAATTCAAGCTGTGGGCGACCAACTCCGCCGCGAGAAGCGTTTGGAGAAAGCGGCGGACACGATTGCTTGGCTGGTCGATCAGATGATTTCTGTAGAAGATTTAGAGGCCGGGATTCGCGATCGGCTTCTCAGCCAAAAACTAGCCGAACACTTATTCAGCAAAGAAGTAGAAAAGATTTTTGTTCAAAACAAATTGCAATTCGACCAAATAATTCTTTATCAAATAATTGTTGCCAACCCCCAGCTTGCTCAGGAACTATTTTATCAAATTCAAGAAGGAGAAATCAGCTTTTTCGATGCTGCTCACCTTTACGATATTGACGAAAATCGTCGGCATATATGCGGTTGCGAAGGCAAGGTTTATCGGTGGGGTTTAAAACCAGACATAGCCGTCGCCGTATTTAGCGCTCAACCCGGAGAAGTAATTCGTCCAATTGAAACAGAACTAGGATATCACTTGTTTCTGGTTGAAAAGTTTCTCCCAGCGGAATTAACCCCTGAACGGTATCAAGAAATTTTGCACAATCTGTTTAACGAATGGCTGGCTAACGAAGTCAACCATTTATTGTACACTTCTAAAGTGTAGAAACTTAATTTCTCGCCGTCAAAAACCCCTATATATAATTTTGCCAAAACAAAGTACAATGCTAAAACTTAGGGTACTTCTGGGTGAAGAGAGAGACTTAATATCGTTTCCGGCTGCATCAATATTATTCAATCCTTGGGGCTGTGCGTGAGTGTAAACAGTCTCATGCTTGTGCATTTAAATATTCCTCCCTCTCACGCACTCTACTACTTAGATAAAAACTGGTTTTACGAGGTACTTATAGCTCAATAAGGTTCAGTTAAAAAGGTATTTTATCGCCCTAGCAGCTCACGAAAATTGAGAACAAAAGAAAGTCTCGGCGATAGCTTCTGGATTGCTTCGTACCCTCGCAACTGCGCGAATCATAGCGAACAATGACACACTTAGCTAACCCAAGCTTACTGACTTATAGCCCTCTTAAAATCACTTGTTAAATTTAAGTTTTGCCCACCCCCTATACGCCAGCTAGCAAAGCCAAATGAAAAAAATATATCTGTTAAAAACGCCACTCTAATATATTATCCCAAAAGCTACTTTTTGCATTCTCATTTTTCCCTCCTCTCTATTAATTATCTGCGTCCATCAGCGTACATCTGCCTACATCTGCGGTTAAAAACCGACATAATTTTGCCGCCACCAAGCCCGCACAAACTTAATTTCCTCAAACGTATAACGTTCTTCCAGAAAATCATAAATTGCTCTCAGTTTTTCATCCCCCATAACTTCAATAGCGTACACTATCGCCTGCTGGCGTTCCGATTCTACCAACAAATTTATATCAACTTCCCGGCCCATTTCCATCAATTCTATCAGATGCCCAGAAATAGTATTAGGGCTCATCCCCCGCGCATTAGCTATTCCTTGAACAGTCAAACCTTGTCGGTATAATTCCCAGGTTTGCATCTGCGAATAAGACGCAACGTTGGAAAGATTTGGAAGATTAGCGACATCAGAAGATGCAGCACCACTTGGCAATCCTTGTTCTTGACAAAAAGTGCGTATTGCCTCCAAGAAAACCTTACCGTACTTATCTCGCTTGTTGCTACCAACGCCGTAAACTTCCTCGAATTCTCTGAGATTTTGCGGGCGTTTTTCTGCCATATCTCGCAAGCTTTTATCGGCAAAAACTACGTAAGGTGGCACAAATTGTTCGTCGGCAATTTGTTTGCGTAGTGTCCGCAGTATGCTAAATAAAGCTTCTACTTCTACTGCCAAAGACCGAACTTTCGCCTGTACTTCCCGTTGGGGTTCAATGGCGATTTCAACTGTGCGCTGACGTTTCATAATTTCCCAACTTTTTTCATTCAGTTTCAAAATGGGAAATCCGTCTGTTCTTTCCTCTAAAAAACCTTGATTTAACAGGGAACGACTCAATTTTTTCCAATCGTCTGCACTTCTATCTTTGCCAATTCCGTAAGTAGAAAGTTTGTGGTGCTGGTATTGCAATACTTTTTGATTTTTGGAACCGCGCAGCACGTCAATAATGTGATTCATGCCGAATTTTTCTTGGCATCTGGCGACGCAAGAAAGAAATTTCATTGCCTCAATCGTCCAATCTTCTACGGGTTTTTGGTTGCAACAGTTATCGCAAGTACCGCAGTTTCCGGGGAATGAATCGCCAAAATAACTTAACTGGATTGTGCGACGGCACTCGGTGGATTCTGCATAGTTGATTACTCGACGCAACTGTTGGCGGGCAATTCGTTGTTCTTGCGGGTCAGGTTTTTGCTCGATGATGTAGTCGATCATTTTGACATCGCCGTAGCCGAAAAATAAGCTGCAATGGGCGGGTTCGTTGTCTCGGCCTGCGCGGCCGGATTCTTGATAGTATCCTTCGAGATTCTTGGGTAAGTCGTAGTGAATTACAAACCTCACGTCTGGTTTGTTGATGCCCATACCGAAGGCTATTGTGGCTACCATTACTTGCACGTCGTCGCGAATGAAGCGGGTTTGATTGGTGGCGCGATCGACATCGTTCATGCCGGCGTGGTATGGTAAGGCTTGGATGCCACTTTGTTGCAATTTATAGGCAACTTCGTCAACTTTTTTGCGGCTGAGGCAATAGATAATTCCCGAACCGCCTTTTTTTTGGATGATTTGCAAAACTTCGGCAAAACTGTGTTTGGTTTTGGGGCGAACTTCGTAGTATAAATTGGGGCGGTTGAAGCTGGCGACGTGGATGTAGGGATTTCGCAGAGTTAGCTGCTGGATGATGTCTTGGCGGACGCGCTCGGTGGCGGTGGCGGTTAGTCCCATAATGGGAATGTCGGGATATCGATCGCGCACTCGCTGCATTTGCCTGTATTCTGGTCGAAAGTCGTGCCCCCATTCCGAAACGCAGTGGGCTTCGTCGATCGCAAATGCCGAAATTCCTAACTTATTTGCTACTATATCTAAAAACGGTAAAAATCTCTCACCGAGCAAGCGTTCGGGTGCAACGTAGAGCAATTTAATCTTACCTTCGAGAATTGCTGTTTCGCGCGATCGGGTTTCCTGAGAGCTCAAAGTGCTGTTGAGAAAAGTCGCCCCAATTCCATTATCCTGCAAAGCCTCCACCTGGTCTTGCATCAGAGCAATTAACGGCGAAACAACCACTGTCAATCCCGGTTTCAACAGTGCCGGTAATTGAAAACACAAAGACTTGCCACCGCCCGTCGGCATGACAATCATCATATCCCGTTTTTGTAAAGCAGCTTCGACAATTTCCTGCTGTCCCGGACGGAAAGAGTCATAGCCAAAAAAATGTTTAAGAGCTTGTTCCAGGGACAGTGGCACAGAAGATATTGGCGGATGAGACGCTGGCATTTGCAGTAGTTGGTTGTTGGCTTCTCAACTATTCTATGCCTTTTGAGCACAAATACAGTTACAATAATTGAGAATCTCAATTTAACCAGAAAAACAGATGCCGAAAGCAATTTGGAATGGTGCCGTTTTGGCCGAGAGCGACAAGTGCGAAATTGTAGACAACAACTATTATTTCCCCGCCGATGCCATCAACCGTGAGTATTTCAAAGACAGCAGCACTCACACTACTTGCGGTTGGAAAGGTGTTGCTAGTTACTACAATGTCGAAGTCGGCGGACAAGTTAATAAAGATGCTGCTTGGTACTATCCAACTCCAAAAGATGCTGCTAAAAATATTGCCGGATATATTGCTTTTTGGAAAGGAGTTAAGGTAGAGGCTTAGGTTTTTTCCGCAGGTTTGTTAGCTGGCGATTCCGACAGGCCGCCAGGGAATTAATTCCCTGGCTCATAGCTGAAGTCGTCTTAAGACGACTGTGGAAATTAGGGAGGAATAACATAAGTTGCGATGAGTTCAAATAGAAATAATATCTAATATCTACTGATAGCGATTGCTCCTATGATAATTGTCAATCCTTTAAAATATAGGACAGAGCTTAATTAAATTCAATACCATAACCGCTATATTTAACAGTCCTCTTTGAGAGGACTTTCGCTCTCTCGACGGGGGTTTTGAACCCCCGGCGGACTGTTGGAGAAGCGAAAGCATCCTCAAAGTTTAATCGTTTTCCCAAACGGCGACAGCTTCCGAACCCAAACCACGGCGAACAACAATCGGTTCGCTTTGTGTCAAATCGAGAATGGTAGAAACTTGATATCCCGGATCGGAACCGTCATCGACAATGATATCTACTAACTTTGAAAAACAGTCAAAAAGTTCAGCTTTGCCAAAACTTTCTGCTTTTTCTGCTGGCACCGGTGCAGCACCTTCATCATCGGTGGTAATGTGAGCGGATGTTGAAATAATTGGATTTCCCAAGGCTTCCAACATGGTAAAACAAAGCCGCTGGTCTGGAACGCGAATTCCCGTGGTTTTGCGCTTTGGGCTCATTACCAACCGTGGCACTAACTTGGTAGCTGGCAGCAGAAATGTATAAGGCCCTGGTATTAACCGCTTGATAATTCTGTATGCTTCATCGCTGACTGTAGCATAGTCGGTGATATTTGACAGAGATGAACACAGGAACGTTAAAGGCTTATCATTGGATAGTTGCTTGATCTGCCTGACTCGTTCTACAGCAGACTTGGAGTTGAGATCGCAGCCGATCGCGTAAACTGTATCTGTCGGATAAAGCATCACTGCCCCATCTTTCAGAGCTTTTTGAATTTTCTCGATCCGGTCTCTTTGGGGTGCAACTGGATGCACTTCGTAAATAGTTGCCATGTTAAGATATTGCAGGCTAAGTGGGCGATCGAAATATAGAGTGAAACAATCAATGCTGAAAATTAATTGTTAACAATGAATAAAATAGCTTATTTTGACTGTCCAACCGGCATTGCTGGCGATATGTGCATCGGAGCTCTCATCCACGCCGGCGTTCCTTTAGAATACCTAATCGAAAAACTCAATTTGCTCGGCATTTCGACAGAGTACCAGTTGCGGACGGAATTAGTCCACCGGAATACTCAACAAGCAACTAAATTTTATGTCGATTTAGCTGCGGATTTGGGGTTAAAACCTGAAAATCCCGCTACCGAACTCGATCCCTCAGAAACGGAATCCCCGACTTTCGACGCCCGCCGCCACCATCATCACGGGGAAGAACATTCTCACAGTCACGGCGAAGCAGATGCCGAAATTAGCCACAGTCATCACCGCAATTTGCCCGAAATTGAGCAAATCATCGTCTCTGCAAAATTGCCTCCGCGCGTGGAAGCCTGGAGTTTGGCCGTATTTCGCAAATTAGCAGAGGCAGAGGCTGCCGTACACGGTATCCCCGCAAGCGAGGTTCACTTTCACGAGGTGGGGGCGACGGATGCAATTATTGATATTGTCGGTACTTGTTTGGGTTTGGATTGGTTGGATATTCAGGAGTTTTACTTTTCGGCGATGCCGACTGGTGGCGGTACGGTGAAGGCTGCCCACGGCCGATTAGCGGTGCCGACGCCGGCGGTGATGCGGTTGTGGGAAACGCACCGAGTGCCGGTTTATAGCAATGGGATCGATCGCGAATTGTGCACTCCTACGGGAACTGCGATCGCCTGTACTCTAGCCGCTGCTTTCGGCCCGCCACCGTCGATGCAAATTCAGGCCATTGGTTTGGGTGCAGGTTCTCGAAACCTGGCAATTCCTAATATTTTGCGCCTCTGGATTGGGGAGAAGCAAGAGGGGGAGAGGGGGAGAGTGGGAGAGGGGGAGAGTGGGAGAGTGGGAGTGGGAGAGAGTGGAGGAAAGACGGGTAGTCATTCCCAATTCCCGATGCCCAATTCCCAATTCCCAATGCCCGATGCCCAATGCCCAATGCCCAATTCCATAGAAACTATTACGGTGTTGGAAACGCAAATTGATGATTTGAGTCCGCAGGCGATCGGCTATGTTTTCGATGCTTTGTTCGCCGCCGGAGCTCTGGATGTTTTTACTGCCCCAATTGTGATGAAAAAGTCGCGGCTGGGGGTTTTGTTAACTGCGATTTGTCATCCAGAATTTGAGGATGCTTGCGAAGCTGTGATCTTTCGCGAGACTACTACTCTGGGACTTAGGCGATCGACTCAACAAAGAACGATTTTACACCGAGAAATCCAGACAGTTAAAACCGAATACGGCGAAGTCAAGATAAAAGTTGCGAAGTCTGGAGAAACTATTGTTAATGTACACCCGGAATACGAAGATTGCGCGGAAATTGCCAGACTTAAAAATATTAGTTGGCGCGAAGTTCACCGCTTGGCGCTGCAAAGTTGGTACGATCGAAGTTAGTAAATCACCAAGGATTAAGCTATCAATAAGTTAAGTTTGTTTGTCATCAATTCTTGCTCAGCATTTTGGAATAAGCGTTCTCTGACATACTCGACGATCGCAGGTTGTAGCATTAAACTTGTCGATGCGGTATTGTCGGGCGATCGCCGATCTTCAATGAGCGATCGTTCAGCCAGCCCCTCCAATGCTTCCATCAGTTGCCTTCCAGAAACTTTGGGCAAAATTTCAGCTTTTAACTTCCCAGGAGTCGCTCCTTCTTGGTTAATTGCCAGCCAGTACATAATTTTTTGTTGCAGGGGAGACAAGCGATCGAACTGGCGATCGAGCAAATCCCAGAAATGGCTAAAAACAGTATTTCCTTGTACTAAAAATGCGTGAATGTCACCGCCAAAAAGTGTTTTAATAGTCGTTGCAGCAAGTTTGAGGGCGAGGGGATTGCCGCCAAAGTAGTTGACAATATCTTGACACTGCAATAGGGTTGCCTTTAATCCTTTATCGGCGATGATTTTCTGGCATACTGGCGGTGAAACTCCGAAGAGTTGGAGCGATCGCACTGGTAAATTTTCGCCCGATCGCACAGCAAACCCACCCGGTTGTTCTCGTCCGGTTAAAATCAGACAACTTTGGTGCGGTTCGTCAGCAATGCGCGCCAATAAATGTCGGTAATCCTCATACCCTTGTTGATATTGTCCGCTGCGATTTCCCCCTTGCAAAATCGACTCCAGATTGTCGAAAATTAACAAACAGCGTTTTTGCCGCAACTGTTCCATGAGAGCATCAATAGAGTGATTGTTTTTGGCTGATGAATTAGTTAAAATGGGTAAAATATTGCTGAGGATAACATCTAATCGCGGTGCTTGCTGCAAACTCCGCCAAATTACGTATTCAAATTGAGATTGAATTTGCTGGGCGAGTTTGACAGACAGAGAAGTTTTGCCAATACCGCCAATTCCAAAAATACCGATCAGACGAGTAGAATTGCCGCTAATCCAAGTTTCTAATGTTTCCAATTCCTGTTGCCGGTTGTAAAATTGGGAAACATCGATCGCTTCTCCCCAATCTTGAGTGCTGCTATCTGCTTCGCTAGCGTGCAAGATGCCCGCACTGCAATGCTGGTAGCGGCGCAAGACTGCTTGCAGATTTTGCTTTGAGATTTTTTCGCCGATGATTTGAGAGAGATTTCGCCACAAATGCGAACCGACTTTTTTGATATAGTCATGTTCGTAAAGTAAGCGATCGGCTATCTTTTGATAAGAGTGTCCCTCCCAAGTTTCCAGAAAGACGCGGGATTGAATGTCATTGAGTTTTTGCTTTTTGTTTGCGGATTGTAACAGACCATCAACTAGGGCGATCGCCTCTTGTGCTGTCATAGCGATTTTGATCTATTAAGTAAATTTATTTATGTTTCATGACGGCGAGTTCCTTTTCAGGAAAGAAAACAAATTGACTGAATTAACCGCAAGGTAATCCCTTTTATACTTGGCGGTTGAAACCGATACTACACAAGCTTTTGTTGGTCTTCTGATAGTGAGAAATAAGGGGATGTTTAACCCGGATTTGGGATGAGGTTAATTGCACAATCTCAGATATCAAATCTCAAATCGATTGAGGATTTACGTAAGTTTACAAAAGCTAGTCACTTTTTCTCACCGACAGGGCGATCGGGGTGGTTTATTCTTTGAGTTAAGGCAGAGAACAAGTTGTTCAGACTGTTCGGAGTTAAACCGCAGATGTGCGAGATAAGTCGATGGGGAAGACTATTGTACTGCAACTTGTTAGTGCTGGAACTTGGGAAAAAATACTAGAGGCAGTACCCTAGATTTACTTAATTATCTGTGATGTCTAGCTATCGAGTTGCAGAAGACTAAAAAAGCAAAAATATTAACGAGAGGTGAATAAATGGGACGTATCTTTATTTCGGCCGGTCATTTTACTGGAGACTCAGGAGCGCCATCAGTCCTAGGTACTAAAGAAGCAGACGAGATGATCCAAACTCGTGACTTACTCCTACAAGAACTAAAATCTCAAGGATTAACAAGAGACCAAGATTTCTTCTCTGTTCCTGATACAATTGATCTTAGTCCGTCAATCAACTGGATCAATGGTCGGAGTCGGAGTGGTGATATTGCAGTTGAACTCCACGGGAATTCTGCTATTGCTTCTGCGCGGGGAGCAGAATCTTACTATGTTGATGGCAACAATCAACGAAAATCTGATGCAGAAAAGCTTGTTAATGCTCTGGTTGCAGCCGTTCCTGGACTCAGAAATCGGGGAGCTAAATCAGACAACCAAAGTCAACATCCACGTCTAGCTTTTTGTAGAGATGTGGATATTCCTTCTGTGCTTATAGAATTATGTTTTCTGTCAAGTCGCGAGGACATGAATCTTCTCACCAATCAACGTGATAAGTTTGCTAAAGGACTCGCAGATGGACTCTTACAGTGGAGCGGTTTGAATCCTGTTATTCCACCAACTCCTTTTCCCACCATCGATATAGAAATTAATGGTCAACGCTATGAAGAGCCAGGGCTTCTCGTCAATGATAATTCCTTTATTCCAATCGATTTAGCCGATAGACTGGAAATTAATTTAGCTGAACTAAACAGTGTTCGTCGTATCAATCAAAACGGTATTGTCTTTATCAAAGCTGTAGAACTTCAGCCGTTTAATGTATCAGTCAACTGGAATAGTACGACTAGGACTATTATTCTTACAACAGTAACTTTTCCAAGACAAGCTGTTTCAGAACGCATTATGAGCCGTGGAAGTGCTGCAGAAAATCAACTAAAAAGTTTACTGCAAGCAAACAATTCAGATGCATTGACTCAATTTCCAGATTTGCCGAGACTTTACATTGAAGAGTCTGCCATTGAGGGAGTAAATCACAATATTGCCTTCTCTCAAATGTGTCTGGAAACGGGTTATCTAAACTTTGGTGGTGACGTAGAACCTAGCCAAAATAACTTCTGTGGTCTTGGTGCAAGTGGAGGAGGAGTCAAAGGAGCTTCTTTCCCTAACGTAAGAACGGGAGTTAAAGCTCACATTCAACACCTCAAAGCATATGCAAGTCAAGATCCTGTTGTACCGCCCATTGTCGATCCTCGTTTTAATCTGGTTCAAAGAGGTATCGCTCCTATGGTTGCTGATTTAAGTGGACGTTGGGCAACAGAGAAAAGTTATGGTAATAAAATTTTAGCAATCCAAAGGCGACTTCTTGGTATTGTTTAAGGCATTATCAGCATATATAGGGAGTAGGTGGGATTAAATGATAGATCTCAATGTAAATTTGACTACAAACTTTCGCCTTTGGGAGTTAGTTAAGTCTTCAACAGCAGATCGGTTAGGAATTGATAATACTCCTAATGCAGAAGAGATTGGAAATCTTCGGAAACTGTGTGAAAAGATTCTTCAACCTGCTCGTGATGCGCTAGGTCCCATAAAAATATTATCTGGGTTTCGCTCAGAAAAAATCAACAAAGCCGTAGGGGGCGTTAGTAATAGTGATCATCGACTGGGTTTTGCAGGAGATGTAATTCCGGTTAGTGTCAGCACAAGGAAATTAGCAGAATGGGTGGCTCAAAACTGCCCAGAGTTCGATCAGGTTATTCTTGAATTTGGTAAGCTTGACAATCCTAACTGGATACACCTTAGTGCTGCTCCGCGCAACCGCAAGCAAGTTCTGAGAGCGACTCGTGAAGATGGGGAAGTTGTTTATCGTCCTATTGCATTGTTCAGTTAAGTCCCCACAAGTTTAAAGAGGAGAAGCGTGGTGTTCTAACTGTTGTAGGAGCGATCGCACCTGACCCCTTCATCTCCTCACCAAATAACGGGACATGAAGGTTGCAGGTGCGATCGCCCTTTCCCCTAATTCGACAATTTACGCATTTACAGAACTTTACACTGGTCACTTTTTCTCACCGGCAGGGCGATCGGGGTGATTTATTCTTTGAGTGAAGTCAAAGCAAAACTTGTTCAGACTATTCAGAGTTAAACCGCAGATGTGCGGTATAACCTGACTAAGAAAAGTATTGTGCCGCATCTGCGACACAATTAT
Source organism: Microcoleus sp. D3_18_C2 (assembly GCF_036702395.1). Taxonomy (NCBI): domain Bacteria; kingdom Bacillati; phylum Cyanobacteriota; class Cyanophyceae; order Oscillatoriales; family Microcoleaceae; genus Microcoleus; species Microcoleus sp. D3_18_C2. The sequence goes on along the minus strand of NZ_JAUBTG010000002.1, from coordinate 272,700 downwards.
AAGTTCGACTGCTTTAGCTTTCGGTTGAGATGTACTTCAGAGTTTTCTGTTCGAGTTGAATCTAAAATATGAGGCTTTGTTATGTGGTTATTCAAGCAGATTAGGCAAGAGCCAGTTTTATTTCAGGGACTTATTCAAGCACTTTTTCCCGTGCTAGTGGCTTTCGGTGTTCTTAAGTTGCAGGAGAGTCAGTTAGGAACTTTATATGCTTTCACTGCTGCATTGCTATCCTTTCTTACCCGCCTTCAAGTAACTCCTCTTTCAAATCCCAGAGATGATGCTGGCAATCGACTAGCTCCTAGACCCAGTAGTGATTCATGACTGAAAGATAGGTTGAGCGGTGCGAACTCCAAGCTATATTAAATTGTAATTGGTGAATGCCATGCAAGCCAAACTTCTGGAACAACTTTCCCTCGCTGATGCCGAAATTATTTTAGGACGCTTGCCCGATCGAATTCAAGCCGCTCTAATTGCTCGTGCTGCTGAAATTGAATACCCGATCGCAGCAGTTATTGAGATGGCAATCGCCAGTTTTCAAGGGCACAGAGGCATTAGGTTTTGTAGATTGCAAACCAGGACGCGGGCAGTAAAATTATAAAATATTTTAGAAGGCCGATCGCACCTCATCCCCCCTTCATTCCCTCGTCAAATAACAGGAAATGAAGGTTGCAAGTGCGATCGCCCTTTCCTCTACCTCGACAACTTACCAATTTACAAAGCGTTACAAAACCATGTCACTTTCTGGCTGGAAAATTACTGTTGTATCCGCAGATAATAAGTACGTAAAAATCCCTAGCTCACAATAGGGCGATCGTCCTACCTTTCTGATTCTTGCGAGTAAAAGGTATATTTACACTTTATTGTAGCTTACACAGGTAGATTCGAGCTATTCTAGAAACATACTTGATTCCCGATCGCATTATGGTTGCCTTACGCGATCGCCCATCACTGAGATATTGCACCATTCTTAATAAGCTTTTATGAACAGGCTTTTCGGCCTGTTCCACAAAGAGTGAATTTTCTTGTGGAACAGGCCGAAAAGCCTGTTAAGCGAGAATGGTGCAAGATGTGAGATTTAAACAAACTGGCCCGTTGGAGTCGATCGCACCCGACGAATTCCAATCACCGACGGCATCGGCGAACGACGCCGATCGTTCTCAATATTGCTAGGCCACAAACTGCCGCGAGACACACTCCGAGTCTGATTGAAAACAGCACCGTTCAAATCCAACATTTCAATTTGCCGACTCAGTACAGTACCATCATCGATCGGGCAATCTTCCCCCGGATGCTGCACCGAAAGCAACAGCGTATCTCCCACAAAAGTCGGCCCCGTCATTTCGCACCGATTCGGGCCGTAAGCAAACGGAATTACTGTTCCTGCATTCGGCCCAGAAGTCGGAATATAAAAGAGCCAATTGTTGCCGAAAACTCCAGTAAAATCTGACACATTTCCAGTCTTTTTATGGTCGATCGTCGTTGGCTTTCCACTCGCACCTACATCAAAACCGTTGTGCGTGCTCGTAGACATATCAGTCACGCCCCAAACATTGCCTTGAGTGTCAAAAGCCAAATTGTCTACACTAGCAAATCCCGCCCCAGCTACCGAACCCGCTTCTCCACCTTGAGCCAAACGCTGCCAGCGGAACGTCAAACCCGCACCGTCGGGACTGTCTTCAATTATTTTGTAAAGTCCTCCCGACTGCTGATTGCTGTTGACTGCGCTACCGTATTTAGCAACATTAAAAATGCGAGAATCTGGATAGCCGTCGCTTCCCGGTGCGCCGTCAGTATAAGCAATGAAAACTTCCTTCGTAGTAGGATTAACTTCCAAATCTTCCGGCCGCGCCGTCGGAGTGCCACCAATCAAATTAGCAGCTAAGAAAGCATCAACTAAAACCGCGCCTTGGCTGCTGTAGAAATTAGCCAGAGTTTTATTTTGGTAGCCCGAAATTGCTGTTGCTTCATTGGTTGTATCTACTACAAAAGAACCGCCGTCTTCGGTTTGACCAGCAATTCCGGCGCGTTTGGGCAAGCGAGTAGCGGCATCTCTTTGAGCTTTGCCAAAACTTGCTAATTCCGCCTCGCCAACTCTAGAAGGACGCACCGGATTTGTCGGGGTATTTAATGTCAGTGGCAGCCATCTTCCAGTACCGTTGCGGTTATATTGGGCAACGTACAAAACCCCATCTTCAAACAATCGGCTGTTGTTTTTATCTGCGGGATTGGTGACATTACCGTTGCTGACAAATTTCCAGGTGTGTCCGCCGCGCCGATCGTCCCCCATGTAGCCTATTAACTTGCGGCCTGCTTCAGCGCGAATCGCGACGTTTTCGTGGCGGAAACGGCCCAACCATGAGTGCTTCCGGGGGCGGAAACTTGGATCTAGGGGATCGACTTCTACCATCCAGCCGTATTTTTCGCCGACTAAGCCAAATTCCTCACCGATAGTGCCCTTGGCGTAGCTGGTTTGGCCACCGTTGGGTTTGACGTTTTCCTGAACCCCGACGAAAAATGCTTCGCTACCTTGGAAGTTTTCTTCGGCGGAGAGGATTGTTCCCCAAGGGCTTGTGGCGCCGGAACAGTTGTAGGCTGTACCGATGATGCGGTTGCCGAGTCCGTCGGTGTTGACTTGCGCGAAGACTTGGGTAGCTGCAGGGCCCGTGCCGATGAGGTAGTTGTCGTCCCCTTGTCTGGTTCCCCAGGAGGTGACATCTTTGTATTTGTCGGTACGCTGGCTGTTGATTCCGAGGCCGGAAAGTCCGTGAATACGGCGGTTGAGGGGGTCGCCGGCGATCGCCTGAAATCTGCCGTTGGCTTGTTTGGTGATGCGGACGATCGAACCACCGAGATTGTACAGGAATTCGCCGATGGTATCGCGATTCTTTACGGATAAGTCTATACCGAGGACGGCGCGCTCGGTTGTTGGAAATGATGCCAAGTCTGACGGGGTATCGGGTGCCTCTTTCGACATTGGGAAGGATACGTACTCGTGGTTAACCCAGAGATAACCGTCGTCATTGCTGCCGCGAAGGCCTACAAAGCCGGTGTAGTCGCAGTTGTAGCCGAAATAGTCTGCCGGATTGGGAAAAACTCGATCGCCCCAGCGGACAATCACGTAACGTTCGTATTCCGGCGGCACAACCACATCGTCAACAATGCTGTAACTCGTTAATCTAGTATCCTGTGAGGCAGCCATCACAGTTCCCTGTCCGTTTAAGCCCATCGGCATAAAGCTGGACAATTCTCGATAAATCGGCAGCGGGTGGGGAAGTCTTAACGGAGTGAAAGATAGCGGAACTACAGCTTCGGCCGAGGTGGAATTGATGCCGAATAGTGTTTTAGTTACTTGAGGGGCAAGCACAGTGGTAGCTGCACTGCTGCCGAAGAAAATTAGCAGTTGTCGGCGAGTTATTTTAGACATAAATTCCTGTTCAGCCCAACTTCCCTAATCAGATGATTCCGTATGAAACTATATCACTGTTCAATTAAGGGAAGTTAACCTGAAGGTTAATTAACATTGGGAGATATTTAGGTTAACAACAAGTTAAAAATAGGAAATTATAGCAATCATAAATCATTTGTGAATTTCTTACTCCCTCCCCTTGATAAGGGGAGGGTTGGGGTGGGGTAAAAATTTCACGAGTCATTTAGGATTGCTATAGTATGAGAGAGATATTTAGGAAAAAATATCTATCCGTGTATCCGTGATTTCCGTGTCGTGCTGTTGGTTATTTGTTATTTGTTATCTGTTACCAATGCCCGATGCCCGATGCCCCATGCCCGATGCCCGATTTCAATCATCTCGAAAACCTGGATCATTTTCTCTGGAGGTCGATCGACTAGGCGCAGGTACATTCCTCACTTGCGAAAATCCAGAATTTGGGGACGAAATACCGCCGTTTCTGAATCCCAGCAGCAATTGAGCATCGGCAAAATATCTAGTCCACTGTTCGATTCTCGCATCTTGTTGCCAGTCGCGACGGGATACTCTCGATCGCAAAACTGGAACTCTTTGTCGGCTGCGATCGGCTGTAATAATGACTGTAACTTCTGTTAATGCCGGATTTTCTTGAAACTCGCGGGCGATCGACTCTTTCGCTAAATCTTCCGCCTGCTGCACTAAACTCGCAAAAGATTGACTACCGTCCGAATCTAGGGTAAGGTAGCGCTCTTTTGTTTCAGCCAAACCTATTGATATACTTGCTGTTAAACTGATAATTGCTAGAATGACAGCCGACAATAAGCGTAGGTACAAATTCATTATGTTTGAAACTAAATACTAACACTTGTCAATAATAGTTAATAAAATTTAACATACTGTTAAGCTTAAATTAAAATAATATTTTGTGTTATCAGAATGCGCCAAAAATGCAGGCTTTAGGGGGAAAGTTTCGTAAAAATACAACTTGTATGGGCGGGTTAAACCCGAAATCTGTTTAGGAATCAAAGAATATTGATAAACCCGCGCCGCCTTAATCTTCTCTCTTCCTGACATCCGTTACATCCGTTACATCCGTTACACAATCCGTTGCCGAACCTTCCTTATGAAACTAACAAAATGTGCGATCGCCCTCGGTAGCAACTTAGGCGACTCCCTAGCCACACTCTCTAGCGCGATCGTAACCCTAAACAACACCCCAGGAATAGCAGTAAAATCCCATTCAAGCTGGTATCAAACCGCCCCCGTCGGGCCGCCCCAACCCGATTACATCAATGCCTGTGCCATCCTAGAAGTTGCACTAGAACCCGAACAATTACTAGCAAAATTATTAGAAATTGAAATAAAATTTAATCGAATTCGCCGAGAAAAATGGGGGCCAAGAACCCTCGACCTAGATTTGCTGCTGTACGACAATTTAATCCTAGAAACTCCCACACTGACTCTACCTCATCCCCGGATGACCGAAAGAGCTTTTGTATTAGTACCTTTAGCAGAAATTGCCCCGGATTGGGTGCATCCGGTGACGAAAAGTGCGATCGTCCAACTCCTGCAAACCGCAGACTGTTCGGGAGTGCAAAAATTGTAACTGTAAAAAGTGAGTACAATTCACCGATCGTACCAGTTTCAAAAAAAATGCAACCGTAGCTAAGCTGCCAACTGTGATAGTCATCAGTCATTCCCAATCTAAAATCTAAAATCTAAAATCTAAAATCGTATTAGATCGCCTATGATGTCTTAAATCGGTGCACCCTAACATTATTCGCTTGTCGCTTATGTCGATCGGTCAAGAACTACCCCAACTCCTCAAACAACGCCTATTTTACCAAGGGCGCAAATTCAACTTTGACGTAGCCACCCTCCGTCTTCCCAACGGTTCCGAAGGCGAGTGGGAATGTATTCGCCACCCAGGCGGAGCACTTGCAGTTCCCGTCACACCCGAAGGTAAACTCGTCTTGGTACGCCAATATCGCTTTGCCACAAAAGGGCGAATTTTAGAATTTCCCGCAGGTACAGTAGAAATCAATGAAAATCCCGCCGAAACTATCAAACGAGAAATCGAAGAAGAAACCGGATATCGCGCCGGAAAATGGCAGAAATTAGGGCAATTTTTTCTCGCCCCCGGTTATTCCGACGAAATCATTTATGCTTTCTTAGCCCAAGATTTGGAAAAACTGGAACAGCCGCCAGCACAAGATGATGACGAAGACATTGAAACAGTTCTATTCACCCCTGAAGAATTAGAAAAAGCTATCTTAGCTGGGGAACCCATTGATGCAAAATCTATTTCTAGCTTTTTCTTGGCACGTCCCTTTTTGATGTAAATCTGACTGACGGAAAAACCCGGTTTCTTATAAAAATCGTGCGTCCAACCGATAAATATTAACTTAGAAACCGGGTTTTTGAACCCGCTTGTGTCCAGAACTGTAAAATCTAAAATCTAAAATCTAAAATCTAAAATCGAATGTCTGATATATCCAATCTAATTTTATTTTGGCACCGCCGCGACTTGCGTATTTCTGACAACATCGGACTGGCAGCAGCGCGCCAGCAAAGCCCGAAAGTAGTCGGAATTTTTTGTCTCGATCGCAATATCCTAAATCGCGATGACGTAGCCCCAGCCAGAGTCACCTACATGATCGGCTGCTTGCAAAAACTCTCCTCGCGTTACAGGGAAGCAGGCAGCCAATTGCTGATAATTCAAGATGACCCGATCCTAGGAATACCGAGATTAGCAACAGCTATAAATGCCCAAGCAGTATTTTGGAACTGGGATGTAGAACCCTACGCCAAACAGCGCGATCTGGCCGTCTCAAACGCCCTCCAACAAGCAGGAATTCAAGTTCAAAATTTCTGGGATCAACTCCTGCACGCCCCAGATGAAATTCGCAGCGGTACAGGGACTCCCTACACAGTTTATACACCATTTTGGAAAAAATGGAACAGTCAACCAAAAGCCCAACCAGTAGAGACACTGCCGATAACTTATCTGGAATTAATGACCGGATTAACCGCCGAAGAACAAGCAATCGCCAACCAAGCAGGTGCAAGGGAAACAGTGCCAACTGCCTCTAGTTTAGGATTTATTTGGGAAAACCCATTAGTAATAGAACCAGGAGAAGATGCAGCGCAAAAAAAATTAGAAGAATTTTGCGATCGGGCAATTTACAAATATCAAGGACAGCGCAATTTTCCCGCCATTAACGGCACATCCAAACTCAGCGCAGCCCTCAAATTTGGTGCAATTGGCATCCGCACTGTTTGGCAAGCTACCCAAATAGTAATGGACACTTGCAGCAGCGAAGAAGCGTCTACAAGCATCCGTACTTGGCAACAGGAAATAGCGTGGCGAGAATTTTACCAACACGCCATGTATAACTTCCCAGAATTAGCAGACGGCCCCTACCGTCAAGCATTCAAAGACTTTCCTTGGGAGAACAATGAAAAACTCTTTCAAGCTTGGTGTAAAGGCAAAACAGGCTATCCTATTATCGATGCAGCAATGCGGCAGTTAAATCAGACAGGTTGGATGCACAATCGCTGTCGCATGATAGTCGCCAGTTTCCTCACCAAAGATTTAATTATTAACTGGCAGTGGGGTGAAAAATACTTCATGCAAAAATTGATAGATGCCGACCTTTCTGCTAATAACGGCGGCTGGCAGTGGAGTGCATCTAGCGGCATGGACCCGAAACCTTTGCGAATATTTAATCCGGCGAGTCAAGCTCAGAAATTCGACCCGGAAGGGGAATATATTCGGCACTGGGTTCCCGAATTGCGTCGCGTTGATACTAAATTTTTGCTAACAGGAAATATTTCGTCTTTAGAACGCCGACTTCTTCATTATCCCTCTCCGATCGTAGATCACAACGAGCAGCAGCGCAAGTTTAAGGAACTGTACACGCAGCAAAAAATTTAAACATCACACCCAGAACCCCGACTTTTTGAAGAAGTCGGGTTTCTAGCTGCCCTTATTACACCTACCTAATTAATATGTGATATCATGTTCTGTTAATTCCCCTTAAAAAAATTGTTTGTAGTAAGGACTTGAGTCCTTGTTGACTCTATTCGAGGACTCAAGTCCTCACTACGAACTATTGATGGCTATATGAACGGAGAATTTTTCATGATTCAAACCATAATCAAATCTATAACATTTGAAGACTTTTTAGAATGGTATCCAGATGGAAAAGGACGTTTCGAGCTACGCAATGGAGTAATAGTTGAGATGAACCCAAATGGAGACCATGAGGAAGTTACAGGTTTTCTGCTTCGTAAAATTAACGTAGAAATTGACCGTTTAAATCTTCCTTATGTAACACCTTCAACTTATTTTGTCAGACCTCCCGAAACGACCACGGGCTACCAGCCGGATATTATAGTCTTAGACAAACCAGCCTTAATGTCAGAGCCACTCTGGAAAAAATCATCAGTTATTTCTCAAGGTAGCTCTGTTAAGCTTGTTGTCGAAGTAGTTAGCACTAACTGGCAAGATGATTACCTGGTAAAAGTGGCTGAGTATGAAAGATTGGGTATCCCGGAATACTGGGTTGTTGACTATGCTGCCTTGGGTGGTCGGCGGTTCATCGGCAATCCCAAACAACCTACTGTCTCGATTTACCAGTTGGTAGAGGGGGAATACCAGGTTAGCCAGTTCCGAGAGGGCGATACGATTATTTCGTCTGCCTTCGGGGAACTTAATCTGACTGTTGAGCAGGTTTTTAGCTCTATAATTTAAATAAATCGGAGGTTGAAATGGTAACGCTGCAATTAAGGCAAATCATTGTACCACCTGGACAGAGAGTGCTGTTAAATGATGTCAACTGGCAGGAATTTGAAGCAATTTTAGAAGAGTTGGGAGAACACCGTGGCTCTAGAATAGCTTACAGTCAAGGAACTTTGGAGATTAGGATGCCACTACCAGAACATGAATTCAATAAGGAAATCATTGGCGATATGGTGAAAATATTACTCGAAAAACTTGAAATCGATCGAGAATGTTTTGGTTCGACGACTTTTCAGCGAAAAAGTATGTTACAAGGAATTGAACCTGACAATTGCTTTTACATTCAGAATTATGCTCTAATGATTGGCAAAAAGCGGATAGACTTAACTATCGATCCGCCGCCTGACTTAGCTATTGAAGTGGATATAACTTCCAAAACTCAACTCGATGCTTACGAAGCTTTGGGAGTACCTGAAATATGGCGCTATGAAAATAAAAAGCTTCAGATTAATGTGCTTCAAGATGGGAAATATGTTGAATCGGAAATTAGTCCGACTTTTCCAAATCTGCCAATTATTGAAGCTATTTCTCAATATTGCGAACAAAGCCAAACAGTGGGCACGAGTCAAACTCTCAGATTGTTTCGCAAGTGGGTTAGAGACCAAATACAAAATTGATATGAAATCGGTCTTCCACGGACTTGCTGTAAGGAATCCGGCTTATTTACGATCGCCAAAAAGCAATTTTCTCACAGCAAGCGTCCTAATTCCGTTTTATTTTTAATTTCGCTTTTGGGAAATAGAGAGAGAGTAAGGGTGTTGACCTTGAGCTCGATCGCCCACAAAAATAACATAAGTCCCCTTGTCCCCATAACCGGAAAATTCTACATTCCCCGCAGCAGCATTCGCCGGCAGCACGCAGAAACGCCCCCTCGGCCCTTGAATCATCAAACTCGGAGCTCCAGCGGTTTGTACTGCAATCCGCCAGTAAGGCAAATCCTGCGTTACTTCAATGACGTGGTTCGGCCCTTGGGAGACAAAACCGCAGTCGCCACTATTGTTCGGGCCGCCGGAAACTCCAGAAACTCCCAGCGGTTCGGGAAATCCCGGAGCAATTTGTAGCGGTTGGCTCCGAACAGCACCCGCATCCGCTAAAATCATTGCCAAGGCTACGGTCACGATCGAGCTAAACCACAGTTTGCCGCGATCGCCCGGATAATTTATCTTCATGTTTCCTCACACAATGGCATTTGGTTATAGTTCTTTGACGGTAGGGGATAATGGCAGTTCCAAACACATTAATCTAAAATAACTTCCGAATTTTTTTATGAATCCTCAAAATAACTTCAATTGGCAGCAAGCGTTCGGAGAACTAAAAGCTAAAGTAGAACGATCGCGACTCATCACACAAAATCCAGACAGCTATCAAGCCGTCGGAACCTTCTACAATCAATTACTGGACAAGTTTCAAAGACTCCCCAAACCTGGGCAGGTGGCAGCCTTTGCCGTCGGAGCGATAATTGTCCTGACAGTCTTCAATAGCGTCGTACAGCTAATTTCAGCGCTGATGACTCTTGCCGTTCTCGGAGTGCTAATCTACATAGCGTATAAATTGGCAATTTCCCCCCAGTCCTCAAATACTAACGACAAATAATAGGAATTTCTAAATATGGCTAACCCCACCGCGCCCAGCGGCATCAATCAACCCGATCCGTCTTGGCAAACACAATCCAAGCAAATGCCACTGCTGGTTCGCAGGTGCGGCGCTTGGGCTGTGGAAATTTCGTTAATTGCGGCCAGCGCCCTCGTTCCCTTCAGTATCGGGGCATTAGTCAACCAGGAATCTCAAACCGTACCGCTCAATTCCTCAGTAGCAGCAGCATCCGAAACCGTCGCCCGTACCTTGGGCATACCCGTGCGCGATCGCAGCCCCAGAGTAGCACCCCTAACTAATCTATTCTGGTCGGGGGCGCTGCTGGCACCGGCAGTTTTAGCGGGGTGGCAACTGTTTTTGCTCGCCAGAACCGGTCAAACTATCCCCAAACGCTGGTTCGGCGTCAAAGTTGTCACAGCGTCGGGTACTCCTCCGGGTTTTGGGCAAGTGCTAATTCGCGAAAGTTTGGGGCGCTGGGGAGTGCCTCTGGGCGTCGCTTACGGCATTTGGCGCTTGACGGGAGCGTTTCCTGATTTGCTGATTTTAGGGGGGCTCAGCGGCTTGGCAGTGCTCGCAGACGGGGCTTTTGCATGGCGCTACAAACGGCAAACGGGACACGATCGCCTCGCCAATACTTTGGTCGTCAACGCTCGATCCCATCAACTGTCTGCCAATCCTGTCAAGACTCAAGATTGGACTGAGGAAGACGCGCAGATTGCGGCTTTGGTTGTGACTCCACCAAGCGGCCTGAAAGTAAATGCCAGTTTGTGGAATTGGATGCGCCAACACCCAGGCACAACTTTAGTAATAGTTACCGTCGGCAGCGCGGGATTGATTTTAACTTTGTTTGTCGGCACTCTCATCTACACTCAAAGTCAAGCAAATATGCGGGATTCCCGGCAGCGGAACGACGAATTATTTGTGGCTTTAGTCAGCAAATTGTCTCCCACATCGGCTAGCGGGGCATCGGGCAGGCGATCGGCAATTTTGGCTTTGGGGGCGGTGGAAGACTCCCGCGCCCTACCCCTGCTATCGGATTTGCTAGCTCAAGAAGACAACCGGGCCATGCTGGACGCGATCCAGCAAGCTTTAGTCAGTAGCGGGCCGAAAGCTTTGCCTGACTTGCAGCGGTTGAACCAAGCCCTCAGCAACGACCTCGATTCCCTGCGGTTTGACGGCAAGGCCCCGGAACGCGAGTTAGCGGCCGCCCGCCAGCGAACAGTACAAAGGGCGATCGGCAAAATTCTCACAGTGTATAGCAGCCAACTCAACGGTGTCGATCTCAGCCGCACGGATTTAGCTCAAAGTCCTGCCGGCCCATCTCAGTTTACTTTAGTTTTAAACAAAGTTGACTTGTCGGGAATTAAGTTGAGAAATGCCAATTTAACCAATGCCAGCTTGCAGGGATCTCGCTTTTACGGCACCGGCGAAGACAGGCGTCCGGGTACATTTGACGATTGGATTTCTGACTTGAGCGGCGCTAATTTGGAAGGAGTAAATTTGACCGGGGCGTCTTTGAACAGTGCTGTAATGAACGGGACTAATTTTGTGCGCGCTGTCATGAACAAAGCTAATTTGTCAAACGGCAATTTGAATTCAGCTAATTTCAGCAGTGCTATTTTAATTGGAGCCAATTTACAGGAAGCAATGTTAAAAAATGCCCGTTTTACCGGAGCCGATATAGGAAGCGCGAATTTGTCGCGAGCGGATTTGTCCGGTGCACGTTTGGGCAAAGTTAAGGCTCAAGGCGCTCAGTTGTCCTTGACAAATTTGTCTAAATCGGAATGGCAAGGTGCTGATTTATCCGGTGCTGATTTGAGCGGCGCAAACTTACAAAATGCCAATTTGACTTCGACTAAACTCGCCAACGTGAATTTAAAAGATGCTCGGTTGCAAGATGCCAATTTTCGGAATGCAGAGGTGAGTTCGGTTGATTTTCGGGGCGCGAATTTAGCGGGAGCGGATTTTAAAGGCGCGGTGTTTCTGGGGAAAGCAGCTTCGGAGCAATTTATTCAAAATCCCACGACTGGTAGTAAATCAGGTAGATTCCTAGGAGTTGATTTTGCGGAGGCTAAGAATTTAGATAAAAGTCAAATTGCTTACATTTGTTTGCAGGGGGGGATTCATCCAAAGTGCCCGCAGAAGAAGTAAGGATTTGTTGTTAGCGAGTAGGCTAATACAGTTGAGCATTTAAATTGTATATTCACGGCGGGTGGGACACCCCAAAAAAGTTTGATTATTTTTTGACATACAATTTAAATGCCACAACAGCTTAGTCAACAATCAATAATCATGAGGAGTGCAACCGGGATTGAGATTATGCAATAGCATCCGAAGTGACAAGAGTCTCGAATTGCGCCAATAGCATTGCCTCACCACTATTGGGAGTTCCAAAAATTTTAGGTAACTGGCCTGTTTGGGCGAGAACTTGTCTCACTTCTTGGTTAGATACATCGGCTAGATTTTTGTTATTTAGAATGGCATTAACCGCAGCGATACCCACACCTTGACCAACTGCAGCGTTGAATTCAACTATTCTGCCGACAGAACAGGCTAACCCTTCAAATCCCGAACACGGACTGACTACTGCCAAGTTAGGAACGTTTTTAATTAATGCGTGGCGGATGCCAATATTAAAGATAGGCTGTTTAAAACTCAGACTTTTAAACCATCCTAGACTGTTTGCTTTCTCGCCAATACCCTGGATGCCTCCCCGTACATCAAAATGATAGCTAAATGTTGCCAGGGCTTCATTAGCAGGTACGCCACCTAACAGCATTTGTGCGCCAGTTAAAGGTTCTACAACTCCCGTCACATTGCCAGCGTGTCTGATATAAAGTTCTGAGGCATAAGTAACAGAAGTAGCCCCCAAACTCCTCAGCCAAGTTGTAATAAATAACATCTCTCTTTGCATATTAGCCGTGGGTTTGCTCCCGCTTCTAGCTAAGGCTTCGGCTTCGCTGGCTGTGACTGCAAATAAAAGCGCATTCCACGAAAGTCGGTCATTTGGAAGTATTGCTATATTTCCCTCATCTAAAATTATGCCAGTTTCAGAAAAAGATAGTTTTCTTCCTCTAAATGAGTGGTAAGCTACAGACAGAGCCGGCGCGCGAACATCGATGTAATCGTTACCCGCCCACAGAGTTTTGAGATTGCCTTGAGTGTCCCTCATTTCCCGCCGCAGCTCTTCTGCTAGTTTGGCATCCTTGCCTGCGGCGTACAGCAAAAATTTTTGACTCTCTGCATCGGCCAGGTTGGTAAAGCGTTTTAGATAAATATAATCGAATTCTTTCAGTGCTCTTGCACTGAGTCCTTGGGTTTCAAAAACGAGGGTGACTGGAAGTTCTGAATTAGGCAGACCAAATGTTTCAAATCCCTTCAGCTTTCTCACACCGGCAGCTTGAGCTAATTCGGCATTGACAGTGGCATCAATAAATTGCTTGCCGGCATAAACTACGCCTTGAGAGGTGGTTATACTGACAATTTTTTGACCTTCTTTACTGACTGATTTAATTTCTACTTTGCTCAGGAGATCGGCCCCAGCTTTTACCAGCATTTCTTTCAGGGCTGCACTGGCTTTGCGGGGGTCAAGTGCAATTGCGGTGACACCGGATTTTTGTAAGAATTCTTTATAGATTGTCGCTGGTGAACCAAAGGTATCTAACTTTAAAGATTTTTGAAGTTCTTCACTAATCTGACTTCTATCTAAATAAGCAAGACCGCCTCTTACCAAATGCCCGCCAATTCCTTCTTGCAAGCTTCCTTTAGACATCAGTAGAATTCGCGGATAACGCTTTGTTCGGCGAAGATATTCTCTGGAGGCAGAGATAACAGCTAGAACTCCTGGAACTTCATCACCAAAACAGATGATATCGTAAGAACGCAGATTCATGACCATTATTTAATAACCTCTGTTGATTTTCATGTTTTCGAGCTGCATCTCAATGTTTGCCGTCCAACTTTCTGTTTTTCCCAAATCTAGCTAGATACTTCCTGATTTTTGCGATAATATTCACACATTTCTGGAGGCAGAAACCGGGTTTTTTCCAGAAAATCCTCCTTTGAGGACGATCGATCGGGCGTTGCAAAACCCGGTTTGTGAGCGTCTAGAGTACAACACTGAGGTACTCTTGATTGCCATCAGCCCAGATTATCAGGATCTATCCCCAACTCCCGCAATCGCTGAGCCAGTCGATCGGCGCGCTGGGATTCCTGTTGGGCGCGCTGCGCTGATTCTTTCACCTGTTCTTCAGGTGTCAGATAACGTTTTCCATCGGCATCATACCAATACAACCACTCTCTTGTCACCCCAGAATAACTTCCCCTTTCACAACCAATCCCCAAACCAATTTCAGGCATCCAAACTGGATGTTCTGGCTGTAACTCGTACTTCCCATTGACTAACTTGTGTACTTCCAAATGAGGTTTACGGCGGCGGCGGGAAGAATAAATGACGTAATAAAGTACGCCTAAAGCTTGATAAGTGTCTAATTTTGTGCTGTATTCCTTGCGATAAGTTGGGGAAACAACTTCCAGCACAAAAGTAGGCAGAACATTTTCATCCCACAGCACGTAACTGGGGCGCAATTCTTCGTCGTAAAATCGTTCTACTCCTAAACTTAAGAAAGCATCGGGGACAATGGGCGGTTCGTCAGGGTGATGATAAATACCCATATCTATGCCAAAAAACCAGTCCATGCGTTCTGCCCAAAGTATGAGCAATATTGCTTTTAACAACCCTGGTATTAGTTCTTGCAGTTCGTTATCCACAGGAGTTTCATCTGAGTCTGGTAGTTCATCGGCTGAGGGCCAGTGCCTCGGAAATTTGTAATCTAACATGGCGGCTTTCCTCAAAACTCACTAATATTATACCGTTGATTTGTTGGGCAATAGTATTTATGGAACGAACCGCGAAGACGCGAAGGAAGAGAAGATGAGAGGTAATTTTGACTTAGGAACGCGAATTAAATAACTTACAATTTTAATTGTGATTGTGGGATGGGTGTCCCGCCCGTCCACTCATGACGGGCTATAAGAGCCCATCCCACTTTCAAGAGTGGAAGTTATTTAATTCTCATTCCTTAGTTAATCTGAAGTAATTTTTGTAAAAGATTTGCTGAGACTTACGCGATCGACTAAACTATGTGTAACCAGTCGGTTCTAATGGGGAGCAGCCGTTAGAGGAAACGGGGAAAGTTCGGTGCAAGTCCGGCGCTGTCCCGCAACTGTAATGAGAGTTTTGTCGCTTTCTGAGTCAGGATGCCCGCCGATGTGTTAGTTTACATAGTCTCATCTGCGAGGTTCAGCGTGAAGGCCAGAAATCGGAAATTGGTCAGCTTGGGATTGATGGCTGGCTTGAGTTGTTATATTGTCCTGGGTTCGGCAACGCCCGCCGCAGCTATGCACATTTCGGAAGGTTTTTTGCCGGTGCAATGGGCGGCGTTTTGGTGGATGGTGGCGTTGCCTTTTTTTGCAGTAGGTTTGCGATCGATTACTCGTATTACAAAAGAACACCCGGAACTTAAATTATTGCTTGCTTTGGCGGGTGCGTTTACTTTTGTGCTTTCTGCTTTAAAAATTCCCTCGGTAACGGGCAGTTGTTCTCACCCGACGGGTACCGGTTTGGGTGCAATTTTGTTCGGCCCTTCGGTGATGGCTGTACTGGGGGCTTTAGTTCTGCTGTTTCAAACGTTACTGTTAGCTCACGGCGGGCTGACAACGCTGGGAGCGAATATGTTTTCGATGGCGATCGTCGGCCCTTTCGCTGCCTATTTTATCTATCAATTGCTGATGCGAACTGGCAGGCAACGGGCGGCAATTTTTTGTGCGGCGGCTTTAGCAAATTTACTGGCTTATGTGACGACTTCGATTCAATTAGCGTTAGCTTTTCCGGCAGCAATTGGCGGTTTTATGGCTTCGTTTCTCAAGTTTGCTGGCATCTTTGCTATCACTCAAGTACCCCTGGCGATTAGTGAAGGATTGCTGACTCTATTGGTCTGGAATTGGCTGCATTCTTACGGGAAGCCGGAGTTGGAAACTTTGAAATTATTGAGACAGGAGTCATAAGCCGTGAGTCAAAAAAACACAAGAAATCAGCAAGCTACTTCACAACAAAATTGGATGTTGGTAATTGCTGTTATCGCGCTTGCCGTTATTCCCCTAGTTTTTGTCCGGGGTGAATACGGCGGATCGGATGGGGAAGCACAGAAAGCGATTGCGGAAATTCAACCTGACTATCAACCTTGGTTTAACCATTTTTTTGAGCCTGCTAGCGGAGAAATTGAAAGTTTGCTGTTTGCGACTCAAGCGGCGCTGGGGGCTGGCGTAATTGGATATGCGATCGGGCTGTACAAGGGGCGATCGCAGCGACAAAAATCTGATGATGAATAGCCGTCAGAATGAACCATCAGATTGATAGTCTGGCTTATACAAATCGCTTGCGGGGGTTGCCGCCATCTCACAAGTTATCCTTTGCGATCGCCCTTTTAATTCTGTCTCTCGTTTCTGGGGCGATCGTCCAATTGTCGATCGGCTTTTGGTTAACCGTCTGGATCGTCATCTATGCGGGTATTCCGGCGAAACTGTATTTGCGGTTGCTGTCGCTACCGTTGATGTTTTTGCTGACAAGTTTGCCTGCTTTGGCGCTGGGTGCGGTTGAGTTAAGTCAAATCCAGGAAATTCAGTGGGATATTTGGCAAGGTTGGGGCATTAGCATCGGCACTTTTTATCTGTATGTGAGCCGCACTGGAATATACCAAGTGAGCTTGCTGTTTGCCCGCGCCTTCGCATCGACAAGTTGTATGTATTTCATTCTCTTGACGGTTCCATTTACCGAAATCTTGCAGATTCTCAGACAATTACGCTGTCCAGAGTTAGTCACAGAACTGCTATTACTAATGTATCGGTTTATTTTTAGCTTATTGGCGATCGCCCATGAACTTTGGATAGCACAAAACTCGCGCTGTGGCTACCGCACTTGGAAGCGGGGAATGCAGAGTTTAAGCATTTTAATCGGGCAATTGCTTCAGCGAACTTTGGAAAACTACCGTCAAGTTTCGTTGAGTTTAGCGTCGCGCGGCTTTAATGGAGAATTGCGCGTTTGGAATTCTTACCCTTATAAACCTTCGCGAAGATATACATTTGAAGCCGTGTTTGGTTGCACGGTTTTAACTTTGTTAAGCGCGGTACTTCAACGCTAAATTTATTGTTATTCCTGGACGAATGGGGGTCAGAAACCGGGTTTTTTGACCTAATCTGCGATCTAACGCGTCTTTTCGTAAAAAACCCGGTTTCTTTGGTCGGAGTGGGTAAGTCCTGCATGATATTCACGATTAGTGCCGGTGACGGTGGCGGTGGTTAATATCAACGGGAGTTACGCATCACAATCAAAGAAACCGGGTTTTTACAGAATCTGCGGGTTGTAACTGAGATATTGCAGCATTCTCAATAATCTTTTTATGAACAGGCTTTCCGGCTTGTTCCACAAGAAAATTTATCTCTTGTGGAACAGGCCGGAAAGCCTGTTAAGCGAGAATGGTGCAAGATGTGAGTTGTAACCAAGTATTCTCGCAAAAAACCCGGTTTCTGAACACCCGCGCCTCCAGGAATATTGTTGATAATTCTCCTATTCTCGTTAGTTTAGCGGGCCGGATTTGAATAAGGGCGATCGCACTTCTTGCAACAGCTATTACAAATACAGCGGATTCCAGGTTTATAAAGTACACCCCAGAAACCGGGTTTCTTGTGGATTTCTCGCCAGAAACCGGTTTGATTCAAGAAACCCGGTTTCTCTGTACTTCACTTACCTGGAAAGTGCTGTATGACTTTTATGAACTTAATTAATGAATTATATGAATTGACGTGAACATTAGTTGAATGAATAATTACAGTATCAAAATAAATAGAAAAAATTCTGTATCAAGATACTAACAAAAACAACAGCCCGCCCCCCATTATTTTTATTATTGCCATCGGCTTAATTTGGTTGGGCGCCTACAAGTTCCTTCCCGGTTTATTGAATGCCAAAAATTAAAATAGACCTACATCTACATCTACATCGGCAACGATCGCACCCGGAGCGCCAGACGAGCTTTGCCAATAATCTATCAGGATTTGGCAGCTACATCTTTCGGACAGTACCCAATATTAGCTTAATGGCAGCTCCCTTAGCAGAATATGGAGTGAAAACAGCAGCCAAAACTAATATTGCGGTTTGTTATGATTCCCAAGCACCGGATAACATATCATTTAAAGATGAATTTGTGGCATCTCTTACTGCTGCTGGTGGCAAATTAGTTCCCACTGTTTGCGACTTTTATTTACCCTCTTTTAATCCCGAAAGTGCGATCGCCGATGCTGTCAGCAAAGGTGCACAAGGATTGATGGTAGCGCCCCACATCGATCGCATTGACCGTGCCATTTCTCTGGCTCGCATCAATCGAGGCAAATTGCCACTCTACGGCAGCACTACGCTCTACACCTTTCAAACTTTAAAAGACGGACAAAAAGACGTTGACGGGATTGTTTTGCCCGTTCCCTGGCATCCTGAAACTAATCCCGGTAGCCGTTTCCCAGAAAATGCCCGCCAGCGTTGGGGAGGCATTGTGAATTGGCGAACAGCAACGAGTTTTGACGCGACTCAAGCTGTCATCGCTGGCTTGCGGCAAAGCAATACGCGGGAAGGGTTGCAACAAGCACTCAGAAATCGGAGTTTTTCAACAGCAGGATCGAGCGAGGATGTGAAGTTTTTGCCCACGGGCGATCGGGCTGGGAAGCCGATTTTAGTGCAAGTTAAACAAGGAGGAAGCACTGGCTATAACTTTGTCCCGCTGCGGTAAGTTTGTTAAGTAATATCATGTCCAGTCGATTGACCATGATTCCTGTAGGGGCGGGTTCACCAACAATATTTGCCAAAAACCGACAATCTCAAAAACCCGCCCCAGCTTATGTATTATGCGCGATCGATCGGACATAATATAAGTTTCCTAAGTGCGATCGGACTCATATTTTGCATCATTTTTATTAATAAAGGGCTAGTTTGTGGGGTGGGGGCGGGTTTATTTAACCTGTCTGCACCATGAGAAAGCTTTTGGCGAACCCGCCCCTACAGGCTTTTTCTTTTTCTCAGACTATTCGTGGGAATGCGTAGCCGAAGCTGCGGTATCCAAATAATATCGAAATAAAGATAACAAATCATCCCTATAATTAAGGATTTTTAAGATAAACTGAAATGAGTAGATTAAAGGAGAGCGTTGTGTATGATCGCGCAAGTTGAAACCAAAACCTACACCGCTGAGGAATATCTAGAATTAGAAATCAATTCTCTGGATCGGCATGAATTTATCAATGGGGAGATTGTTCTGATGGCTGGCGGCACACCGGATCACAATGAAATTACCACTAATTTAGTTGTTGCGCTGAAACTGGCGTTAAAAGGGAAACCATATCGGACTTTTAGTTCGGATCAGCGGCTTTGGGTTCCGCAGCTTAATAATTATACTTACCCGGATGTGATGGTGGTAGCGCGCCCGATCGAGATGCAATCTGGACGGACGGATACAATTACTAATCCGCTGCTAATTGCTGAGGTGCTGTCTAAAGGTACCAAAGCTTATGATCGCGATGAAAAGTTTGCTGCTTATCGCAGTATTCCTAGTTTTCAGGAGTATTTATTAATCGACCAATATCGGCTACAGGTGGAGCAATATTCTAAAACTGATGCGAATAAGTGGATTTTTTCGGAATATAGCTGTATGGGCGATCGGCTGAGTTTAACATCTGTTGCTGTGGAGATTTCGCTGGCTGATTTGTATGAAAATATTGAGTTTGGTTAATAGGCACACGGCTTTTTTTGTCAAATATCCCAAATAGTGGTAATATCCCCGTATATCGATCGGCTCTGATGAAAAACACACATCAGACGTAAGGGGGAAAGTTCGGTGCGAATCCGGCGCTGTCCCGCAACTGTAATGAGAGCATTGCATCTCTGAGTCAGGATGCCCGCCGATTTGTTTACAATCATGTTTTTCATCTGCGAGGTATGGATGATGGTGAGTTCAATATTTTTACAAATAATCTGCTGTTGTGCTCCGTTTCCCGATCGACAATAACGAAATTTTAGGCAGCGGGAAACTAAAAAAATGCGAATCGAAGATAGTGTTTGGCAGGGTAGTTTTGGCTACTGGCAAAACTTGTTTATTCATCAGAATATTTTGTCGATCGGACATACCGCTTGGAATGGCTTTTTGCATCAAGGACGAGGCTTGGTTGCTTGCAAAATCAATACTCCCATTAACGGCTATGTGAATTGGAGCGTAGATACTATCAAGTACGATCTGGAATTTATTTCCGACTTGGAGGCAACCGTTTATTTGCAACAACTAGAAATCGAGCAAAATACTGTTTCAAATCTGCTCCAAATCATTGATAGCTACGAACCCAAGGAAGCAATTATATTTTTGTCGATCGCCCACGGTCACATTGATATCAATTTGTTGCAAAAGTTGGCAATTTCTCCGGTTGAGTGCTATGAACAGGTATGCAAGCGCTGGGAAGAATTTCAACTCAGCCCTAAATCCTAAAACTTACTAAATTTTCCCAATGTCGCAGCCAAAATCTATCGAAATTTCTAAAGTAACTCGCTACCAAAATGCAGCGCTTAATTACTATTTGGGCTTGACAGATTCGCCCTACCTTCACTACGGCTATTGGGAAACCCTACCTGTGCCCGCTGACGAACTCACGATCGCACGATTGCGCGTCGCTCAGCAAGCTTATACTGTAAAACTGTTAGATGCAATCCCCAAAGGCACTCATACGATACTCGATGTGGGCTGCGGGATTGGCGGAAATGCGGCTTATTTGCTCGATCGAGGTTTTGCAGTCGAAGGGGTCGCACCCGATCCTTTCCAACAACAGCGCTTTCTTAAGTGTACGCGCGATCGGGCAATCTTCCACCTCACGAGGTTTGAAGACTTCAAAGCAACCCATTTCTACGATCTTATTCTCTTTAGCGAAAGTAGCCAGTATATGTCGGCTGTTGATATTGCTAACGGTGCCGCCAAAATCCTCAATCCCGGCGGTTACGTTTTGCTGGCTGATATGCTGCGATCTGATGCTAATTATCAAGAGGGAATGTTCTCTAATTGTCATGTTGTTACGGAACTTCATGCAGCATTAAAGCAAGCTGGATTCACTTTAGTAAAAACTGAGGATATTTCCGCCCATATTTTGCCAACAATCGATTTGTATGTCGATACTTTCCGCCGATATGGACTAAATACAATGATTTATGTTGCAGATTTGATTGCGATTACAGTTCCCCCCGTCCACAAATTCCTGCGCTGGATATTTCGTCGCTGGTTCAAGAAGCTGGTGGTTGAAGGATTGGAGGCAAGTCAACTTTTTGAGCAACATCTCTGTTATGAAATGCAACTTTGGCAGTTGTCAAAATCTGATCAAGGCTGACACAAATATAGCAATTCTAAATCATTTGTGAATTTCTTACTCCCTCCCCTTGATAAGGGGAGGGTTGGGGTGGGGTAAAAAGTTTACGAC
This sequence comes from Microcoleus sp. D3_18_C2, assembly GCF_036702395.1. Taxonomy (NCBI): domain Bacteria; kingdom Bacillati; phylum Cyanobacteriota; class Cyanophyceae; order Oscillatoriales; family Microcoleaceae; genus Microcoleus; species Microcoleus sp. D3_18_C2. Next base: position 251,323 of record NZ_JAUBTG010000002.1, on the reverse strand, counting down.
TCCTTTGTGAATTTCTTACTCCCTCCCCTTGATAAGGGGAGGGTTGGGGTGGGGTAAAAAGTTTACGACTCCTGCAAGGATTGCTATACAATGAAAATCGGTAATCGGTAATTGGTAATCATTCATCGGTAATCGGTAATTGGAGGCATAGCCTCCGGGTATTTATTCCCAGGCAGAGCCTGGGAACAAGGCTATAAAAAATAAAAAATATGTCTGAATGGATTCTAGAATTCGATCGCACTTCCTACTCCTATCCCTGCGGTTCGCGAGTGGCAATTCAGGGTTTAAATCTCAAAGTCCCCACTGGGAAACGCTGCGGGCTGATCGGTCAAAATGGCTGTGGCAAAACTACATTTTTTCTGTTAGCAAATGGCTTATATCAACCGCAACAGGGAATCATTAGCTGGCAAGGTGAACCCTTGCGCTACGATCGCAAATCTTTGATGCAACTGCGCCAACAAATCGGACTCGTCTTTCAAAATCCCGAACATCAATTAGTAGCTTCGACGGTAGAAGAAGATATTTCCTATGGATTGTACAATTTAGGCTTGAGAGAATCCGAAATTGCTCAACAGGTGCAGCAGGCGATCGAGCAATTCGATCTAAGCGAACTCGCCCGCGAACCAATTCACAATCTCAGTTTGGGCCAGAAAAAGCGGGTTTCCATCGCCGATATCATGATTCTCAAGCCCAAACTGCTGCTGTTAGATGAACCTACCGCCTATCTCGATCCGCGTCACACCCGACAACTGATCGGTTTACTTCAACAAATTCACAGCGCCGGAACCACTATCCTTTTAGCAAGTCACGACCTCGATTTCATCTACCGCTGGGCTGATTGGGTGTTTGTAATGGATCGAGGAAAATTGATTTTAGAAGGAACACCGGAAACCGTTTTTGCTCAGCGGGATGTCTTGGAACAATTGCAGCTTGGCGTACCGCTGGCGATCGAGCTAATCGAGCAAATAAGGGCGATGTTTCCAACAGACGATCGCTCAAAAATCCCCGTTTTCGAGCAATGGCAACAACAAATTTTACAAGCACGTCGGCTGCTTTAACGGGACTTAGACAATTGATAATTGGGGTTGCTGATTCACGGTATGAATCACCTTTGATCGGAATTTACAAAACTCACCCGACTTGGTTTATAGCAATTGCAAAATCTTGAATTCCTACCTGTATCCAGTAACGCCCCCCGTGGGGGGAAGTTCAGATTACACATTACCAATTATCAAAAATTGATTTAGGAAAAAGGCGATCGCCCCACTGCCGATCGGCACAGTCAGATTGTCAATTCCCAGCTTGGAAACCGACTCCAAAGTAGCAGCAGCCAAAGCTACAACAGCAGACACAGCCCAAGTTTGCCAAATATTGCCTTGAACCGCCAGCAAAATCAAACTACTAATAGCAAAACTCACCAAATACATAGTTGCAGAACCTTCCCAACTCTTTTGTATTCCCCCAACTCGATAAATATGTTTGCCGTATTTCTGGCCGATGACAGCAGCCAATCCGTCGCCCCAAGTCATCACTAAAATGCCCAAAGCAGCGTATTCCTGATGTTGCAGCGGCCAAAACCAAGCTACGAGAACGCTGATACTAACAGCATAGAAAAAAGTCCCCCAACTCTTCCGGTTGATACTGTTAAGACTGGGCAAAATCGGAACTTGGTAAGAAATTAGGGCGATCGCACCTGCTAAAACTCCCGCCGAAATCCCCACCCAACCGGGTATTTCCAGCCACCAAGCCAGCAAAATCACATTTCCAGTACCGATGTGAACCACCTTCCGCGATACTTCAGGATTGACAGAAGTAAAGCGATTTAACCCCTCAGCGACCAGTAAAATCAAACCCAGCCAGATACCCACGAGGGAAATTTGCAGCCATACAGTGGGAATTTCGGAAAATATAGACACGATATTTAGGAAAAACTTAGAGCGGGCAATGTTTATAACTTTAGTGGAAATAGGAAGGTGAAACGATCGATCGAGCCATAGAAATAGCAGGAAAAACGGGCACTCCTGCTAAACCACTACTATTTTGGCGAATTCGCGCCTTGTTACACAGGCGCTCCCAAGGGGATGCCTTTGTTGTCAACCACAGCGACGGCTTGTCGCAAGGCTGCGGTACGATCGCTCATGACATGCTCTGGCGCAATCAGATCCAACAATCCCAACTTCTGCAAGCGCTGCTGAATTTTCTCGCTGGCACCGACGATGTAAACCTGCAAACCCTTATCGCAGGCATCGCGAATCGCATTTTCGATCGCCAGCGAAGCCGTCACCCCCAGCATGGGCACAGCAGTCAGATCCATCACCAAAGCATCCGCATCCTTCATAGCATTGTGTTCGCGGGAAATCGCCTTCGACAACCCAAAAATCATCGGGCCGCTCAAGCAGAACAGCAACACGCGCCCCCTACCCCGATCCAAGAGTTGCTTCTCCTCCTGACTGAGGACCACATCATCATCCGTATCGGAAATCAGCTTCACTCCCGCAGACTGCAAACTACTCAACCGTTCGATAGTCAGGATATTGGCAATAAAGACGCCCACACCCACCGCCACAATCAGATCCACAAACACAGTCAAAAACAGCACCCCGTACATGATCAGGGAACCCTTAACAGATACTTTGTGCGATCGTTTCAGGAAACTCCAGTCAAGAATATCAATCCCCACCTTCAGCGCAATCCCCGCCAACACCGCCATCGGAATCGGTTCAGTTAACTTCGCCGCGCCCAAAACCACCACCAGCAGCACCAACGCCCGAGTTAAACCCGACAACGCCGAAGTCGCGCCTGTTTGGATATTGACCACAGTTCCCATCGTTGCCCCGGCCCCCGGTAAGCCACCGCAGATCCCCGACATGATATTGCCAATTCCTTGACCGATCAACTCCTTATCGGACTTGTGCTCAGTCCGCGTCAGACTGTCCGCCACCACCGCCGTCAGCAAGGTATCGATACAGCCCAGCATCCCCAGCATCACCGCATTCACAAACATCACCGTGAGTTGACCGGCGGAAAAAGTCGGCAATTGCAAGGGAGGCAGTCCCACCGGAATTTCTCCAATCCGGCGAATATCCGCGCCCTGAAACACAGTCAGGGAAATTACCGTGCCGACAATCAGCGCTATCAATTGCGGGGGTACGATTTTCTTCAGCTTTTTGGGCATCAGGAAAATAATTGCCACCGTCAAGATACCGAGAATTGCTTCCGGCGGATTTACGTTTGCCAGCAACTGCGGAATTGCCATAAAAGTGCCCAAAACACCTCCTTTGGGAGGGGCTTGACCCAGAAACGGTGCAATTTGCAGAATTATCAAAATCACGCCAATTCCCGACATAAAGCCCGAAATCACGCTGTATGGCATCAGGGTGACGTATTTCCCTAGCTTGAAAATACCAAAGATGATTTGAAACAACCCCGCCAGCATCACAACGGTAAACGCCATTGCTAGCCCTTGTTCGGGATTGCTGGCGGTGAGGGATGCGACGATCGCAGTCATCACCACAGTCATCGGCCCTGTGGGTTCCGAAATCAGTGTTGGGGTGCCGCCAAACAGCGCCGCAAAGAAGCCAACACAAATGGCACCGTACAGTCCCCCGATCGGCCCGATTCCCGAAGCGACCCCGAAGGCGAGGGCCAGGGGCAGCGAGACAATGGCAGCCGTGACACCGCCGAAGATGTCGCCCTGGAGATTATTGAAACTAATCCGATTAGTTATTGACATGAGTGGTGCATTAATAAAATAGACAGAATTTAACAATGCTGACTTTGATCCCTTCACCCACTCTCAGGGCAAAAGTTTTCCCTAATCGCCTGACAGATAGCACAAGCAGGGCAGACCCAAGGAAAGGTCTGTACTCGTCCCCGATCGATGTCAAAGTCGTAAATACTTAATTTTCAGTATTTCTTAATTTCTTAATTTAATCTAAAACGTGTCTGATCGAATTTTTATTTTTAGCCTACTCTCTCAAGGCTCCCCGAAAAGTTTTCTATCGAGCCAAATCTGAGCAAATCTCAATGCCAAACAAAACCCCCTACTCTAATAAATTAATATCTTATATCCTGCTGATAATTAATAACTCTTATTGATGGTTACGATCGCGAATTAAATAATTTACACTCTTGAAAGTGGGATGGGCGTCCCGCCCGCCGTTTCTGGACGGGCTATAAGATCCCATCCCACAAGAACCATCACGCATTCTAAGTTATTTAATTCTCATGCCTTATTTAATCAACTCTCGCACAAACTCAAACGCTTTTGGACGCAACTCGACCGGCAGCAGCGACAATCCCAAACCTGCCCACATTTTCGCCGCAGAAACAGACTTTCCCTCCCGCACCATCCGGCGTCCTTTTGCAGTTTCACCCACCTCAATCAGCCGCAAACCCAGCGCTAATTGAGTTTCTGCAATCCTTTTGAGCCTGACTGTTTCCAACTTCTCGGAATCAAATTCGTAGCCGGTCAAATAGCGCAATTTATCGCTTAAATACGGAATTGCCCGATCGACTCCTTGCTGTCCTGCATGAACTCGATACTCCATCAACAGCTCCGGCAAGTAATAGCACTTTTTGCCAGCAATCGCAAGTCTTACAAACAAATCGTTATCTTCGCAATTTTGCAAATTCGGCCGCAGAAATCCGACTTCTTCCAGCGCGCGGCGGCGAAACAAAGTCGCCCCTATTTGCAAACTTTGTCTGAGAAAAACTGCCGAGAGCAAATCTTCAATAATTCCAGCCGACAACTCGGTGCGCCCCCACCGCTGCGAATTCAGTTTCGTCTGGTTTTCGTCAATATAATTGTTAATGTCGATCACCCAGTGATCTGTACTGACAAAATCGATGCTGGGGTCTTTATCTAAAATAGCAGATGTCCGCTCTAGAAATTGCGGGCTGAGGCGATCGTCATCGTCAAACTTGATAAAATATTTGCCCCTTGCAGCAGCAAAGCCCGATCGCATATTATTACTCTTGCCGATATTCTGCGGGTGGCGAATGTAGCGAATCGGGCGATGGCGTCCCGCCCCGCAAGCTACGACAAATTCCGACATCAACAAAGGAGTGCTGTCAGTAGAACCATCATCACAGATAATTAATTCAAAATCTGTATAAGTTTGATCTAGCACGCTGGCGATCGCACAAGCCAGCAGATGCACTCGATTGTAAGTAGGAATGCAAACGCTAATTTTAGGCACTAACTTAGACAATTTTAGATTTTAGATTTTAGATTTTAGATTGCTAAAAAGTGACTAAGCTGTTGTACATCTAATTTGACAGTCATTTTTTATACAATTATTATTGTGGAACTGGCCCCAGAACCCGGATCTGGATTCAATTTAAATGCGTAGCAGCTTACAATTTGGTATTAACACTTTTGGGTCCAGGAAAATTAACTTTAACTCAAACGAGCCGTACATTCGAGAATTAACTTTTGATTCACCAAAGCAAACGGTTGAATTTCCAAAGCGCGACGAAAAGCTTGAATAGCATTTAGGTATTCTCCCAAGGCAGCGTAGCACAAACCCAGACCGTGCAACGCCCCAAAATGCACCGGGTTCAGTTTGAGGACAATTTCGCAGTCGTCGATCGACTTTTTATAATTTCCTTGAGTATAGTGAAGTACGGCGCGTCGGTTCCAAGCTTCCGCAAAATCCGGCGCTTCCGCAATCAATTTCGTCAGCAAATCCAAAGCGTGGTGAACATCGCCTGCATCCAGCGAAACTTGCGCTCGCCTGAGAATTTGCATCCCATAGTCACCTTTCTGGTTAAACCAAGTGTGCCAGAGTTCAGTAGTTGCCCGATCGCGAACACTTTCGTCGGACTTTTTCAAGTCTTCCAGCAGCGCCTTAAGAGATAATTCGTCCATAGGTGCGAAGATTGTAAAAAAAAAACGTTTTATCAATCAATTTTATCGCGCAAGCGGCAAATTTATTTATCCCACATCCCATGAAGATTTTAATGCTTTCCTCAACTTTTCCCTATCCGCCCAGCCGCGGAGGAACTCAGGTAAGGACGTTTAATTTATTACAATACTTGAGCCAGCGACATGAGGTAATTCTCGGCACTGTACGATCGCCCGATGTCACCGACGCACAAATCGACGCATTGCGCCAGCAAGTCACAGAATTAGCAGTTTTTCCCAACCCGCGATTACCCCCCCAACCCCCCCTTGCTAAGGGGGGGCTAAGACTCCACCAGGAGACTGAGGAAGGATTCTTACCTCCCCCCCTTGTTAAGGGGGGGACTGAGGGGGGGTTATTTCCTGCCCTTAACCAGGGGCTTGAGGAGGGCTTCTTGCCTCCCCCCCTTAACAAGGGGGGGACTGAGGGGGGTTTCTCTGAAATAATAGGAAAATTCCACAGATTCGGTCGATTTTTGTTGTCCGGGACACCTCCGAACGTCCTCTCAAGCTACTCCCAAGCAATGCAGAATTGGGCAGACGAATTAGTAACAGCAGGCAAATGCGATGTTGTCACCTGCGAGCACAGCGTTAACGAGATTTACGTGCGTCCAGAATGGCGACAAAAAGTGCTGACAGTGGCAAACATTCACAGTTCCGTTTGGGGAACTTGCAGGGAAATGTTAGCAACCGGCACCTCGGAAAAACCCCTGCGGGATCGACTAAATTTACCCCTACTCGCCCGCTACGAAAAACGCTACTGTTCCAAATTCTCCCGCATTGTGGCGACAACATCCACAGACAGAGAGCAACTCCTCGAATTACTGTTGCCTCCGGTTCGAGTGCCAGGAAAACAAGATTTTTTTGTACCTCCCATAGATGTAATTCCTAACGGCGTGGATTTAACTCAATTTCCGTACCGGTCGATCGATCCGGGAGGACACACCTTAATTTTTGCAGGCGCAATGAACAATTTGCCCAATATTGACGCGGCGCGGTTTCTCAGTTTGCAAATACTGCCGCCTTTGCAGCAGCGCTATCGGGATGCTACCCTCACCCTAGTCGGGGCTTCGCCAGTCCCGGAAGTGCTCGCCTTGGGAGAACTTCCCGGAATTCAAGTAGTAGGTCGGGTGCAAAGGGTGGCAGAATATTTGCATCAAGCTGCTGTTTGTGTGGTGCCGATGCGGATAGGTTTTGGGATTAAAAATAAAACTTTGGAGGCGATGGCTGCGGGAACTCCCGTGGTTGCTAGCGATCGAGGTTTGGAGGGTTTAGCCGTCGATGGCGGCCCACAACTGATAAGGGCCTTGCGGGCGAACAATGTTCAGGAGTATGTTGAGGCGATCGCCAGTTTGTTTGAAAATCAGCAGCTAAGACAGGAGCTCTCTGTCAACGCGCGATCGCTCGTTGACAGCCAATACACTTGGGATATCATAGGTCGGCAGTACGATCGGCTATTGCAATTTTAAACTCTAAATTCTAAAATCTAAATTCTAAAATGGCATGATGGAACACAAAATTAACCCCTCAAAAAATCGAGCCAAACCCCCAGAAAATCCCAAAGTTGCTCCTCCCCCGACAAGACGCCGTCGCCAAACCCGACGCCCCAAAAATCTTCAAGAGTCCCCGCTTCCAATACCTACTCCCCGAACTCGCGCCAGATATCCCTGGAAAAGACTGATAGCTAATTTGACAGCCCTCAGCATCTTGGGTGGCTGTGCAGCTTTAATGGGAGGCGGCGCTTGGCTGAGTTATCAGCTAATTGTCGATCCCAATGGCAACAAGTTGATCTCTCAATTTGTGCCGGAATGGTCGCGCCTGCCTACAGGTAGCAGAGATTCGATCCAAACTCTCGATCAAATCAAAGCCAGCATCCGCAAATTGGGATTCGTAACCGGAGAAGCCCTGCCGCTTCCCGTCGATCAATCCCGCGATAATTCTATTGCCGATTTGCTATTACCGGTGATGGTAGAAAGAACTGTTAAGGCTTCTACTGTTTGCAAAAATCCTTGTCGTCAAATTGTCGAACTTCGGGTGTACAAGCGAGTGCAATTTCCCGATCGCAGTTCCGATAAAGAGCAGTATTTCCAACTAGCAAGTTCTGTGAATGTAGAAGGCCCTGCAGAATCTTTTGTCATTGCTTCTTTAGCTGACTCTACATCTAACAATCAAGCCTCCAATCAGTCGCTACCCCTAACAGAACTGCGCCGCTTTGATGGCAAGCCCCCCGCATCGGGCATTTGGTTTAATGTCAGCGGTCAACTAAAGCAGGGCGACAAGAAAATTCCCTACGGACAAGTCGTTCGCTACAACCCCAGCCAAAATCATTTAATGCCGCTGTTGGAGTGGGCGAGTGCGGCTGGACAACCGCCGAATTGGCAGCAAATTGTTAAGGGCGAAAACCCGCAGTTGGCGATCGACCAAACAGTTGGTTTAGAGCCGCAATTTACCCTTTATCAAATTGGCCCGCGCAAATTTTTGCCCAACCCAGTTCAGTTAACGGCGATTTCTTTAGAAGAAATTGCCTTCAATGACGAGACTTACAAAAATGGGCTGCGACTGGCGAAAAGCGGCCTGTGGTCTCCAGCATTAAATGTCATGCGTGTGGCGAAGGGGAAAGCCGGCAAAAATTGGCCCGCAGTCGCGCAAGCTCAGCTAGAAACGATCGAATTTCACGCTAAAATCACTCGGGCTCAGGCGATCGCATCTTGGGCCAGTCCCGGTCAACAAGTTCTCGCAGAATTAATCGACGGCCGCTGGACTGAAGCTTTGCAAGTATTTGAAGCCGATCCGAGCAACTCTCACGAAATAGCCACAACCCTCAAAAATGACAGCGGGCGGATCTGGAACCGCATCGACGCCGCCTTGAGAGTGAATGCCGCTGACGCCGATGTCAAGGCTTGGGGCGCCCTGATTGTAGCTTCTCAAGACGGCACTCGCGAAGCGATGAATTGGCTCGACCAGCAATCAGATACTGACAGCGAAACAAGAACTCGAATTCGGAATTTGGTCAACAAACTTCAGGAAGCAGTTTCTCAGGCGGAAAGTTTAGAAGACCACAAAAGTCAAATTATGGGTTCTGCTACTTTAATTAACAGTGTCAATCCCGCTGAGTGGCTGGAACCAGAACCGAACAATGAGTTAAAATTGGCAGGAGAACAAGTTTGGTATCAGGTGCAGGTAGCAAGTTTTTACGACGGTAGCCGCTGGGTTAATTCGCCTTTTTCTGATGTAGAAGTGAGCTCTTTTCCTGCTACTCAAGTCAAGTGGCTGTGGGGGCGGCTGGGATTGCAGGCTGACCCCAAGATTAAGATTGAGGTAGCGATGGCTAACGGTCAACAAAGAGTTGCTGTGGGAACGGTGAAAGCAGTGCAGATTCAAGACGGAAGTCTGCGCTTGCTGGCGGCGGTTGACAAGCGATCGTAATCTGGCAGAAAGCCTTCGGCAGATAGAACAGTCCCGGAGACACTCTTGATATTACAGCGGATTCCAGGTTTATAAAGTACACCCCAGAAACCGGGTTTCTTCTGGATTTCTCGCCAGAAACCGGTTTTATTCAAGAAACCCGGTTTCTCTGTACTTCACTTACCTGGAAAGTGCTGTATGTCCGGTCGATTACCCATAATACGGTAGGGGATCCCCTCACGAAAAATATCTGCCAATAAATGACAATCTCAAAAACCCGCCCTTTTAATCGCGGTCACTCGATCGGACATGATATGACACAAAGAAACCGGGTTTTTTTACCATTTCTGCCGATCGCAACAGAAGTATTTTCGTAAAAAAACCCGGCTTCCTTCCACCTGTACGTCCAAAACTCGGAAAAAGGAAAATTCTTTCTCTTGCCTCTCCCGCAACTCGGACAACAATGCAGACAAAAATTTTGTTAATTTAATTAATTAACACAACCTGTGCACAAAAAACCCACAGATGTCAAATCGCGCCCTTTTTAGAGAGTGCTGCAATCATCTGCCGTTTCACTGCTTTAGCCCAAAGCTCAAACTCCAAACTGTTGATATTCTGAATTTTCACTTCCTCAACAGGCTGAGTTGGGGCTTCCTTCTGTGCTGTAGTCTCCATTGTTTTTTCCCTCGTCAAAAAATGTTAGTAGTCGCTCGCAAACGCTTAGCATCATACATCTATTTTAATAACTAATTCTGGCAAGAAATTACACTAAAGGCATAGAATTTAACCATAAAATGCAGTAAATACATCTAGATCATGCAATTTACGAATTTAATGTAATAAAACCCTACAAGCCATGTTATATATAGGCTTTTCTTGACATTAAAATTTTACAACTTACATTATATCGCACTATCAAACCACTGCTTATGTTAGTAAAGTTATTTTTAAATGAATGTATTGACATATACAGCAGAAAATAATTTTATTGAATTCACATAGTCCCGTAAAGTCGATCGCCCGCATCTCCCAGTCCGGGTACAATATAGCCATGCTCGTCCAAACACTCGTCAACAGCAGCCGTATAAATCTGCACGTCAGGGTGTTGTTCGTGAAAGTGCCCCACTCCCTCCGGTGCCGCCAGCAAGCACAAAAATTTAATAGACTTCGGATGAACTTCTTTCAGCCTATCCACTGCCGCCACTGCTGAATTACCAGTAGCCAGCATCGGATCGACAATTAAAACATCTCGCTGTTCGATATCCTGGGGAACTTTGAAATAATATTCAATCACCATCCGAGTTGTCGGATCGCGGTACAAACCAATATGTCCTACCCTCGCAGACGGAATCAGCTCTAAAATACTATCTAACAGTCCCTGACCAGCACGCATAATCGAAATAATCACAATTTTCTTTTCAGCAGCCAGCACCGGTGCATTCATTTTCGCGATCGGCGTTTCTATTTGTTCGTATTTTAGCGGCAAATCTCGCGTCACTTCATAGGCTAGCAGCATTCCAATCTCTTTGAGCAATTGGCGAAATTTCGCCGTACTCGTTTGAGTTTGCCGCATCAGAGTTAACTTGTGCTGTATCAAAGGATGGTCAATGACAGTAACTTTAGCACTCATTTTTTTGAATAATTAATTGGCTTTATTATAACTTATCAGCCATCGAGGCATTCTTGACGCAAAAAAAAACCGATTTCTGCGGCCCCTGCGTCCTGGACTACTTATATCAAACCCTATTGAAAACACGAATACCGCGCGAATAAAATTGCTCCGACAATTACCTTTCATCCCCCCAGAGCGACACTAAGGAATGAAAATTAAATAACTTCCACAAGATTGTGGGACGGGCGGGACGCCCATCCCACAATAACAATTAAAATTGTAAGTTATTTAATTCGCGATCCTAAGCCAGTTTTAAATCGGAATCTCAGGGGCCAAACTAACTACAATGTTCGAGATAGCTTAGCCACTATAGCGAATGTTTGGTCTCGCTGTGGTGATAGTGTAAATATGAGAGTAAATGCTGCAATGACAGCCCGCGGTGCCGGCATGGCCACCGTTGACTCCTTCGATTTGGCTCATCGCGGTTTAGTTTATCGCGTCAAATATCGCACTTGCCGCTAAGCAGCTTGTTGGGAGTGTAGTGTGAGGTATAGTTTTCAGGTTTGAATTTGGAATTTTTAATTTTAAGTTGGAAGAGGGAATAAATTTCCCTCTTCCTTCTTGCTTCTTCCCTCTTTCTTCTTCCCTCTTGCTTCTTCCCTCTTCTTGACATCCGTTACATCTGATATCTTGCACCATTGTCAGCAACAGGCTTTTCGGCCTGTTCCACAAGAAAATCTACTCTTTGTGGAACGGGCCGAAGAGCCCGTTCTTGAGAATGGTGCAAGATGTGAGTTACATCCGTTACATCCGTCGAGCGAATCCGTTGCCGAACTTCCCTTTTCCTTCTTCCTGACATCCGTTATATCCGTCGAGCGAATCCGTTGCCGAACTTCCTTCTTCCCTCTAAAACACAGTCCCGTCACTTTCAATCTGAATTGGCGGCACTCCACCAGGCCTCAATTCGCCCGCAATTTTCCGCCCCGCCGCCCAAGTTCCTCCTTGCAAAATCTTCACCAGCGGCAATTCTTCCGCACTCAAATGCAGCTTTTCTCGAATAGCAGCGGCAATTTTATCTAAAAGATTCACAGTCAGCGATCGCCACTCTACTATAACTTCCGAACCAGGCAAGTAACTCTGTGCAAAAATAGCCGAATCTTTGGGCTGCAGCAGCCCGATATCCAAACACAAACCGCCGTTGCGGTACTCCGGCAATCCCGTTAACTCATCCAATCCCGCGACTTCTAAACCAACTTCTTGCAGCGGTTCCAACAGCGAATAAGTCAACCACTGCGAGAGTTTGTGAAACGGCACCAATTCATCTCCCAGATTTTCTCCTGTTAAAGCCGGATGCCGCCAAACATCGCCTAAATTAACGCCACCAATTGCATATCTTCCCGGCCAAATTTCCCCAAAACCTGTCAAAACAGCGCTCAATACTTCAGTAGCATTCACAGTTTTGTCTCCCGAAACCCGACTGTCGAGCAAGTATTTTGCCAAATTGCCGGGACGCGGGTTTTCGCTACCAAATAATAATGGATGCTGGCAAATCGCCTTCCCCAAACGCTGCAATAATTCTAATCTGCCTGTTAAACCAACTAGCGGATTGTCTCGACTTACCTGAAATCCAGCAGCTAAGGCTTCTAGTTTTAATTGAGAAAGTCCGCGAAAATCAGCTTGCCAAGGAAAATCGGGATTGCTGGAAAAAACACCTTGACAAAACATCCGCAAGCTGGCTATTGCTAACCCTTCAGAACGGCGGTAAACCTGTCCGGTTTCGGATTCGCAATACTGCCAATCTGCACCAGCACCGGCATCAAGCAAAACGCTGACAATGGCTAAATCAAATTTGATCTTAGCTTGCTCTATGAGTGCAAATTCGGCTATTGCTGCATCCAATTCGGCGATTCGCGACAAGTTGCCGGCTTCAAAATGTCGCCAGCGACTGTGAAAGGGAATGTTAAAATCAGGATACTGTTGGCGCGTTGTGTCAATTACATAATTTGCTGCTTTGTCGAGTTGGGATAAATCGACGCGGAAGTAGCGAAGTTTGTCCTGGCTGGCTAAATCAAAAAGCCGATCGCACTTTTGACGAATAGCAGCCGGCGTTCTCAGATATTCTACAGTCTCAAGTTCACTATTGCCCAAGTTCATACTACCAAACAGCGGTAAACATCATTTTCTTGAAAAAAGTCAAACTGACTGTAATCTAAAAGATTATCTAAAATCGCATTTTTATCGATTTTGATCAGCTTATATTCCCACTTAGACCCGCTGACTTCGCGTTTTATTTGATCGGAAACTATGACCGAATTTCTTTCTCTACCCGGACATACTATTTTACTTAAATCTTCCAGCCTGTCGGCTATGTGAATATCTTTTCCGTAAGTGCAAGACCTAAATATATATAAATTTCCCTTAGCAACTCCCACCGACAAGCCGCAAGGTATTTGATTGGCGTCAATAAAAAGTTTCCAATTCTCGCACAGACTTTCCATTGCCGCTAAGGCTGAGTGAGCTTCCGGGAAAGTCAACAAATGCGAATCGCCAACAATACTCCGAATTGTGCCGCCGTATTCTTCGCAAATTGTTTTTTCAAAAGTATCAAAGTTGGTGAGCAAATATTCCACATCTTTGATAGAATTAGATTCTTGATAAGCTATAAAACCTCTCAAATCTGCTTTAATTATTGCTTGATTCTTGATAATTCGCGTTTTGTAACTTTGGTCAACTTTGTAAACTTTTTCAGGTTCGCTCATCCCTTTCAAAGAAAACTCGTTAACAAAAGACGTTTGCACTTCTGCTTTGTTGAGCGCCAGCCATGCTGCTTGGGACAAATATATTTCATCCGGCGGAGTTACTGATTCTATACGCGCTGTTAAATTCACCGTATCGCCAAAGATATCTTTATCTTGATGCAAGACATCTCCTAATGTAATCGACACGCGAATAGCCAATCGTTCGTCGTTCGCCTTGCTAGATTGTTGCGCTCTCAATTCTTGCTGCATTTCTATGGCTGCTACCGCCGCTGCTGTGACGCTGGGAAAAATTATCCAAAATGAATCACCTTCCCCTTTAATCACGCTGCCTTCATTTCTGGCGCTAATATCTGAAACAAAAGTTTTATGCTCGTTTAACAAACTACTTAAGTCCGACTGAGATAATTTTTTGACTCTGGCGGTATATCCACAAATATCTGTTTTTACGATCACACTAGAACGCAAATTAGCCATAACCTACCCTGACTGATCAAAAACCAGCAATAATTTTATGTGGCCAAGACGCGATAGTTCGCGTCCGATCGCGTCTTAGCCCTCTCAATCTCCTAAATCGCGTCCGATCGCTTCTGCAAGAATTGTAGCATCTGGCACAGGGTCAGGCGTGTAGTAGCCGGCGGCTTTTTTGGCGACGATTTCGACTTGTGCGTCTGCAGGAATCCAATCTTCAGGAATGGGGATGCGATCGACCACCTGAATGCCAGAATTGATAATCGCATTGTATTTCATATCGCTCATAGAAACTAAACTGTCAATGCGAGAGATCCCCAACCAGTGCAGCACGTCTGGCATTAGTTCTTGAAACCGCATATCTTGAACTCCCGCAACACATTCAGTGCGCGTAAAATAGGCATCAGCTCGATCGCCGCCTTCCTGCCGTTTTCTGGCATTGTACACCAAAAACTTAGTCACTTCCCCCAAAGCTCTCCCTTCCTTGCGGAAGTAAACTATTACCCCAGAACCGCCGGATTGTGCAGTTTGGATGCAAATTTCCATCCCGTGTACCAAATAAGGGCGACAAGTGCAGATATCCGAACTGAAGACATCTGAACCGTTGCATTCATCGTGTACCCGTACCGCCAACTGCTTATCGGTGTCAGAAATATTCCCGACATCGCCAATAATATAAACCGTAGTTCCGCCAATTGGTGGCAAGAAAACGTGTAAATCTGGCCGCGTCACTAAATCCGAGAACATTCCGCCTGTTTGCTCGAACAGGACACGGCGGAGAACGCTTTCTTGGGCGCCGATTCGCCTCGCAATTCCCGGCAAATACCACACCGGATCGATCGCAATTTTAGTTACTGCTAAATTGCCACCTGCTTTGACTATTTTGCCATCAATTTGCACTCGCCCCTTAGCGATGGCATCTTGCAATTCCGGCATATTAATGTGAGCTTTAGTGACAGCAATTGTCGGTCGAATATCGTATCCCTGCTGGAGAAATGAAGTATAAACTTCGCTAACCAAACCCCCAAAGGGATCGAGAGAAACAATCAAATTGCGATCGCCCCAACTCGGATGCGGCCCGATGTGTGCCGCCGGAGAGGTGTTGGTAAAATCGGGGCGGTGATCGGCTTGGAGTGCGCCGTTCGCAACTGCTAGCGCGCGATAAACAGAGTAGGAACCCGAATGAGTGCCGATCGCATTCCGGTGAGACGATTTGGTAAGGCTACCAATAACAGGCCCCCGTTTCAGGGGATCGATTTCTCCCCAGTAAATGGGATGAGGTTTTGTGCCGGATCTGTCGGGATGGGATGTTAAAACTATATGCTTGGGTTTAGACACAGTTTTTTTGGGATCTTGCTATGGATGCTGCTGTTAGTTGTAAGCCGAATCGCAATCTGAAACAGTGATTCATCATACCAACCGTACACACCTCCCTGGTTGAAACAATCGCGCTACACACACACAAACCTTTCTCGGCTTGGGTTGCACGATAACAAGAGGTTTTCGTCGGATTTGATATAAGGATCGCGAATTAAATAACTTACAATTTTAATTGTTATTGTGGGATGGGCGTCCCGCCCGTCCACTCATGACGGGCTATAAGAGCCCATCCCACTTTCAAGAGTGGAAGTTATTTAATTCTCATTCCTAAGTCCAGAGTTCGATCTTGGACAGTATAGCCAACACCAAAGACAGCACAACTGCCAAATGGCAAGTGTGAAGTTTTAAGAGATGCGCGAAAAAAAAAGATTTGAGATTCTGAGCCGCCGACGTGCACTCAATCTCAAATCTCAAATCTCAAATCAAATACTTTTGGTAAAAACGTCTTAATCCAGGCTTTGAGGGTGACAGAATTCCATTAAAATTGCCTCACCTTCGCCGCGCGAGTCCAATTCCTTCGCCATGCACTCAACACGTTCTTCCGAAAGGAAGAAGCGGGTAACTTTGTGCGGTACAAACCACCGATAGCGCTGCCACAAACAGATAGAGTAACGAAGGGCATCCGGCAAAGAGTATGTGTAATTTCGCTGAATTGCCAAACCAGCCTTTTCCCCGGCTAGAGCCAAAGTTTTTGGAGTGTAACCGATCAGATTGTAGGGATAATCGGTGCTGTGCCAGCGCCAGCCCAGCTTGCGCGCGTATTCGCTATCAGCGTTCGGTACAGCCACCCAAATGTAACCGTTTGGAGCCAGCAACTGCCTCATGCAGTCGAGTGTTTCAACGGGAAAAGGCGTTGCTCCCAAAACGTGTGAACAGAGTATGACATCAAACTTTTCGTCAGTACCTTTTTCTGCAACGTATTCTTCTACAGTGCCGGTGAAAACATCGACACCGCATTCGCGGGCTGCTGCTGCTGCTGAGGAGCTAGGCTCAATTCCTGCTACCTCAACTCCGAGTTTTTTGAAGACTTGGATAATGGAACCTCCCCCGCATCCTACGTCTAACAGCCGCTTGCCTACAGGGATAGGAATGTGTCGGTATTCATTGAGTTTTTTAGCTTGTTTTACTACGTCTTCTTCCTCTGGTACGTAAGTATTGTAGCACTGCCAGCCCTCGGGGTAATAATCGCTCAGTTCATCCCATGTCGGGCGGGGATTTACGAATACTAAGCCACAATCTTCGCATCCGTAAACTGACCATTTAGGAGCCTCTTTTGGTTGGCGGGCTGTCCCGGCTGTGTACTGGAAGCTGATTTTTTGGGAGCTGCAAACTGGGCAATTTGTAAATTTTTGCATGGTTCAGTTTCACGATTTGTACAGTTGCTAAGGGCAGTGGAACGACCACAATTTATTACCATTAGCTGAGCTGGTAGAGTGCACCACTGCAAACAGATCGAAAACTAGGTTTATTTGCAAATCAGTATTTGTAGATGCTTGGGTTGTTGGCGCTCGCCCCCCGATTAAGCGGCGCTGTACAATTTTATGTCTAAATGGTTAGACTGAGAAGGTAGCATTTGTTACCTATAAGACAACCGACGCTCAACAGACAATGATTGTCGGTAGCGTTTTTGCGGTTGGGCTAAATTCTTACAAAAATACTAACTCACAAAATTAATGTTGCCAAGTACATCTAATTATTTGCTCAAAAATGGTCGCGTACCCACGTCTCTTCTAGAGATGAAATCGATCGCCCCGTCAGCTTCTACTGTCGCCACAACGGGGAGTGAGAACAATTTTTGTTTGGTGGATTTGGAAATTGCAGCAGGGACGATCGCCCAAATTATCCCAGTAGGTAGAAAACCTGTATCCTCCTCTGGAGATATCCCAGTTGTAGATTTGCACCGCGGCTTAGTTTGGCCTTGTTTTGTGGATATGCACACCCATTTAGACAAAGGCCACATTTGGGAACGATCGCCCAATCCCGATGGAACTTTTGCCAGCGCGATCGAAGCGGTAGGCGCTGACGCTCAAAAAAACTGGAATGCAGACGATGTTTACCGGCGAATGGAGTTCGGCCTCAAATGCAGCTACGCCCACGGAACCAAGGCTATCCGCACTCACATTGACAGCGCGGGCAAACAGGGAACCGTTAGTTGGGGAGTATTTGAAGCGCTGCAAGCCGAATGGGGCGATCGGCTGATCTTGCAAGCAGTTTCCCTGGTTTCCCTCGACTATTTCCTGACACCAGCCGGCGAAAAATTAGCCGATCGCATGGCCCAAACCGGCGGCATTCTCGGCGGAGTCGCCTATATCAACCCCGACTTAGACAAACAACTCGATCGAGTTTTTGCCTTAGCCAAAGAACGAAATTTAAACCTCGACTTCCACACCGACGAAAACGACGATCCAGATTCAGTAACACTGCGGGAAGTCGCAAAAACCGCCATCCGCCATCAATTTTCCGGTCAAATCATCTGCGGACACTGCTGTAGTTTAGCTGTACAACCGCCAGATTTAGTAACAGAAACTATCGCATTAGTCAAGGAAGCAAATATTGGCATTGTCAGCTTGCCGATGTGCAACCTTTACCTGCAAGACCGAGAATCTCAGCGTACACCTCGCTGGCGAGGAGTGACACTGCTGCACGAACTCAAAGCAGCCGGAATTCCCGTTGCAGTTGCTAGCGACAATTGTCGCGATCCGTTTTACGGATTTGGCGATCATGATGTTTTGGAAGTCTTTAATATGGCAGTCCGCATCGCTCATTTAGATAGGCCCTATGGAGACTGGCCCTGTACAGTGACAAAGACTCCTGCAGATTTAATGGGATTGCCGAAGTTAGGACGAATTGCAGTTGGTTTACCAGCAGATTTGATTTTGTTTAAGGCGCGGAATTTCAGCGAATTGTTATCTAGAGCGCAGGGCGATCGTACAGTCTTGCGGCAGGGTAAAGAAATTGATACAACTTTGCCCGATTACCGGGAACTCGATGATTTATTAGCAACTGAAATCTGACATTTTGTACGAATATCAAGAACAGGCTCTCCGGCCTGTTCCACAAAAGATGAATTTTCTTTCTACTCGTTACTAGGCAGAGCCGGGAAAGCAGTTAATTGAGTTTTGTGGAACGGGCCGGAGAGCCCGTTCTTGACAATCGTGTAATATGTAGGTTTCAAAAATCATTTAGCCTTGGTATATTGTCAATTTGCAACTATTTTGATATAAATATAAAAGCTAATTCGAGTGAGGATGTTTTAAGTGAAAGCAGTTATTTTATTGTCGGGAGGGCTAGATTCCTCAACAGTTTTGTATCAAGCCAAAGCCGACGGCTGCGAGTGTTATGCTATTTCCTTTGACTACAAGCAAAGACATCGGCGGGAGTTGGAATCAGCAAGGGCGATCGCACTTTCGGCAGCGGTTAAGGCACATCAGATAGTAAACTTTGACTTAACACTGTGGGGCGGTTCCGCTTTGACGGATAATGAGATGGAATTGCCTCGCGATCGCACTCTTGGAGAAATGTCTCAAAACATCCCCACTACCTACGTTCCAGCTAGAAATACGATCTTTCTCAGTTTTGCCCTCGCCTACGCAGAAACTCTACAAGCCGATCGTATTTACATCGGCGTCAACGCTTTAGATTATTCCGGCTATCCCGACTGCCGCCTCGATTACATTCAAGCCATGCAGGAAGTATTTCGGTTAGGAACAAAGCAGGGAAGAGAAGGAGAAGCTATTAATATTGTAACACCTTTGATCGAACTTAAAAAAACCGAAATTATTCAATTAGGCAACAAATTAGGAGTACCTTGGGAGCAAACTTGGTCTTGCTATGCAGGCGGGGAAAATGCCTGTGGCGTTTGCGATTCTTGTCGGTTGCGGCTGGCTGCTTTTGAGGAATTGGGATTGAAAGATCCGGTGCCTTACGCTTAAAGATGACTTACGCACGACGGCCCAGAAACCGGGTTTTTTCGAGTCTCTTCGCTTCGCCCGCCGAAACGGTAAAAAACCCGGTTTCTAAGCATCGCAGCGGGTGGTCAATCGATTTGAGATTTTAGATTTTAGATTTTAGATTGACCCCACGGATAAATGCGGGGGCTTGAGGATTTTAGATTTTCGATTTTGGATTGATTCCACGGATAAATCCGGGGGCTTGTACCATCAAGAAATTCCTGGTCAGAAACCGGGTTTTTTCGCAAGAATATGTTACAGATGGCAGAAACTGCCAAAGACCCGGTTTCTTGGGTTTTGATGGGTAAGTCGTGCATGACTAAAATTTTTAAAATTGATTCTTAGTTAGTTTTGAATCATCCGAGTGCTTATTTACCTTCCGGCTCATCCTCAACTTCCAGTTGACTCTCGTCTTCCTGTCCGAACGTAATTTCATTTTGCAGCGAATTCAATGGGACTAAAAGCATATCAGCTATTTGCGATTGTCCTCTAGCCCTGTAGATATCTATCGCTTTCTGAAAATCTTCTACTCCCCCCTGTTTTTCTCCAATTACAGCTCGCATACGAGCACGGATAATATAAGCTTCTACAAAATCCGGATTAAGATTAATTGCTTTAGTAAAAGCTTCAGCAGCTTCCTTATACTGTCCTTTGCGACCGAGGTCAAATCCTTGTTCATAAAGTTCTTTAGCTTCCATCGCATTCCTTAATTTATTTTGAATCAGTAGGCTGCTTATTTGTCTTCCGGCTCATCCTCAACTTCCGGTTGACCCTGGTCTTCCTGTTCATCCTTAATTTCATTTTGCAGCGTATTCAATGGGACTAAAAGCTGATCAGCTATGTCTGATCGTCCTCTAGCCCTGTAGATATCCATAGCTTTCTGAAAATCTTTAACTCCCCCATGTTGGTCTCCAGTTCCAGTCCGAGCATAAGCACGGTAAATATAAGCTTCTACAAAATCAGGATTGAGATTAATTGCTTGAGTAAAAGCTTCAACTGCTTCCTTATACTGTCCTTTGCGACCGAGGTCAAATCCTTGTTGATAAAGTTCTTGAGCTTTCATGGCATTCTTTAATTTCTGCTGTTCATCTCGCTTGCATAAAGGATCGAGTCTATTTACTTGACCTGATGAATCAATTATAAAGCACCCTGGTTGTTCCTGAGCATTCGCTAGAGTCTGAAAAAGAGGTAGACTAATTATTGATTGTTTTTTACAAGCTAAAAATTATGTCTATTGAAGAGCGCCGAGGTATTGAAACAATTGACAGAAACCAAAATCTACTTCTCGTTCGCGCTCCTATTGAGTCAGTGGCGCAAAAGCTTAGTAGGGCGAGACGCGCGGATGTCTGGGAACGGGATATCTACGATCGCGAAATCGAAATTACCGCCGAAAGCTATATTGTATTTCAGTTCCGAGGACACCCTTGGACGATCGTTGAGCAACTGAATCATCATCCCGGTTCCCTTGTATTTGGAGAAGGAGATGCGATCACTCTTTCCAGCTTCCCATCCACTCGCGCCATCTACTACAAATGCAGCGACACTTGCGGTTACATTGGTTATAACTGCTACGACAGAGGTGCATTTGCGGAGATGCTGTACTTTGAGGAAGAAATGGATCTCCTATTCCTCTCTGACTTTCGTGAGGTTAAAGCTGAGGACATTGACAGTGCCTTTCGCTTTACTTACGCTTTTATGGAGGAGCAAGATATCTATATTCCCTACGCATATTACGAAAATGTGAAGGTTGGCGATCGCATTAATTTACGCCCCAAAGGCCCGACGTTAGATGATTTAGTACGCAGCGACTTCGAGCGAGTAGATTATCTAGGTATTCGCTAAAATATTCTCAACTAGAAAATTTCGCCACACTACTCACCCCGCTATTCTTTCGCCCTTTCCCCACAACTTCCTCATCCGCTGCTGCAATTCCATCTAAAGTTCGATCGCCCGCAGCCCCTTCCAACAAGTGAATTTGAAGTTGATCCAACCGCGGCCCGCACACAGAAACAACCGTAAGTTCTACGTTGTCGCCGCGCCAAACTTCCCCCACAGCCGGCATTCTTTGCAACTGATAGCTCAGAAAACCTCCGATTGTCTGATATTCGTCAGTTACTGGCAAATCCAAATTCAATATTTGATTCACATCATCTAAATTTAACTGCGCTTGCACTAAATAAGTGCGATCGTCCAATACTTGCAAAGCAATTTCTTTACTGTCGGGTGACTCGTAGCTGCGGCCGATAATTTCGGCTATCAAATCGCGCAGTGTCACTAACCCGGAAATGCCGCCAAATTCATCGACTACGATCGCAATTTCTTCCGACGAACTCTGCATCAAAGGCAGCAGTTCCCCCAGCAGCATCATCTCCGGTACAAACCTCACCGAACCCATCCAATTTAAAATTGGCGTGTCGGGAGATAGCAAACCTTCAGCTAGGGGTTTCGCAAGTTGTTTGAAGCCAATAATGCCGATAATGTCGTCTAAAGAATCTCCCGTCACGGGATAGCGGGAATGGTTAGAAATCGCCATTTCGTCGAGCAAATTTTGAAATGTGGCCGTCTTGGGAAGTGCGACAATGCTAGGCCTCGGCACCATTACTTCTTCTACCCAAACTTCGCCAAATTCAAACACGTTGTTGAGCAATTCTCGCTTTTCTGCTTCCAAGCCGCTGGATTCGCTGGAAGTAGCGATAATTAATTGCAGTTCTTCGGGAGTAACCGGTCGATGCCTTAGATCGTATTCGATGCCCGCAAACCGCAAGAGCGATCGAGTAGATTGATTGAGAAACGACACAAAGGGCTTGAACAAACGGGCAATCAATAAACTCGGAGGCCCTAAACTTCTGGCTAACTGTTCGGAATACAGTAAGGCTACAGATTTGGGAAAGAGTTCGCCCAGTACGATTTGCAGGTAAGCTAGCAACAAAAAAGTTACTATTGATATGCTAAAAGAATGGGCGATCGCCGACTTGATGTAAATTGGCAGTGGCAAATAGCCGATCGACATTCTCACTAGCACGGCGATCGTACTTTCCCCAATCCAGCCGAGAGCTAAACTAGAAAGAGTGATTCCCAACTGCATTGTTGAGAGCAATCGCTCAATACTTTGCTGCAAAGATTGCACAGTTAAAGCTGCAACGTCGCCAGCGTCCACTAACTGATTGATGCGCGATCGGCGTACCGTCACCATCGAAAACTCAGCCGCCACAAAAAAAGCATTAATCGCAATCAGCAACAGCACTGACAGCAACCGCGACAGCACCTCTGTCAAACTCATCGCGGGTAAATCAGATATCTCCTGCACTCTCGCCCCTAAAAGTGACACAATGCTCCCTAAAAAAACTTTCTCGATCAAACCTGAGAATCCCTCTGCAGGTTTGGTCTTCTTTTATATTACTTCGCCACTGGAATGCCAGATATTTGCAACTGAAGTTTTTGACCTGGATAATCTGTCAGCGTCAACGAAACTTCCTTAGCATTTTCTAGCAAAGCTGTGGGAATACTCACCGTACCGTAAAACACCTGCCCGTTGGGGGGCAGTTCCGACGGCAAATCCTCGGCAGTCGCGCTCAGGGCCCGGCCACGATCGTCAGTGACGTTCAAGAAACTGTAGAGAAACCTCACAGCTTGGGAGCCTTCATTTTTCATGCTCACGTCTAGCAGCATGGAATTGTTGCGCTGACTGGACGCGCTCACTTCCAGAGTTATTCCCCCGTCGCGACTGTTCAGGGGAAACTTGGCGCTGGCATTTTGTGCCGCCGGTTTTTTGGCCGCGGCTGCTTTAGAGCTTGCCTTCTCTGTTTTAGTATTTGCCCCGGCCGTTTTTTCGGGATCGCGACCTTCTACCCGTGCTTTGACGGTTGTGAGAATGTCTTTTTCTTTCAAAATGCTCACTTGGTCTTTGCTAGCGGTCTTTCCAGGCTTGCCGCTGCCAGCATTGTTGCTGGGACGAACATCGGGTTGAGTCGTTCCTTGCAAGGCTTCGCGACCTATAGTAAATCCCCAAACAGAACTCGTCACGCCTGCTCCAAACATGAGAGCGAGCAGAATTAGAGTCAGCACTACCGTCGAATTCACTGCCATTGCCTATAAGTTTATGCCGAGTCCTAGAAACTGCTTTGTCCGGTCGATCGGCTTGCCTAAGATTGGCTAACAGGCGATCGGGACTCAGCCGCTCTAAAGATTTTGATTTTTGTTCTCTAGTTCTAGCACGGACTGAGAAATTATGTTATAATTCATTTTGAGTTAGGTCGAAGAAATCGATTTAACGGCAGTTGGCCGAGCGGTTTAGGCAGCGAACTCATAATTCGCCCCAGGCAGGTTCAACTCCTGCACTGCCGATTTTTAATAACTTAGGACGCTCAGCGCCCGAAAAACCCCGTTTCTTCCTAGAGGATTGCTTACCCAAAAGCCCCTATTCTGGTAGAAACCGGGTTTTTTACGTTGTCAGCGGGCGGAAACGAAGTATTTTGCTCGGTGATGGACGCAAAAAGTGGCTTGACGCGCTACTTACAGCGCACCCTAAGTAGTTTATTTAGCTGGACATTGTTTAACAGTCATTTGTGCCCAATCTAAAATCTAAAATCTAAAATCTAAAATCGTATTATCCCTTAATTAACTCCACTCCGTCGCGCCCGTCGATATCTTGAACGTAAACCTTAACTTGTTCTTCCTTTGCAGTCGGCAACTTTTTACCCGTAAAATCCGGCTGAATCGGTACTTCTCGGTGGCCGCGATCGACTAATACCGCTAACCAAATTTTCTCCGGCCGCCCGTAATCGTTTACCGCATTCAAAGCCGCTCGACTCGTTCTGCCTTTATATATAACGTCATCTACCAACACCACGGTTTTGCCCGTCAAATCGAAAGGAATTTCTGTTTTAGCCGGTGTCCGCATCGCAACTCGATCCAAGTCATCTCGATAAAAGGTAATATCCAAAGCGCCCACGGATACTTTGACTTGTTCGAGGACTTCAATTTGATCTGCCAAAATTTGAGCTAAAGGCACTCCTCTACTATGAATGCCCAACAGCACTAACTCCGAGGGATTCCCTGATTTTTCGACAATCTGGGAAGCGACGCGGGTGAGAGTGCGCCTCACTTCATCAGGGGATAAAATTTGGATAATTTTAGTCATGGGTTGCTGCGAGCTAATTGTTGGCTGTTGGCATATCGAACAATTTGAGATTTGAGATTTGAGATTTGAGATTTTAGACTGACTTGACAAATGAGACATCTTGCATTCATTCGCTCTCCCTCGCAAATTATCTGCGTTTATCTGTGTGTATCTGCCATTATCTGCGGTTTATGTATCAATCAAAGATTTGTGCAATTGCTCGTCTATGAATCTGGGAGTGGAACGATTTGGGATTTGAGCTTTGAGATTTTAGATTGACTTGATAGATGAATCTGGGGTGGGAACTACTAACGTCAAAACTTTTTTGCTCTCCCAGACTCCTGCTGAGAGCTGGTATCTGTGGTCGGGTGCAGTCAGCAGTTAGCGGCTCAAACATAATAAGGTATAAAAAAGCAATGATAGTCCCAACCAAATCAGAAAGCAATACCGAGTTAATTGCAATGCTTGGCAAATTAGCGGCGCTGCGATCGGGTGAACCGGCTCGCCTAACAGCGGTTTGTGTTTGAGAACTCCGCGATAGGAATTAGTACCTCCTAGTTGCACTCCCAAGATGGCGGCGTAAACGCACTCGCTCCAACCGGAATTGGGGCTGGCATCTTTAACAGCATCTCTCTGACAAATTTGCCAAATGTAAATCGGTTTGCCAGATATAACGGCTAAAGTAATCACTGTTAGCCGGCAAGGAATCCACGTCAGCACGTCTTCTAGTTTGGCGCTAAACCATCCTAAATCAGTGTATGGCGCTTCTTTGTAGCCGATCGTAGAATCTAATGTGCTGGCTGCTTTGTAAGCGATCGCCAAGGGGACTATAGCACTCGCCCACATCGAGTTAGGATCGATCGGCGCACCGGTAACACTTAATAATAGATGTGGCAGAGCGAACCCAAGTAAGGCATAAAATAGCGGTGCTGTCACGCCATCGACTGCATTCTCTGTTACAGTTTCTAACAATGCTCGCAGAATTTCTGGCTCGGATAAGTTTTCGGTATCCCGGCCGACGTAAAGGCTCAACCTTTCTCGCGCCTTGACTAAATCTCCAACATTTAAAGGTGCTAGCACATCCTCTGCTGCCGCCCTCAAACTGCGACCTGCAAAACAGCTTGCCAGCAAAATGGTCTGTATGGCAATACCTAAAAGAGGATGCACCCAACTAGCAGCTTGGACGATCGACCAACTGACAGTATAACTGCCTACAATCAGCCCGATCGCTAGTATTGTACCAGCACCTCGCAGCAGCAGTTTGTGCTGATCGCCAGCGGGACTATCCCCGGCTTCAGGCATTTTGCCTGCGGGATTATTCCATATATTAAAGACAAGTCGAGTATAACGGTCGATCGCCCAACCCATCGCCTGCACGGGATGCGGCCAACCCCAAGGATCGCCGATCGAATAATCCAACACCGCAGCTAAAATCAAAACAGGAAATTCATCCGGCATCATTATATATTGTGTCAAACTTGATAGTCCGTCAATCCATTTTAGATTTTAGATTTTAGATTTTAGATTTTAGAATTGAAGAAAGCGACTCCACCGATCGATCCGGGGACTGGCGATGGGGAGCGAGGATCTTTTTTCTCGCTCCACGGATGAATCCGGGGGGCCGAACCATCTTCCTTCATTGTCACAGCAGGAGTTATCGCCCCAGAGAGCAGATTTTAACTCCTGCTACCCTTGCGGACTTTGATTTTTTGAGGGGCGATTTTATAGTAGAAGAAAGAAGGAAGAAGCAATAAAGGCAAGGGTTTGAGCAATTCAAAACCTCATCATCATCAGGCGTGGTTGCTCTAACTGCTGAGATTACTGTAGTCGCCCAGCAAGTGTACGTTCTCCTCCCAATTAACACCGTCAAACGGTAGAATCTCAAAGTGTTTGATGGCATCGTCGTCAAGACAGCGGACGTTGACATCGAAATGATCGGGATGCGATCGGGGGCGATAGAACGAGTGAATGCCGCAAATTCGGCAGAAAGTATGTTGAGCAGTTCCTGTATTAAATGTATAGGTTGTCAAAACATCTTCGCCACTGAGCAAGGTAAAACGTTCCGGCGGCACAATGAGATGCAAAAATCCCTTCTTTTGACAGATAGAGCAGTTGCAATCAGATGCTTCGTGTTTGTCAACGGCTACACGGAAGCGGACAGCTCCGCAGCGTGTGCCACCAAAGTAAGTAACAAGTGTTGCGTCCATGTGTGCAAGCTTGCGATCGAATGAATGAACTTACCATTTAAATGATAAAGCTAGTTTCTTCCCCAAGAGCCGCTTGCCAACTGCGGACATCATAGTATAAGTCTTCGAGGGAAATACTGTACAGCGCTTCGGCAAGTTTTTTGTGCAATCGGTTCCACAAACTGAATGTTACCCAGTCCTCTGCTTGCGTCGCGTCGGGAAAATGTCGAGGTAAAGGTTCAATAGTTTCACCTACAGCCTCTAAGATTTGTCCTAAAGAGATTTGAGCGGGCATACGGGCTAATTGATATCCACCTTGGGCACCCCGAACAGATTGGACTAAACCGGCTCGTCGCATTTCAATCAGCAATTTTTCTAGATAAGGAGCCGGTAACTCCTGTCGCTTCGCTATCGATTTCACCGATGTCGGGCCGAAGCGAGGTTGCAAACTTAGATCCAGTAATGCTTTGACACTGTAGTGTCCGCGTGTGGTTAACTTCATGGGATTTTAAGAGCGGGGCAAATATTCAGCTAGCTGATAGGTGATAGCTTATGCTACCGAGTTTAGAGATTGCTCGCACCTGCTGCTGCTACTCCTCAAGAAAGACTGCAGGTTGTTAAAAATATTTAGATAATAGTGGTTAACAATTGAGCCGATCGGTGTAATATAGTTTTACGACCAGCTATAAAGCTAAAGTTTCTTGGTCAAACCAAAAACCTACCGAGAAAAAATCCGTACACCAGTTGAATATTTCAGGACTCAGTAAATGGCTAAAAAGAAAAATATCGAACCCCTTGAAGGCGAAGATCTGATCAAAAAGGTCAAAGACCTAGAGAACCTTACCAAGGAAGAAAAAGCTAGAGCCTGTGGCTACTACACCGTTACTAAGAACGGCGTAGAACGGGTCAACATGATGAAATTCCTGAATGCGCTGATTGATGCAGAAGGCATTCAGCTAGACGGGAAGCAAAACGGCAATGGACGCGGCGGACGCTCTGCCAGCTATCGGATTAGCGTTCAATCTAACGGCAACTTACTGATTGGAGCTGCCTACACCAAACAGATGGAACTCCAGCCAGGAGATGAATTTGAAATCTCTCTGGGACGCAAGCACATTCACCTGCGCCAAATCGATCGCGAAGAAGAAGAATCCTAGGCTTTTACGACTTGCTTTGACTTCTTGCTTGAACAGGTTGGTTTGACTTCAAGCATTGACTGCGAGCAGAGAATTGGCTCTGAAATCTTTCTGCGAGCCTAAAACACTATGGCTTCTATAGATGGCAATGGCTCGACAAAAGCCACTGCCACCACTTTATATTTTGCGAGAATACCTATTCTCGCCCCTCGCTATATCCGTTTGGACAAGCGGGGGATTTTCCGCGTAGCTGTTGAAGAGAAGTTCGGCAACGGATTGTGTAGCGGATGTAACGGATGTAACGGATGGATGTTCGGCAACGGATTGTGTACGGGATTTAACGGATGTAATTGATGAACCGAAGAGGTTTGAAGGAAGAATTAGGTTTGGTTGAGCTCGGAAACTCACCAAAGCAAGAAAATGGCGGAGGTATTCTCAGCTAACAGTGCATCATAACCAGTGGAAAAAAAGAGTGCAACTGTAGCGAAGCTCGAAAGCACGAGCTCCCTCATCCATCCCTAATTATTTAATCTAAAATCTAAAATCTAAAATCTAAAATTGTATAAGTCTCGTGCTTGCTCCTGAGTTGTGTCTGTGTGGGAGGGGTTTTGAGGGGAAGGAAACACCTCGATCGCCCGTAAGTGAAATTACAGGCTGGAACAGTTAAAGTGTTAGGGAGCAATTAGTCACCAGCCTATGCCGTTGCCCCGATTCGCGAGCAAAACTTCTCAACACCAAATAAAAATCCCCCTGCGTCACCTTCTAGTGGCCTCTTTTGTGCTGCAAATCGTCGCAGCCGTTGGGATTGTCGGGTATCTGTCCTTTCGCAACGGAGACAAAGCAGTCGAAGAGCTCGCCGAGAAATTGATCGCGGAGACGGGAAAGAGAGTTGAAGAAAAGCTGATTTCTTTTCTCGAACCTACCCAGTGGGTAAATCAACTTAACGCCTCGGCGATCGAGCGCGGTGAATTAAACTTACAGTTAGAAAAGCCCCAGCCTCGGGGAGAGAAGTTCCTCTGGCAGCAAATGCGATCTTTTAAAAGCATTCAATGGATTTCCTTCGGTGCTGAAAAATCAGGAGAATATCTCGGCATTTGGCGCAACCCCACTGATCGCAGCTTGCAAATTGTCGCGGCGAACAAGTCTACCAACTTTCAGAACATATACTACGCTACAGACGGCAACGGCACTCGCACCGCTAAATTAAAGGCAGAACCCGGAACCTACGATGCCCGTCTCCGCCCCTGGTACAAAGAAGCTGTCGCAGCTAATAAACCGATTTGGACGAGTATTTATCGAGGTTTTACTCCTGGGACTGTTTTTATTGCTGCCAGCCAACCAATTCGCGATCGAAATGGTAAATTGCTGGGAGTTTGTGCCGTAGACTTTTCGCTCTCGGAGCTTCAGCAATATCTCCATCGCATCAAGCTTAGCAAAACGGGACAAATTTTCGCGATCGAACGATCGGGCTTGCTGATTGCCAGTTCAAGTCAAGAATCACCCTTTAGAAAGATGTCGGGAAACCCGCAACTGCAGCGGCTGAATGTTTTAGACAGCCAAACTCCTATCATTCGCACCGCAGCTAAATATTTGTACGAACACTTCGGGGGCTTTGGCGACATTAAGCAGCGACAGCAATTGCAATTTAGCCGAGACGGGCAGGAATATTTTGTGGAAGTGCTGCCGTTTTCTGATGTTTACGGTTTGAACTGGCTGATTGCGATCGCAGTGCCCGAATCCGATTTCATGGGGCAAATTAACAAAAATACGCGCACTACAATTTTACTTTGTTGGGCGGCGCTACTGCTATCGACAATTGCTGGAGTGCTGACAGCTAGGTGGGTAACGCTGCCGCTGTTGCGGCTCAATGAAGCAGCTAAAGATATTGCCGCCAGAGAGTTCGATCGCGCTGTGGCTGTCAGTAGGCTTGAGGAAGTCGGCGAATTAGCCCAGTCTTTCAACGAGATGGCTGCTCAACTGAAAAAGTCTTTTCAAGCTTTGGCAGAAAGTGAAGAAAAATTTGCCCAACTGGTAGAAAATTTGCCTGTTGGAGTCTCGGCGATGACTCCGGGTGGCGCAGTTATTTTCATGAATTCGGCGGGTGAGCAGATATTGGGTAGGGGAGAAATGCCCGATGCTACCGCAACAGAGCTAGCAGAAGCTTATCAAACTTATATAACAGGAACCGATCAACTTTACCCGGCAGATCAAATGCCGTTTGCACGGGCGTTGAGTGGCTTCGAGGTGATTGCTGAAGATATGGATATTCGCCTGGATGGGAAAAATATTCGTTTGGAAGTGCGAGCGCTGCCGGTGTTTGACGGTGGGGGGAATATCCTTTATGTTCTTAATGTTTTTAAAGATATTACGGCTCGCAAACACGCAGAGCAAATATTGGCTGACTACAACCGTACCCTGGAAATTGAAGTAGTCGATCGCACGATCGAGCTAGCCTCGATCAATGCCCGCTTGCAGCTCGAAATTGAGGAGCGCCAGCAAGCTGAAAAAATTATCCGTCAAGAGCGCGACTTTAACTTAAAGATTATCGAAAATTCTCCGATTTTTTTTGTGGCGATCGACTCTGAGGGTAAAATCCTGCTGGCGAATAACTGTATGCTGGAAGCGGTGGGCTATACTGCCACAGAAGTTGCAGGCAAAGATTACTTAGCGACATTTGTACCCCCAAGCGATCGAGCCGGATTGCATTCGATTTTTACGGGCGTAACAGCGCGGGAGCAAACGGTTAACGAACATCGCATTCTCACTTCGGACGATCGGACTTTGTTAGTGGAGTGGCACGGCACACCGGTGCTCGACGAAGGTGGCAACCTGGATTTCTTGTTTGGATTTGGGATTGATATTGGCGATCGCAAACAAGCACAATTAGCCCTGCAAAAAAGCGAAGCTCTGTTTCACAAATTAGCGAACACTGTTCCGGGAGAACTTTACATATTCGTGCAGCATCCCGACGGATCAGTCAAGATGGAATATATCAGTCCTCGATGCCGAGAGATTCAAGAATTAGAGCCGGAGGAAATCCAGAACAACTCTGCTTTACTCTACGAACAAATGCACCCGGACGATCGATCCAGTCACTTCGAGGCAATTGTCAAAAGTGCCACTGTTCTAGAACTATTTTCCCACGAGTGGCGGATTGTGACAGCATCGGGAAAACTCAAATGGCTGCAAGGTTATTCTCGACCAGAATTGCGCGAAAATGGAGATATTGTCTGGCACGGCATAATTATTGATACGAGCGATCGCAAACAAGCAGAACAAGAACTTCAACAAGCCAAAGAAGCCGCAGAAGCTGCCAACAAAACTAAAAGCCTCTTTCTCGCCAACATGAGCCACGAATTGCGAACCCCCCTCAACGCCATTCTCGGCTTCGCTCAATTAATGGAACCCAGCACTAATTTAACTTTGCCGGAAAAAGAAAATATCAAAATTATTCGCCGCAGCGGAGAACACCTGCTCCAAGTGATCAATCAAGTCTTAGACTTATCTAAAATAGAAGCTGGCCGCATGACACTCAACGCCAAAACTTTTGACTTGTACCGCTTGCTGGGGGACGTGAAAAATATGTTTCAAATTCCGGCAAAAAATAAAGGATTGCAATTAATTATTGACTGCTCTTCCGATGTTCCCCAATACGTGCAAACTGATGATGTTAAGTTGCGACAAGTGCTAATTAACTTATTAGATAATGCGGTTAAATTTACCCCTTCCGGTTCAGTTTCAGTTACTGTGGAGCCGAATAAAAAACAAATAATTAAGCCTATATTGAACGAAGCTTTTGATTTTGTGGAAACTCAAAAGACAGTCATTATTTCCTTTGCCATAGCAGATACAGGAGTTGGTATTTTCCCGGACAAATTAGAAAGCATATTTGAATTATTGGTGCAAACTGCATCTGAAAAAAAAGTTCAAACAGGTACGGGTTTAGGATTAAATATCAGCCGCGAGTTCATAAGATTAATGGGGGGCGACATTACCGTCGAGAGCGAAGTGGGACAAGGGACTGTCTTCAAGTTTGATATTCAAGTTGTTACCGCAACGGGTGCTGGTGAAGTCATCAATAAATATGTTGAAGTCAAGGATTTATCGCCGAGTTCAAGTATGGTACAAGAAAAAATATCTGATAGTGCTGCAATATTTACGCTGGACTCCAAGCCGAAAGTTTCCCCAGAATGGGCGAGAACTCTAAAACAGGCAGTCCGTGAGGCTGACTTCGATTTGATTGCCACAACTATTGAGGAAATCGGCAGCGATAATGATGTTTTTGCGGAAGTTCTGAGGAATCATCTATATAATTTTGATTATCAAAAAATACTAGATTTGATGGCTGAAATTGAGCGATAGGGGGCTGAGCTTTCGAGTGCGCCGAAGCCCACCTTATCTATAAAGTAGCTGTTCTGCATAGATGCTCCCCGAACAGTTATTTTAGCTGCTGCCACAAGAGTCATGAGATGGCATAAGGTGTTCGTTCAGACTCTCAATACACTATGATAATCATGTTTGATTTACTGCTAATAATTGAGTGGTTGACTTGACTTTTTTGAAGCTAAAGTTAACCCCCCCGATCGCCCTTTTGGTAAGGGTAAATCGAGGGGGTTAACTCTTATTTGTCAAGTATCTGAGGATATCAAGCAGGGTTCGCTTCGGCTCGTCTTTGTAACAGGCGGGCAATTTCAGCTTTTTCTACAAGTCCTACTAGGACACCGTTTTCGCGAATGACGGGGAGTTCTTGTACTTTGAGTTGTTCTAGGAGGGTGACGACTTCAAGAAGGGATAATTCTGGTTTGACGGTGGTGGAAAATTCGATCGGCTTCAGGAGTTCTTTGACTAAAACTTCGGGCCAGCGTCCGGTAGGAATGGTTTTGAGGTCATCAAGGTCGATCGCCCCTACCAATTGTCCGGCATCATCTGTTGCCAGGAACCTGCGCCAGGTTTGAGCGCTACCGATAACGTAGTTGTTGGCAAATTCTCTGAGGGACAAGTCTTGGGAGACGATCGGACTTTCGGGGGTAACAGCATCTGCGGCTGTCAGGCCTGCCAGTTGATTTTGGACTGTGGCATATTGGGCCGATTGACCGGCATTTTGCAGTAAGAACCAACCGATTACTAAATTCCAAATATTGCCGAACACGCCTGTAGCAATGGCAATCCAACCAATTATTTGACCGACGCGGCTAGCAAAAATTACACCTTTGTAAGGGTTGCCAGTAATTTTCCAGACAATTGCTTTGAGGATGTTGCCACCGTCGAGGGGCAAACCGGGAATTAAGTTAAATAAGGCTAGAACTAAGTTGATGGAAGCTAAAAGTCCCACGATGGCTGCTGCGGGGCCTGTGAGTCCAGCACCGATGCCTATGGCTGTTAACAAACCGGATAAAAATAAGCTAACCAACGGGCCTGCAATGGCTACCCAAAATGCTTCGGCTGGGGTTTTGGATTCTCTTTCTAAATTAGCCAGTCCGCCAAACAGAAATAGCGAAATCGATTTCACGCCAATTCCCTGTTTAATGGCTACCCAACTGTGTCCTAATTCGTGGGCTAAGACGGAAGCAAATAACAGTAACGCTGTGAATAATCCCAGCATCCAGGGCGCTACGGGGCCCAATGTGGGAAACAGGGCAGCTAATGCGCCGCCGTACTGCCAGGTTACTAAACCCAGAACTAAAAACCAAGATGCGTTGACAAAGAAGGGAATCCCAAACAGGTTGCCGACGCGAAATGTACCGTTCATAATGGCTACCTCTGATTTTACGAAGGAGAGGTTTTTCTCTCTGTCTCCTTATCGTAACGAAACGTAACGGCGATGTTAATGCTTCCATTAGGGTGTTATCCGTCTGTGGAGGTTCGGTTTGCGGAATCATCATTGGCAAATGCGGTTGAGTCCGCCTGGGGTTAAAAATCCCTGTCTGAAAGCGGAAGTCCTCGCTATGAGGGCTGATGAGGATATTTTCTTTTATTTTCTGTTTGAGTTTTGAGTCGGTTTTAACTCAATAAGCTGTGGAGCATTTAAACCACTAACGAGTTTGTATGGTGCGTCAGGAGTGAACACTTACGCTTACAAGGGAAACACTTCTGTACGCTGGGCACCCTACTATCGTCTTTTAAATGCCGAACAGCTTACGCTTGGGTTAAAACTGTTTATTCCGGGCGAGATCCTCCTCGCATCCCCCTTGCTAATCAGGGTGAATTAATTTTCGGAAAAATCAACTAAGCTGATTGGAGTAATTGCTGACGTTACCTGAAGGATTGAACTGGTTTATCTCGGCACTGAAAACCGAAAAGCAACTCACTGATATTTTCAAGTTGGTTAGCCATCAATCTTAAAGCGCAGGGGTTGAGTATTCGTACTACTCATCCGATCTTTCGGGAGCATCTTAATATTTGTAAAAACACTTCTTCTGGCTCCTTCCTTCTGACTTTTTCCTCCTGCCCCGCAGCAAGATGGCCTCAAAACTCTAATTTATAGCTAGTCTGCTTTCATTGAGATGCTCCCTTGTCACCCTCCGCGATCGCAGAGCGTTATTATAACTTGATGAGGGAAAAGATCCCAAATGGCTTCTATAAATTGTACTTGACCACGAATTTCTTCATGTGGTACCCGCCACGTGATTTATCCGTGGAATCAATCCAAAATCGAAAATCCTCAAGCCCCCGCATTTATCTGGCGCAAGTCAATTCTTTAATCTAAAATCTAAAATCTAAAATCTAAAATCGATTGACTTTAAGGGCAAGATATAAAGGAGCATCCTGTCAATAGCGGTTCTTGTGAACCCATTTGAGATATTTATGGCGATCGACAGACAACGGGCGATCGACTCGCACCCTCCAAGATGTCAAATGGGTTCTATACCAAATTAGATGAGCTTACCGGGCTTATTGTACCATATTCATTTGTTTAGATGGATGTGTTACTTTACTTGGAAATGGAAAAAGCCGTCGTAAAAGGACGGGGTTTTAAACCCAATCTTCTGATAAAAAACCCTCGCCTCACCCGTAAAAAATGTTGCAAAATTTATTGATTAAAGTACGAATTTATACTTGTTGCCTAACAGTCTTGGTGTTGGGTGGCTGCCAGCAACAGCTACAGCCAACCTTGCAGCAGCAGCGCAGCAAACAGGGGATGGCAGTTTCCGCTCACCCTCTGGCGAGCGCTGCGGGGCTGGCCCTGCTGCAACAGGGCGGTAATGCAGTGGATGCGGCGGCTGCTACTGCTTTGGCGATTTCGGTGGTGGAGCCTTTTTCGGCGGGTATCGGCGGCGGGGGTTTTTTGCTCCTGCGGCGGGCCGAAACGGGGACTGTGCAAGCGCTGGATTTCCGGGAACGAGCTCCGCAACGGGCGGCGCGGGATATGTACCTCGACAAGCAAGGGAAGGTGCGCCAAAGGGCAAGTCTGGACGGGCATTTGGCGGCGGGTATTCCGGGCACTGTTGCTGGACTTTATACGGTGCACCGCGAGTATGGTAAGTTGCCTTGGGCACAGGTGGTGGCGCCGGCGATCGCCCTGGCTGAAAAAGGCTTTCCGGTAAGTTCGCGGTTTACCACGGCTACCGGGCGACGACAGGAGGTGCTCAAAAAAAACCGGGCGGCGCGGGAGATTTTTACTCGTGGTGGCATTTTATACCAGCCGGGTGAGCTTTTGGTGCAGCGGGATTTGGCGCGGACTTTGCGGCAGATTGCACAAAATCCCCAGAGTTTTTATACCGGGGACATTGCGCGGGCGATCGCCGCCGACATGGCTAAAAATGGCGGCATTATCACTCTCGAAGATTTGAAAAACTATACGCCGATTTGGCGAAATCCGGTTTGTGGCAACTTTCGCAGTTACGAAATTTGCGCGATGTCGCCTCCTTCTTCCGGCGGCGTTCATTTGTTGCAAATCTTAAATATTCTGGGAGATACGGATCTCAAGAGGTTGGGAAGGCAAAGTCCAGATACTTTGCACTTGCTGGCGGAGAGTATGAGGATTGCTTATGCCGATCGGGCTGAGTATTTGGGCGACCCGGATTTTGTGAGTGTACCAGTCAAAGCTCTAACTAGCACCAATTATGCCAAATTGAGACGATCGCAAATCCAAATGTCAAAAGCCAGACCCTCCAGCGAGGTAAAAGCTGTTGACGCTGAAACTTTGAACCGTCTCCTGTGGGAGTCTCCCGAAACTACCCACCTCACGGTAGTTGACAAAGAGCGCAATGTGGTATCTTTGACGTTTACAGTGAATGGCGGTTTTGGGGCTGGAGTCGTGGCTGCAGGTACGGGAATTTTGCTCAACAACGAGATGGATGATTTTGCAGCGGCGCCAGGAGTGCCGAATTTGTTTGGTTTGGTGGGCGGGGAGGCAAATTCGATCGCCCCTGGGAAAACTCCTTTATCCAGCATGACGCCGGTCATCGTGACAGAAAATGGCAAATTTCGCCTCGCTGCGGGGGCTCCCGGAGGCAGCACGATTATTACTACGGTGTTGCAAATTGTGCTGAATGTGTTGGTTTACGACATGAATGTTGGTGAGGCTGTATCCGCACCGAGGATTCACCATCAGTGGCTGCCCGATCGCCTGATGGTGGAACGGGGAGGTTTTGAGGCTGCGACGCTTTCGGAGTTGCGGCGGCGGGGACACCAGATTGTCGAAGGTGATGGCTGGGGCAATGCCAATGCGATCGTCCTGACTGCGGATGGTTGGTTGGAAGGGGCTGCCGATCGGCGCGGCGAAGGAGAAGCAAGGGGATTTTAGTCAACAGTCAGTCGATTAGAGATTTTAGACTTCGACGCGCCGTCGAGTCGCACTCAGTCGAAGGATTTTAGATTTACTCCAGAGATCAATCTGGGATATTGAACTAGGGTCAAAAATTTTGATCTCTCTACGACAGGAATCGGGGGCTTGTATGGTTTTTTTGGGCGAGGTCATCTTTCATGAGTCATGAGTCCTTAGCTATTAGTCATCTTTCATGAGTCATGAGTCCTTAGCTATTAGTCATGAGTCATTTTGGAGAGTCCCAACGGTATCAAAACCAGGTTTTTTGGGTTGCCAGTGCGTAAGGGATAAAATTATTAGTCTGTGTACTTGTATTTTTGCCTCCGTATTTTTGCGCTGAGGTTTATAGGCTGACAAACTGCCAATAACTACAAAAAAAAATAACCACACAAAGCGTAAATCTACTTATATGTAAAGTTATTGTAAAGCTACTAGACATTAATAGTTATATAATGTAAAAATTAAGGTGTGCAGAGAATCAGGTTTGTATCTTTTAGGAAAAATTTATGATAATTACTCACAAAAATGCTGCCTTAACAGCTACATTAACTACTGCTCTGAGTTTGTTGGCAGCGCCAGCCATGGCATTTTCGGTAGGGGCAACGAATAACACTGAGACTTTGAAAAATAATTTATTGGGAGCTAATACAGTCGGCTTGAGTAATTTTTCTGTTTCAATTACGGGTAATTCTGCTGCTTTTGGTACTTTCACTAATGACCCCTTCGGTTTGACATCAGGTGTTGTTCTGAGCACTGGTAGAGTCACCGATATACCGGGTCAGAATCGGAAAGATAACTTCACGACAGAGGACAGCGATTTAAGCACGGATTTTGGTGCTAAGGGTGAACAAGGGGATACGACTCAGCTAAACCTCAGCTTTTTTGCTAATAGCACTGTTCAAAAGTTATTCTTTCAATATGTATTTGCTTCTGAGGAGTTTCCTGAGTTCGGCGGTTCTAATAAATATAATGACAATTTTGAACTGCTGCTGAACGGCACTAATTTGGCAAAATTGAGCGACGGAAAAACTGTTACGATTAATAATCTTGTTCCCGATCCATATAATCGCTCTAAAGATCACCCCGACTATATTGACAACCCAAGTTGGACAGGTATTGCTGCTAACATCGTTAAGCTCGACGGTTTTACTAAAGTTTTAGGTTTTGAGGGTTTGCTCAAGCAAAATCAGACGAATGTTCTCAGCATCCGCATTAAAGATGTGGGCGATGGCTATTTAGATTCTGCTGTATTTATTAAAGGCGGTTCTCTGGAGACGGTTCAACCTGAGCCGGTTCCCGAACCGATGACTGTGGGGGGTTTGATGGCGGGAGGCGCTATGCTGGCTGCTGGACGAAAGTTACGCAATCGCCGTGGTGGAAGTAATTAATAAGGGAAGGAAGTTCGGCAACGGATTATGTAACGGATGTAACGGATATAACGGATGTAAAGGATAGAAGGAAGAAGGAAAAAGGAAGAAGGAAGAAGGAAGAAGGAAGAAGGAAGAAGGAAAAAACAGAACAGGAACCATGTTGGCGGTTGCTGTAATATGAATCTCGATTAGCCGTGTTGGAGACAGAAAGGGGGTTTGATGAACGAACAAACCTCGTTGCAGTTGTTGAACCGGGTAAAAAAACTCGGTTTGTGCGATCGCGATCGCGTAATATCATGTCAAGTAATTTAAGCATTATGGGTACGCAGCGAGGAATGCAAGTCCTCATAGAATTCTGACGACGAACCGCCTCACTACGAACCAATTTTCTTGCGGTTGTTCTAGCGGACAGTATATAAGTTTTTATCCCAAATTCGCAAAGGGCGGATTTTTTTGTATTTGGAGTTGCAGCAAATATTGCGGGTAAAACCCGCGTCTACCACCACTGACTAAAAACTAAATATATTTAGCTATGAACAGTACCGTCGGGTAAGATTGTACCTGTTAATGTAGTCCGGGTAAGTTTGACCATAACTCGATCGCCGTAACCAATTTTCGCTCCTGTCAAGTCAGCACCGCTCAAGTCAGCACCGCTCAAATCGGCTCCGATTAAGTTGGTTTCTCTCAAGTTGGCATTGATCAAACAAGCTCCTAACAAATTAGCCCTGAACAAGTTAGCTTGGTGCAAATTCGCGCCTGTGAGATTGACGTTGTGTAGAAAAGCATCACTTAAGTCGGCTTCACTCAGGTTTGCATTGCTCAAGTTTCTCCCTGAAAAATCCTTTTCTTTTAAGGAAGCTCCTTTGAAGTTGGAACCGCTCAAATCGGGAGCTTGGGGCCCCGCTTGGCGGTAAGACTGAGATGGCGGGGGCTGCGATTGGTAGCGGGAGGCCTCTGAATAGGGCCCTGCAGGGTTTCCCCCATAGTTTCCCGCATAATTTCCAGGATATTTCCCTGAAGAGGGTTCAGAAGAGTAGCGGGGTTCTTTTGGGGTGGCTGGTGGTGGCTGAGTGTTTTGCTGCTGGGTGTTTGGATACTGAGTATTTCTGTACTGAGTGTTTTGGTACTGAGTATTGGGTTGCTGAGCGTTTTGGTACTGAGTGTTTTGTTGCTGAGTGTTTCTGTACTGAGTATTTTGTTGCTGGGTAGTTTGTTGCTGAGTATTTCTGTACTGAGTATTTTGTTGCTGGGTAGTTTGTTGCTGAGTGTTTCTGTACTGAGCGTTTTGTTGCTGGGTAGTTTGTTGCTGAGTATTTCTGTACTGAGCGTTTTGTTGCTGGGTAGTTTGTTGCTGAGTGTTTCTGTACTGAGCGTTTTGTTGCTGGGTAGTTTGTTGCTGAGTATTTCTGTACTGAGCGTTTTGTTGCTGGGTAGTTTGTTGCTGGGTATGTTTGTGCTGGGTGTTTTGTTGCTGGGTGTGTTTGTGCTGAGTATGTTTGTGCTGAACGTTTTGATTCTGACCTCTTGGTTGAATCGATCGCAATTGTTCGCGAGCTTGATTAATTTCCTTAATCTTCTCTTCAGCTTTCTGTAGTAGTCTGGGATTGTCTTTGGGGATGCGATCGGGGTGCCAAATGAACGCTAAATCCTTGTAGGCTTGGCTAATTTCTTCTCTGGAAGCTCCCGGCAACAGTCCCAGCACTTTATAGTATTGGTCGAGGTCGTTCATTGTACCACCTTTCGCTTTAAGAAATTAGAAATTAAAAATTAAGATCGGAGCAAAAGCCGTTCTCAAAGCTTGCGTGTCCGATCGTACATTAGATGAACAATAACTCAGCTAAGCCGCTGCTGGCAAAAAGTCTCGAATTCGCTGCAAGTATGTTGCGGCATCCTCCAGCATCGGAAAGTGAGCCGTATTCGGAATTATAACAAATTCTACTTTTTTGCTGAGGGAGGCTGCTTGCTCTCCCATGGCGGCGGGAATAATTTGGTCAAATTCTCCTGCCACAAGCAGTGTGGGAACACTCAGCCGCGCAAATTCTTGGGGCATTTCCTCGGCTGCTCTTTTACTGACTGCCGTCACCATTGTACCAATAGCAGCTTGCTCGTCTGCCATTAAAAAATCCTTGAGAAACGCCAGACTGACCTCTGTGGGCAGGGAACGGCGCAAAAACCGGGCCATAAATAGCCGATCGGCAAAAGGGATCGATGCCAGCCAAGATGGTCTAAATTTTACCACATAGCCACCGAATTTGTGAAAAGTTGTAAAGGCTTTTTCGTCGTATTCAAAAATCCCGCTGCAAGTGAGAATTGCTTTTTCTACTTTTTCAGGGTAAAGGTTGAGAAATAAAGTAGCAATTGATGCACCTGTGGAGTGAGCATTGAGAAAGACGCGGCTTAAATTCAGAGATTCTAATAATTCCGCTAAGTCGTGGGCATAGGTTTCGAGTTCGTAGCTGGACTCAGGAGGCTCTTTCGGCAAGGGCGATCGACCAAAACCTCTCATATCGTAGAGCAAACAATCAAAATCATCAGCAATAGCCCGTGCCGTGCTTTCCCAGTAGCGCGCTGAACCCGCCCAGCCGTGCAGAAATACCATCACTGGTTTCCCGCTGGGTTGGGCCGTGTTATCTGCCGTTATCCACTCGTAATAATGTTCTACACCGCGAATTGAAATGAAAGACATGATATTGATTTTGGATTCTGAGATTTTAGATTTTAGATTTTAACTCATAATTGTTCCGTAAATACCAAAATTCCCGACTTCTTTAAAAAGTCAGGAATCTCAAGACTACATCCCTCAAAAAATTCTGCGTTAATCTGCGTCAATTTGCCCACATCTGCAGTCAAAAAATACCAACATAAAAACTAATCATAAATCTTAAGCAGCAGAAGCAGCCAACCAAAATAAACCATCTACCAAAAGCGTGCTTAACACCGCGCCGCTGAAAGCGCGCCAGTGCAGTTCTCGATCGCGCAAACTCAGCAAACCGACTGTTAGCAACACAGCGATTAGAACTAAAGCACAGCCTATGCCCCAAGGAGTTTCAATTTGACCGATCGCACTTTGAAAAATCGGCATAGCTAATTCCGGTTCCGCGTGCATCACTTGGCGCCAGTAGGGCATCAACCCAGTTAAATAAAAATATAAATCGGTAATAGCAGTGCCAAATAGGGAACCCAAGTAAAAATAGCTGCCAACTTTTCCCCAAGATTTGCCCAAGCACCAAATAGCAAAAGGCAAGCCAATTGCTTCTATAGGTAGATGTAAAATTGGTTCCCATCTAAACCAGCCCCAATAGATAGAACCTGCGAGCCAACAGCCGGCAAATCCTAATAATAAATCTCCCCAAAGTTGGGTTTTGGGGCGGAAAATTAGAATTAAACTCAGAACGAACCAGGGGATAGTTGACAGCAAACTGATGGTTGGATATAAACGCACTAACGGTGCTTGCACGAAGACGGGAATTGAGACTAAAAATGCTGAGGCGCTAAATATCAACCACTGTTTGATGGTGTTTGTTGTGGCTGAAGAGACAGAATTGTCGAGGCGGGCGATGGTGGCAATAGGTGCGATCGCTGAGGATACTAAATTTAGATTAAACAACTGATTGGACTCCGTATTGTTTCAATAGGTGGACTAAAAATTTTGCTGCGGTTGTGGGTGCGAGAGTCTCAATGCCGGCGGCGGTTTGGCTGAGGTGCCAGCCTTTTGCCGTTTGGGGAGCTCGCCATAAATCCAAATGTTCGATCGCGGGATCTGCATAAAAGCTTTCTCCACCGCCACCGAGAATTGCCGAACTCCAGTGCGTAAAGCGATCGTGGCTGATGCGGTGGATGGGAAAATTTCCCACCAGAGGTACTCCCCAACCGTCTAAGGCAAAAAAAGCCCCGACTTTGCCACCGAGTTGCTGCCACAGAAGAGCCGCCCCGATCGCCCCGGCTACTCCTGCCGAAAAGCTGACAAATACTAGACTTTCTCCTGCTAACTTTTCGCTGCACAAAAATTGCAATATGTCAAGAGCTGAGAAAGGCGGATATTTATGAGCGGGAAAAATCTTGACACGATCGACTATTTGCTGGTTTGGGCGATCGGCTGCCAGTCCCCAAAGCCCCGAAAGTCCCGTCAGGAAACAGTCGGTTAGCTTTGGTTCGTGAACTCCGGGGCAAATTACCAGTCTCATAGTTCGTCAAGAAAGTTAATATAGTTCGCAACATAACTTTATCATATACCTACTATATCATATACTACCCCAGGGGATAGGGTGTTAAACTTATAATAGAGTCAAGTTTGAAGAGTATCCCCCCAAGTTAAAAGCTGGGAACGCTCCAAACCCCATTAATCTGAGGCAAGGTCAGGGAGTCTTAAGAAAACATGAAACTTATCCCCCCCCGCCCCATCTCCTGTCAAGCTTAGCAAAGGCTGATTCTAGTTCTAGCCACCCTACGAATTTCGGGTCAGGGTCAAAAAACCGACTTAGGACTGATGCCCATCAATCCGGTTTCTAGGATAAATAAGAGGTTTGACCGGGAAGTAGGGGCGCAGAAACCGGGAATCAGCCCAGCACGCAACCGTCGTGCGATCGCACACAATGAAAAATCTCCGATTCACCCTTCATCCTGTTTGGATCTCTTAGAATAAATAAAATTGAGGAATACAAAGTGGTTGCTTCTCCAGAAAAAATCGAGTACAAAACATCTGCAGCACCCGCAAGTAACGATCGCGTTGCTGTATTGCTGATGGGTTATGGCGAAGTCGAAAGCTACGACGATTTTGCCAAC
The DNA here is from genome assembly GCF_036702395.1 of Microcoleus sp. D3_18_C2. NCBI lineage: Bacteria > Bacillati > Cyanobacteriota > Cyanophyceae > Oscillatoriales > Microcoleaceae > Microcoleus > Microcoleus sp. D3_18_C2. The sequence continues at coordinate 208,484 of NZ_JAUBTG010000002.1, read as the reverse complement.
TACAACGAACAAGCTTTAAATTTGCTTACGGCAAAGTTTGCGCCAGTACCGCTGTGGATTTATCCGCCGCTGGCGAAGATTTTAGCAATCTTTGACTTGCACGAGTGGAGTCACCAACACGGTAAATTCGTTTCGCCGCACAATGCAATTTTTGAACAGCAGCGCGCCGGGATTGAAAAGAATTTACAGGAGAAATGGGGCGATAAAGTAAAAGTGTTCAAAGCTTTTAACTTTTGCGCGCCGTTTTTGCCGGAACAAGTAATTCCGCAAATTCAAGCAGAAGGATTTGACAAAATTCTGATTTACCCGCTGTTGGTAGTTGATTCTGTTTTCACCAGCGGCATTGCAGTCGAACAGGTGAATAAAGCTTTAGCACAAACCTTTGATGGTAAGGAACATTGGGTAAAAGGACAGCGCTACATTCCTTCTTTTTACGATGAACCTGCTTACATCCAGCTAATGGCGGATTTGGTAGAAGAGGAAATTAAGAACGATTTAGCTGTAGCGCATTTGCCTTCTCAGATTGGGATTGTGCTGATGAATCACGGTTGTCCGCACAAGGCGAAGGGCTTTACTTCGGGAATTGTGGAAAGTCAAGCTTTGTACGATCGCGTGCGGGAACGTTTGATGTATCGCTATCCTTTGATTTCGGTGGGTTGGCTGAATCACGACACGCCGCTGATTGAGTGGACGCAGCCGGATGCGACGTTGGCTGCGAAGAATTTGATCGATTTGGGTGCAACTGCGATCGTCTTTATGCCGATCGGATTTGCGACAGAAAATCACGAAACATTGTTAGATGTAGACCACATTATTGAGTCTTTGCAGAAACAGCGTCAAGGAGTTACTTACCGCAAATTGCCTTGCGTTAACGACCATCCAGAGTTTCTGAAAATGGCGGCCGAGTGGGCAAATCCGCAGATTGAAGCGTTGTTGAGTGAAACTGCGGTTGCTGTTAATCCGAGTTTGGCTTCCGCGCACCGCGAGCACAGCCATTCTCACGGGGAACACGGGCATTCTCATGGCGATCGCGGACACAATCACGGTGGACATTCTCACGGTGGGCATTCTCATGGTGATCGCGGGCATTCTCATGGCGGGCACGGGCACAGTCATTAATAGGACTTAGGCCTGAGAGCTCAGAAACCGGGTTTTTTGCGAAGATACTGCATGGAAATGGCAGATTTAGTGAAAAACCCGGTTTCTTTTGTTGGGGTGCGTAGGTCGAAATTTGGGCGAAAAGGGCGATCGTCCTTTGTTGTTTTTAGGGAAAGGGCGATCGGCTTTTTTGTCAAATTTTCTGTGCTTGTCAAACATCCGCTTAGTCGCTACACTGTAGATACTCTGTATATACTTTCTCTGAGAAAGGGTAAATTCCTCAGAGTGATATCACTAACTAGAGGTTCAGGCTATGGTTGCGACGATCGCAAAATGGGGAAACAGTCTTGCTATTCGGATTCCACAAAATTTAGCTAAAGAGATTAACTTGACTGAGGGTTCCGAAGTGAAGCTTGTCTTGATAGATGGCAAGCTGACAATCGAGCCTATCGTTCGTCGGCGGTATTCGCTTGAGGAGTTGATCGAGGCAATGACGCCAGAGAATGTTCATACTGAGATTGATACTGGAATTGCTGTGGGGAACGAAGTTTGGTGACACAATCAAATCCCTACATTCCGAGTCGAGGCGATATCGTTTATTTAGACTTTGACCCAACTAAGGGACACGAGCAAAAAGGACTTAGACCTGCTTTTGTGCTGTCGCCTCGCTCCTACAACGAGAAAAGCTCCTTAGCTCTATTTATGCCGATTACAAAACAACAAAAAGGGTATCCTTTTGAAGTTATCCTACCCACTGGATTAAAAGTTCAGGGAGTAATTCTTGCCGATCAAATTAAGTGTTTAGACTGGAAAGCTCGCGGTATTCGATTGGTTGAGTCGGTATCTCAAGATGTAATTGAAGAGGTACAAGCTAAAATAGAGCCGTTGTTATTGTAAAAGCATGAAGTTCACGGGGCTGGATAAATCAGACGATCGCGCTTTTCCTGAAATTACCTATGTGCGGGGCGCTAGCGGCGAACTCGTACCCGTTTTGCGCGGCACTCGGTTGCGAGTGCAAACAGTAGTCATCGCAGCCCAGAAATGGGGTTTTTCGCCAAACCAAATTTCCGCTGAGTATGATTTAAGTGAAGCTCAAGTGAACGATGTTTTCGCTTTTTATGCGGCCCACTCTCAGGAAATAGACGCATCTATTGCTGCTGAGCGAATTATCGAAGCTGCCAATATATAAACCGCTATTGCATCTGGATATCGATTATGACCATCAAAGAACAACTTCTCCAGACCATTGAAACACTGCCGGATGACTTGCTAGCACAAACGCTGCAATTCGTTCAAACCCTTCAACATCCCATTCACAAAACTCCAGGAATTTGTGGCGGTGCAGCGCGAATTCGCGATACCCGCATTCCCGTCTGGACGATTATCGCCTACCAACAACAGGGCGCAACTGAAGCCGAACTTCTCTATAATTATCCAGGACTCACCCTTCAAGATTTGCAAGCGGTTGCGGACTATTACGAACATAACCGAGAAGAAATCGAGCTGTGGCTTGCTGAAAATGAATAACTGCCGATGCTAAAGTTTTACTCAAATGAAAATTTCCCGATCGCAATGGTTGATTTACTGCTCTCTCTCAAAAGGCACAAGAAATATTTCGCTACTATTCGATTCATACTCACCAAATTGTTTGAATAGTGGTTAACGCTTGAATTTTTGCGTCGCGAGTAACTAACGGAAGACTCAAAGATAAAGCAGTAGCCGCAATAATCCTGTCTGGCATATCAGGAACTGTTGCCCTGTCAATTTGTTGAATAGTTGCCGAGATATTGCGATCCAAAGGTGCTAGCAAAATCCCCACATTTGGATCGTCCGCAGCATTTAAAACTCGTGTCAGCACTTCGCCTGCCAAACGCCCTCGCTCAATCAAGTAAGCAATTTCTACAATTGAAATTGCGGAAAAGTAGATAAAATTTCCCTCGTTAACCGCTTGTTCTAATGCTATTAATGCTGCTGGCGACAATCTTGGTAGTTCAAAAATGTACCAAATTAGGGTATGGGTATCTGCTACGACTGAAGGCATCAAACAATCTCCCTGGGAAAATTTCCCCACATTTCTTGTCGGGCTTGGGCGATGTCTTCTTCCGTAATATCTACTTTTAAGTCAGCACACAACCCTTTGGCACTCTTTAGGGGTCGTTTAGCCATAGTTTTTTGTTGAAGAAACTCAGCAAAATCTAAAACTTCTTGCTGCCTCTCTGGTGGCAATTCCCGCAACTTATCTAAAACTGCTTGCTCTAAATTCATGGTTGATTTTCCTCCGCGATTTATCCCAAATAATCTTCACGTCTTTGATTAGCAAATATCCTTTTTTATCAAGATGATTATTGTAACACAAGTATCTTGATTTGTGTGGTGGCGGTTTTAACAGCCGACTCTTATCAGGAATTTTTAACTAACTTGACGCAAAATACCCTCAACTAACTTATCAATCTCCGCCTCCGTTGTAAAATAGTGAACACAAGCCCGCACACAATCAGGATTAAGAATAGTCCTTACCATACTCCCCTGCTTCTCTAACAAATCAACTAGCTGCTTGTGCGGCATCCCGTTAGTTAATCGAAACGAAACCAAACCAGCTTCCGGCGCCAATTTCCGCAAACATTCCACATCAGGAAGTACCGACAAACGCTGCCAGAGATACTTACTCAAACGGCAAATTTCTGCATACCTTTCCTCGATCGTACCCCATTCATGTTGCAGGGCGATCGCACTCCGCAAACCCGCATACAAAGGATAAGCCGAAGTCGCAATTTCATAGCGCTGCGATCCAGGCTTCCACCCAAGGACCTTAGCATTAGCATCCGTCACAATTCCCCGCCAACCTATAAACACCGGATGCAAATCTGCCAAAGCTTCAGCACTCACATAAAGCCCCCCCAAACCTTCCGGGCCACACCACCATTTGTGACCAGTAAAAGCATAAAAGTCAACCCCCGATTCAATCAAATTTAAAGGCAAAACCCCCACAGATTGAGCAGCATCAACTAATACTTTGACTTTTGTTTGATGACATACTTTCACAATCTCAGCCAGAGGCAAAACTTGGCCAGTATTCCACAAAATGTGACTGATAACCAACAAGCGAGTATTTGGCCGCAAACTATCAGCAATCACCGCCACCGCATCGCCCTCATTCAAAGTAGCCGCCAACGGACAAATCGAAACCTCAATGTTGAAACGGCGCTGAAGTTCCATTACACTAGCTACAATGCCGGGGTGTTCGCAATCAGAAAGCAGCAAATGGTCGCCCGCTTTCCAGTCAATGCCCCACAGCGCAATATTGCAGCCGACGGTGACATCTTCAGTTAGGGCGATCGTTTCAGGAGGTACGGTCAACTCAGATGCGATCGCCCGTCGCGTCAGCATCGCCTCCTGAACCACCCAAGCCCCCACCTCCCCCGAAAACGGCCCCCCAAGCTGCACCCGTTTGTAAGCCTCATAAATCGCGTCTAAAGCAGGCTCAGGCAGCGGCCCTTGTCCGCCGTAGTTAAAATAAGCTTTATTGGCCAAAGCTGGGAATTGTTGCCGGTGATTGTCCTTTGTCATTTTTTCTGGCGAATTATTGATAGCGTTAATATTGAATAACTGATGGTGTGAACTTTATATCCTGTGACTTTTGCCTCAAGCTAAATAATCAATCTGTGTATCCGTGTCAAAATCCGTGTCGTGCTTTCCTTCTAATTATTCTATGCCTTGCGAATACTAAATGTTAATAACTGACAAACTGCTACTTTCCTATCAGCGATGCCATCTCCGAGCATTTTTAGACACCTGCGGAGACTGGAAACAACTAGATCCCCCCAGCGACTTTTTGCTGAAACTGATGCGCGACAGCGCCGCATACCAGCAGCAAGCTTTGGAACAGGAGACTTACCAACAACCATATTATCCGAGAGGGGATTGGGAAGCCGGCGCGGCCGCTACATTGAGTTTAATGCAGCAAGGGGTCGATCGCATTTACCGAGGAGTTCTGATCCAGGGCGAATTCGGCAAAACCAACGCCGCAACAACTTCTCTAGTAGGAATTGACAGTCAATATTTCCCCGAATTTGGCGAAATCCCCGAAACTCCCGTTGATATTTCATCCTCCAACCTTCACTCTTCAAACATTACCCTGATCAGCCGCCCCCATTTATTAATCAAACAGCCGGGACAATCAAAATTTGGCGATTGGAGTTATATTACTGCGGATATTTGGCTTAGCAAGCGACCAAAACAAGAGTATCAAATTATCGCAGCTTTTCACGCCCAAGTTTTAGCTTCCGTACAGGAAACAATGCCAGAGACTGCGTGGCTGATGCTGCGAAAAAAAGGGCTATACTCCGTGAATCTCGACCAGCGAACTCCTCAGATGTTCGAGATTTTAGATGATTGCATTCGGATGATAGAAAATCGGGATAAACCAGAGGTGTTCATTTCCCGGCAAAAGTGCAATCTTTGCGGTTGGTATACTATCTGTCACGCCGAAGCCGAATCTATTAAACATCTTTCGTTATTGCCGGGAGTTACTGCCAGCCGCTATGCTAGACTAAAAACTCTCGGAATTACTGATGTACAAGCTCTCGCTAATGCTAGTTCCAAACTGCTGGCTGAGTATCCCGAATTCCCGGACAGAGTGGCTTTTGATGTCGTGCAGCAAGCTCGATCGCACTTGCTAAATCAACCGCTGTTGCGAGAAGAAGGAAGTTCGGCAACGGATTCTGTAACGGATGTAACGGATGTCAGTCCGATGGAAGTCGGAAGAGGGAAGAAGGAAGAAGGAAGGCACGACACGGATTTTGACACGGATACACGGATTAATGATCGAGAAGAAGGTAGAAGTGAGAATTCAGAAGAACTTAACTCATCTGAAATAGTACCAGATATTGTAGACAATATCTTGAATTACACCGCAGTTGAGGAATTAAAAATTAGAGAAAATAAACCTGCGACATCTTCTATACCTGCGCCAATTCTCCGCAAAAAACCAATTCCGTATTCCCAATCTGTGTTTTTGCCGATCGCCCCAATCGAACTCTACTTTGATATTGAAGCCGAACCAGAGTTAAACTTGGATTACCTCCACGGAGTCTTAGTTGTTGACAGGTACAACAATACGGAAAAATTCCACGGTTTTTTAGCTGAATCAGCAGCAGAGGAAGGTGCAATCTGGGAGCAATTTTTAGAATTAATGTGGGCTTATCCTATTGCTCCGATTTTCCATTTTTGCGACTACGAAGTCAAGACTTTTAAGCGACTGGCTAAACTTTACAATACTCCAGCTTATTTGTGGAAACCCGTGCTGAAACGGTTTGTAGATATTCACAAACAAGTGACGCAAAAAGCGATTATGCCGGTGGAAAGTTACGCACTCAAACCAATTGCCCGTTGGCTGGGTTTTGACTGGCGAGATGCTAAGGCGAATGGTGCTCAGTGCGTCTGCTGGTATGACGATTGGCTCAAAACCGGCGATCGCTCGCTCTTGGAGGCGATCGTCCGCTACAATGAGGACGACTGTCGTGCTACTTATGTCGTTAAAGATTGGTTGACCAATTTTTTGCTGAATCAGAAACAGTGAATTTATGATTTAACGAACCGCGAAGGCGCAAAGGGCGCGAAGGAAGAAAGAGAAGAAGAAGGTAGTTAAGCTAAAAAATATTTGCTTGGTCTTTTGAAAAATATTACACTTCTTGTATTCGGCCTCCTGTGAAATTATTGTGGGGTGGGCATCTTGCCCGCCCCAATATGCAGGCTCAAAGTGAAATAGTTTAATAGCCTACTTATTCATCAAATGCGAAATCTAATAAAAGCAACTATATTTATTGTCTGTTTTTTGATGGCAGCAAGTGTTGCTATTTGGGTAAATCAATCAGCTCAATCTTTCGCTGTTACGAAAATAAATTTTATCGGCAGAGCAATATTTCCTACAGGTTCTCAGTTTCAGGGGACGGAAATTGGCGGACTTTCGGGCATTACTTATGATGGCGATAAACAAGTTTATTATGCCATTTCTGATGACCGCAGCAGCAAGGCTCCGGCGCGCTTCTATACTCTCAAAATTAACTTGCAATCTGGTAAACTGGAAAAAGAGCAAATAACTTTTACTGGTGTCACTACTTTATTAGATGAAAACGGCAAAGGTTTTCCTGAATTAAGTTTAGATCCCGAAGGGATAGCTTTTACTGGCAATAGCGTGTTTGTTTCTTCTGAGGGAGATGTCGATCGCCAAATAAATCCTTTTATCAAAGAGTTCTCTCTAGATGGTAAACTCCTGAAAACGCTGGCAATTCCAGAACTATTTTTGCCCGACGACAAAGGCAGTAAAGGCATCCGCAACAATCTATCATTTGAAAGTTTAACTTTAACGCCCGATCGCAAACACCTATTCACCGCTACCGAAAACGCCTTGGTACAAGATGGCGCCGCAGCTTCCCTGGAAACCGGGACTCCGTGCCGGATTTTGCGCTACGATGCGGTGAGCGGCAATCCAGAAGCATCGTTTCTCTACATCACCGAACCGCTACCCGCTGGCGCGAATCCTGTGGGAAAATTAACTACTAACGGTTTAGTAGATTTGTTGGCGATCGACGATAACCGCTTGCTGAGTTTAGAGCGTGCTTTCTCCCTGGAAACCGGCACAACTATCAGAATTTTTGAGATTTCTCTGGAAAAGGGCGATCGTATTGAAGCACTCGAAAGCCTCCAAAGCCGTCTGGGCGAGGTTTCTCCCGCTCAAAAACGCCTGCTGCTGGATTTGGAAACGCTGAAAATTCCCCTAGACAACATTGAGGGGTTGACATTTGGCCCCGCCCTGGCGGATGCTAGCAGAGGTCTGATTTTGGTGAGCGACAACAACTTCAGTCCGCTGCAAGAGACTCAGATTTTGGGCTTCCAAATAAAAGTTCAAAAAACCTCTTGACAAAAGGTGAAGTGATAGGCATAATAGAAATTGTGCCTGAAAAAACGGCAAAACGAGGGACAGTAGTTCAATTGGTTAGAGCACCGCCCTGTCACGGCGGAAGTTGCGGGTTCGAGCCCCGTCTGTCCCGTTCTCTCGTAAATCGAAAGTTTAAAATACAAAGTTTAAGCTTTTGGTATTTTATTAATTGAGTAAGGAGGAGCGAAATATGACTGTTACGCTCATTAACTTCTCACCGGAAAAAACTACACAACGGGTAGTATTATCTAATATCAGTTGGCAGACTTACGAAAGCTTATTAGCAGAAGCAGGAGACAAGAGAGCCTCGCGATTTTCATACTCTCAAGGAGTCTTAGAAATTCTCATGCCATCCGACTTGCATGAAACTATTAACTGTTTGCTCAAACGGATTGTTACAGCTTTGACTGAGGAGTTGGACTTGAAGATTAAGGGATTTGGTTCGACGACTCTCAACCGTGAAGATTTAGAACAAGGTGCAGAACCAGATTCCTGTTTTTATATCCAAAATGTCGATCGCATTCTAGGGAGAAGGCTTGACATCTCAACTGCTCCTCCCCCTGACTTGGTAATTGAAGTTGATATTACCAGTCCTTCTTCTAATAGATTTGTCGTTTACACACAGCTAGAAATCCCTGAAGTTTGGCGGTATCGGGGACAAACTGTACAAATTTATCAATTGCAAAATCGGGAATATATTACCTGCGATCACAGTCCGACATTTCCCATCCTTTCTGTAGCAATGCTCAATCAATTCTTGCAGATGGCAGAAACTCAAGATGACAATGCCATAATTCGGTCTTTGCGTCAATGGGCGAACGAGCAGTTGCGATCGCCCGAAAGCGAGCAATAATACTAAACTTAATTTAACTAATTCCTTTCTCCCACGGACGATCGACTCCCAGCAGCGATCAAAGGTGCGAGGAAATAAACGGTCGGGCTATCTGATATGTCAAAACCAGGACGATGGGCACGAGAATCGGAATCGCCACAAGTAGTCCCCATTTGCCAAACCTAAGTTTTTGACCGTCGGATTTGAAGAGGAAAATCACAGCGGCAATTCCCATAAGTATCCAGAGACCACCGAAGCCCATGAAGACTGTATAGCCTGCATCTTGCATTTTTTTTGACCTTTAATAGTAGTCGATCTTTAAGCTTAGTTGCAGTCTGTTTCTGCTGACATCTTCTGATAGGTCGATCGAACTTATTAAATATGACTCATTTTGAGTTGGGTTGGCAGCGGCCCTGACTTTCGCACTCGATCCGCTGAGTTCGATCGCTCATAATTGTTGCTAAATCCGGCCTTCCCGTCAACATCAGCCGCCAGTGGGCCCAAATTCCGTACAGCCAATTGGCGATCGCCCCGATCGCTGGTAACTTAGTCACAGCATAAACCCAGCCCATACCTAAAATCTCGTAAGTGCGGCGAAAAACCTCCACATTTTTAATTGCCGTACCGTCGGGTAACACCGCGTGAATCCGCCCCATCGCCGTTTCGTAGTCGATTCCGCCGTGGGCCTTCGGGTTGTAGCCATCATCCGCGATATCCACAAACGACACTAAACCTCGCCCTGCGTCGCGTTTTTTCAAGAAATTAACCTCCCGCACGCACAGAGGACACTCACCATCGTACAGCAGCTCAATCTGCCAAGCAGGCGCAACAGACTTGGGTGAGGGCGCAACAGATTCGGAAAACTCGGTTTTAGCAGCAGACATAGGGAAATCTATTTTAATGTCGTCGATCGCACACAAACATTTTACAAGCATCCATAGTTATCAGGTGCGCCTTCGGTACTCCTAAAGCAGTTATTTGTGGTGTGAAAAATAGTCCCAAAGGTCAATCCAGTCTTGGCCACCCGCAAGCTATTATCATCAAGATGCCCTCTGCTGCGTGGCCGGAGACTGTAGCCCGATCGCTCGATAGTCGAATATCAAACAAATCGAGGCAAAGTACCTGCCAAGCACAACTATTAAGTCGGCAACAAAATATAATAAAATTTGAAGTCTTAAACATCAGCAAATCGCCCAACCAGCAAATCGCCCAATCTAAAAGCAAAAATCTACATGAATGTCAGAGTCCGTCTAGCCCCCAGTCCCACCGGAAACCTACACATCGGTACCGCCAGAACCGCCGTATTCAACTGGCTGTTTGCCCGCAACCAAGGCGGCCAATTCATCCTGCGGGTAGAAGACACAGACGTAGAACGTTCTAAAAGCGAATACACCGATAACATCCTCGAAGGACTCACCTGGCTGGGTATGAACTGGGACGAAGGCCCGAGTTTTCAGTCCCAGCGTCTGGAAATATACCGCCAAGCAGTCCAAACCCTTCTAGACAATGGACTCGCCTACCGCTGCTACACCACGTCGGAAGAACTCGACGAAATGCGGGAAGCACAAAAAGCCAACAAACAAGCCCCCCGCTACGACAATCGGCACCGCAACTTGACAAGCAAAGAGCGCGCAGCTTTTGAAGGCGAAGGGCGACAAGCTGTGATTCGGTTTATCATCGACGACGATCGCACAATTTCTTGGAACGACATGGTGCGCGACACCGTAACCTGGAAAGGTAGCGACCTCGGCGGCGATATGGTGATTGCCCGTGCATCCAGCGGCGGCGTCATCGGCCAACCCCTCTACAACCTCGCCGTAGTTGTCGATGACATCGACATGGGCATCACCCACGTCATCCGCGGCGAAGATCACATCGGCAATACTCCGAAACAAATATTGCTGTACGAAGCTTTGGGCGCGACAATCCCAGAATTTGGCCACACGCCGCTGATTTTAAACTCCCAAGGACAAAAGCTTTCTAAACGCGACGGCGTAACCTCGATTTCTGACTTCAAAGATATGGGCTACCTGCCCGAAGCTTTAGTTAATTACATGACTTTGCTCGGTTGGACTCCGCCGGATTCAACGCAGGAAATATTTACACTGTCGGAAGCAGCAGAATTATTTACATTCTATCGAGTCAACAAAGCCGGTGCAAAATTTGATTGGGATAAACTCAATTGGCTAAACAGTCAATACCTGCACAAAATGCCAGTGCCGCAATTGACAGATTTGCTGATACCTTATTGGTGGCAGAAAGGCGGTTATGAGTTTGACTCAGAGGCCGATCGCCCTTGGCTCGAACAAATAGCTGCTTTAATCGGCCCGAGTCTCGTTCGCTTAACCGATGCTGTGGATATGTGCAAGGTTTTCTTCTCCACCACGGTGGAATACGAAGAAGAAGCACTCGCACAATTGCAGCAACCAGGGGCTGCACAGGCTTTACAAGCAGTTGTAGAAGCGATGGAAAGTCATTCATCCCTGACATCAGCGGAAGCTCAGAAAATCACTAAAAAGCTCAGTAAAGAGAAAACTCTTAACAAAGGGCTAATTATGCGATCGCTCAGAGCAGCTCTGACAGGTGCAATGCACGGCCCCGACCTGATAGAATCTTGGGTAATCCTTCACCAGCGAGGAACGGCTAAAACCCGTTTGCTTGATGCCATTAGCAACTTGAATTTGCCTGGTGTTGGTGTGGCGGCCGAAACTCCAACCCCAGAACAACCAAACGCAGAAACAGTCGCCGAAACCCCTGCTACAGAACAGCCAGCAGTCGAAACACCGATTGTTGAAACAGCAGCGGCCGAGGTGACAGCAGTCGAAATATCGCCTGTGGAAACAGTCGAAATATCGCCTGTGGAAACAGTCGAAATATCGGCTACCGAAATACCCGGAACGGAGGTTTTAGCAGTCGAAATATCGCCTGTGGAAACAGCCGGCACCGAGGTTTCAGCAGTCGATATTTCGGCAGTTGAAACAGCCGCAGCAGCAGTTGAAATACCTGCAGCCAACCAGCAAAAAACTATTGCGAGTGGAGAAATGACTTCATCAAACGAACCAGAAACAACCGTTATCATCACCGAAATTCCTGCCGGAAATGAAGCAGACAGTTCCAGCGGTACAACAAAAGTCATAATTACCGAAGAACCGCCAAGTCAGGGCCAGCAGATCAAAGAACAAATTATCTCAATTTTGTCCGAGTTTCCCGCTTACATCGGCAGCTTTTACGAGCAGTACAAAAGTCCCCTGACTGTTATCGGTGTAATTATAGCCTCGATTGTCTCTTTGAAAGTGCTTTTGGGCGTAATAGATGAACTCAACGACATCCCCTTGCTAGCACCGACATTCGAGCTAATTGGTATCGGATACACCGGGTGGTTTGTCTACCGCTATTTGCTGCGATCGTCCAACCGGCAACAATTAGGTCAAGAAATTCAAGCATTGAAAGAACAAGTTTTCGGCAAAAAGTCCTAAACTTTTGCGGGTAGTTTGTTGAATTTGTGCCCGACATTGATAACTTTAAATAAGTTGTTAGTGTCGGGTTTTTAAATGACTAATAACTGTTGACTGTTGACTGTTGACTGATGACTAATCACTAATCACTAATAACTAAACCCCAGCCGCCGTAAAAGCCGCCCAATAATAAGGATTAGCAAAAGGATAGGGTTTGCGGTTGCGAATTTGCTGCAAAGAAGCCTCCGCAATCAGGCGAGAACTTTGAGAAAGCCGATCGAACATTTGCGAAATTTGAGGTTGAAAATCCGCCAACAACACCTCCAATTCCTCGCTAGTCAAATCCCGCAGCCACCTTTGAGCGTCCCCCAGGGCGATCGCCACATCTCCCACCTGCAACCGAGAAAACCGTCCCAGATTTTCATAAAACTTGCTCGTCAGCAGCAGCGTAGAAACATCATTCACCTTCCAAAGACTGCTAACCACACTAGACGTGCCAGCATACAACAAACCCGCCGACAAACCCACAAAATCTCCTCCAGCACCGCTAACTCCGCCAGCGGCAATTTCGCAACCAGATAAAGTAACTAAAAAATATTGTCTAAAATCCAGATTTAAAATTTCCTCCAAACTCAGAGAATCATTCCTCAAAAACACTGCAGATTTCAGTGGCCAAGCCAAATTAAGCAAACTAAAACAAGCAAAATGAGCGCATTTTTTCTGCTGCCAATGCCCTATTTTTTGGGGCAAATCCCCATTATTAGCAGACATTTCTTGGGAAAAAGCCTCTTTAATTGCCGGCTTATGGCGCACAACTTCTGTACTGGCAAAATACTGGGAAATAGTGCCGATTTCAATGTTGCTGTAGAACGCATCTCTGGTGAAAGTTGGAATGGCCAAAAGCTGCTGCAAACGGGGTCTGTACCGACCAATAGCCGCTCCGTGTGCACTTTGTCTCAACAGCAATAGCTGACAGCTAGGAGCATAGCGAATTCCTCCGGGAAATCGATCGAGCAAATAAGTAGCAGGCGCTGCAACGTCGCCAAAAGACGAACTTTGAGAAAAATCCGAAAGGCTGTAGGTTTCCACCTCAACAAAACCGCTGCGATCGCTCCACCCAGACCTAAAAATTCCCCCACCATCCTCAAATCCGTCTCTCCCCGCCAAAGGCAAAGCGTGGAGTGGCAAAGCGTGCAAAAATCGGTGCGGCACAAAAATCAGCCGATCGCAATTATCGGGAATCAGCGCCACCACTCGATCGATTTCCAGCATCGTAGCCAAGCGTTTGAGGCGAGTCTGGAGATGATTGATCCAGCGACCTTTTTGTTCAGAATAAGCGGTGAGGTACTCCTGGCCCCAACTTTCGGCAGCCAAAGCATTTTCCGGCGAACACAGGTGAACGGCGGGATATTGTTCACTCTTTACCACCACAAAAGCAACCAGCAACTCTCCCAAACTCGCCCACACCACAGCAGCGCAATTGTCATCAGGCAACAATTGGCGAATTTGCTCGAAAGCGATCGGTTCAACTTTGTGAGCTAGGCTGAAGAAAGGGTCGTTTGCCTGCACCTCCCGCGCAATCAACCTATCAAACTGCTTCCACAATTGATTTAAGTGCATGAAGTCCAAGTTCGGCATTAGAGAACCGCTGTTCAAACCTTGGCTATCGCCCTCAGAAATCAAAGTCGTGTTCGGCTCAGGTTCTCCCTCTTCTTGGTGCCGCTGTTCCCCTGCTATTTCCAGTTGCAGCGACTCCAACTCGCTTCGCACCGCTGCAGGAATTTCGGCTTTCGGAGTCAAGTGGCATTTAAGCAGCAGTTCTACCAAATTCCGATTTTTGTGGCGTTCGGCGTATTCCAGAGCCTTAGCGTAATATTCAGGTTGGCTGGCGCCTAGTTCCAGGCAAACTTGCACCAGGCATTTATAGAGTCCAGCCCAGGTGCGGGTTAATTTGACTTTTGCGGTACTCGTCCGTGAAGCGTAGCTATCCCGTAGGGAATCGCCAAAATCGACTGTATCAACCCCAACTTCGCAGCGCAAGAATTCAACAGTATCGACAGCAGCAGTAAAAACCCCGTAAGCGCGAAGCAAGTCGCCTCGAACTCGGTAAGCTTGACCCAAATAAAATAAAATTTCAGCCCAGCGGTGGGGATAGGTTTCGCGAGTGTAGACTTGGGTGGCGCTGTGATAGCAGCCGATCGCGCTTTCCATGTGCGACAAGTTTTCCGCCTCCGTCAGTTGCGAATAAGCCCTACCGAGATAAATTTGCAGCATTGCCCAGCGGTTGGGATATGCCTGCCTGGTGTAGACTTCGCCCGCATTTTGATAGCAGGCGATCGCGCTTTTGAGGTTGCGATTTTTTTCCCCTTTCACGTGTTCGCAGAAAGCGCGGCCGAGGTAGGCACACAGCATGGCCCAGCGTTCGGGAGTTTTTTGGCGGTTGCAAAAGAGCAAAGCATTTTGATAGCAGGCGATCGCCATTTCCATATTTTCGGCTTTTTCCCCTTTCACCCGCCGACTGTAGATCCTACCGAGGTAAGTTTGGATCGAAGCCCAGACTTCGGGAAATTTGATGCGGGTGTAGACTTGTAAAGCATTTTGATAGCAGACGATCGCCATTTCCAAATTTTCCACCGGATCGCCTTTGATGCGATCGACAAACACCCGGCCCAAATTCCTTTGAGTCGTCGCCCACTGCTGCGGAAAAGCTTCCCGAGTCCGCACCTGCAAAGCTCTTTGATAGCACGTAACCGCATATTCGAGATTTTCAGCTCGGTTGCCCCGCAGCAACTCGCAGTAAGCATTTGCCAAATTATTTTGAGTTGTGGCCCAACGCCGGGGAAACACCTTGCGGTTGTAGACTTGCAAAGCATTTTGGTAGCAAGCGACTGCCAGTTCCAGATTTTGGGCTCGGTTGCCCTGCAGTCGCCGACTGTAAGCACGGCCGAGATTGTTTTGAGTGCTCGCCCACTCTTCCCCAAAAGTTTCGCGGGTGCGAACTTGCAGCGCGTTTTGATAGCAGGCGATCGCGTGTTCTAGATTGTCTGCCGGATCTCCCCTGAGACGCTCGCTGTAAGCGTTGCCCAGATTATTTTGCAGCGTCGCCCACTGTTCCGGGTACTGTTCGGGCGTGCGTACTTGTAGGGCATTTTCAAAGCAAGCGATCGCCTGTTCGATATTTTGAGCCTTATCACCTTTGGGGCGATCGCTATAAGCGTTGCCCAGATTGTTTTGCATCACCGCCCATTCTTGGGGAAAGTCTTTGCGGGTAAACACCTTAGCAACTGTTTCGTAACCTGCAATTTCGATTTCCAAGTTATTAGCCTTGCTGCCGAGGGGAAACCGCCCAATTTTGTTGCTCAGATTGCCGATTAACGCTGCAATGCGCCTTCTCTCGGATTCTTTGGCAGCAGAAAACACCAAATTTGCCCAGCAGCGCAGCAGTTCTGCGAAATTCTGGTCGAGTTTGTCTAAATTGTTTCTCAGCAGCGAGTACAGGTGCTGCGAATCAGCGCCGCGCGCCACTGCTTGCAATACTTCTGCTAAAAAAGCCAGATATGCTGCCCCGGTTGCGGGCAATTTATAATTCCCTTTTGCAGATTCTAAGGGTGCGATCGCCCTTTGGAAAAATTTTGCAGCTTTCAGCAAGCTTTCTCGCGTCAGCGCCACTTCTTCCACATAAAGCGTTTGCACGAACCCAAAGTCGATCGATTTTGAGTCAGTCCTCAAAATCAAATCTATTCCTAAGTCCACAGGATTTTCCAGCAGCGCTTGGAGCATATTAACATCAGTTTTGCGACGCTGTTCATCCATCGTGCATTCCGCCGAATTATTAACGATAGGATCGCTGCTTCTGTGCAGCAATTAAATCACTTCCTGGTTTAAATTTCAATCTCTAACCGGAGGTACGAGTCGCCCAGGGGATTAAACCAACCTGATTTTTCCACCATACACATTGCCACAACGTATTTGCTTAAAAAAACAGGCTTCGGCACAAGTCTTAAACTTAACAAACCCGCCCCGACAGACGTGCAGCGGGGCGGGTTTAATTTTACCCTGATAGATTTTAGACTAAGAAAGCGGATTTCTGGGAAACTATTGGGTGTGATAACGAGAAATCTGGTAATGAAACCGGCTTTCTGAGGAATAGTGGGTCTAGATATGGCAATCGCCATTGGTATCAAATTAAGCCTGAAACCCCTGATAAATGTCGCTTTTAGGCAAAGTCTAGATCCCCCTAAATCCCCCTTAAGAAGGGGGACGAAAGAGAATACTCCTGTCCCACCCCCTACTCCCTTTATTAAGGCAGGCGCCAGGGTGATCTGGCCTTAATAGTCAAACATCAGTCTATAAATGGGTTTGAGGTTAAGTTGACACCAATGGGCAATCGTTAGTTACAGCGCTACAGCTAACAAAAATCAACTCAGTAGATTTTACTGTACCGCTTGAGAGCGCAAGGCTGACTCCACGGCCAGCAGAGATCGATCGACTTCAGCAGCAGTGACAATCAGCGGCGGGACAAATCTCAGCACTTTCGGCCCTGCTGGAACCAACAAAACTCCTGCGGCGATGGCAGATTTGACAATATCAGCGGATGTAAGTTCGATGTCAGCTTGCAATTCCATCCCGACAATCAAACCCCAGCCCCGCACCTCGGCAATTAAATGCGGATATTCAGCCGCCAACTTGTTGAGCCCTGCTTTCAACTGTTCCCCGCGCTGCTGCACGTTTTCTAGAAGGTTTTCCCGTTCCAAAGTTTGGCAAACGCACAAAGCTACAGCGCAAGCAAAAGGATTGCCGCCGAAAGTGCTGGCGTGACTTCCCGGTTCAAATACATCGCAGGCAGATTTGCACAGCATAGCGCCGATCGGGATACCGCCGCCCAATCCTTTGGCAGATGTAAAGATATCCGGTTCAATGCCGAGGTTTTCGTAGCCCCAGTATTTGCCACTGCGTCCCATCCCGACTTGCACTTCGTCGAGAATCAGCAAAATGCCTTTTTCGTCGCAAATTTCCCGAATTCGCTGGAAGTAGGCGATATCTCCGGGGCGAACTCCGCCTTCGCCTTGCAGCGCTTCCAACATAATTGCAGCTACTTGGCGTTCGTCTTTGTCGAGTTGCTCGATCGCACTTTCGATCGCACTAATATCGTTGTAGGGCACATAGTGAAATCCCGGCACCAAGGGGCTAAAACCCTTCTGGTATTTAGGCTGTCCCGTGGCCGTAATTGTCGCCAAAGTCCGCCCGTGGAAACTCGCAACGGCGGTAATGATTGTCGGATTCGAGATATTTAATTTTTCGTGGGCGTATTTGCGGGCGAGTTTAATTGCCGCTTCATTAGCTTCCGCGCCGGAGTTGCAAAAGAAGGCTCTGTCCGCGCAAGAATGGTCTACAAGCCACTTCGCCAGCTCGCCCTGTACGGGGATGTAATAAAGGTTAGAAACGTGGTGCAGGGTCTGAATTTGCTGAGTTACCGCTGCAATCATTGCCGGGTGGGCGTGTCCGAGAGTGCAGGTAGCAATACCAGCCACAAAATCGAGATATTCGCGGCCCTCGGTATCCCAAACGCGGCAGCCCAGGCCCCGTTCTAGGGCGATCGCAAAACGCCCGTAAGTTGTCATTACATAGCTGTCGAAGCTCTCAGAACTGAAGAGACTGGCTTCGGCTTGCACGCTTGGTTCTTTTAATAAGGTTTCTGGACTCACGAATCGCTCCTTAACACATAATATGTAGACCTCGATTGTACGGTAAAAATCCAGGTTAGCGGTGCAGGCTGTTAGTTTTGTCATAAAATCATAACAGTAACCTCAATTAATCCCTTACAAATCTACTGATGAGTTATTACATTTCTCCTAACTTTCTCGATAAAGTTGCGGTGCACGTCACTAAGAACTTTTTAAATTTGCCCGGGGTAAGAGTTCCCCTAATTTTGGGAATTCATGGCCGCAAAGGAGAAGGCAAAACTTTTCAAACCGAACTGGTTTTTCGGCGGATGGGCTTTGAACCGGTGATGATATCTGGTGGGGAATTAGAAAGCCCGGATGCAGGAGATCCGGCGCGTTTAATTCGCTTGCGCTACCGGGAAGCTGCGGAGCAAATTAGGGTGCGGGGCGAGATGTGCGCTATCTTTATTAACGATTTGGATGCTGGTGCGGGCAGGTTCGATACTACTACTCAATATACTGTCAATACTCAGATGGTCAATGCCACTCTGATGAATATTGCTGATAATCCAACTAACGTGCAGTTACCGGGAAGTTATGACAGTACGCCGCTGCACCGAGTGCCGATTATTGTCACTGGAAATGATTTTTCTACGCTTTACGCGCCGCTGATTCGCGACGGGCGGATGGAAAAGTTTTATTGGGAACCCAGCCGGGATGATAAAATTGGCATTGTTGGGGGAATTTTTGAGTCGGACAAATTGTCAAAAACCGATATTGTGGCGTTAGTGGATAATTTTGCCGATCAGGCGATCGACTTTTTTAGTGCTTTGCGATCGCGCATTTATGACGAACAAATCCGCGAATTCATTCACAAAGTAGGAATCGAGCGAGTTTCCAAGCGTTTGGTAAACACTTTGGAAGCAGCGCCAGATTTCCATAACCCGAATTTCAGCCTAGCTCATTTATTAGAAATGGGTAGTTTGATGGTGGGTCAACAAAAGCGGATTAAGGAAATGCGCTTAGTAGATGAATACAACCAATCGCGCCTGTTCAACGTTCAAGGAACCCCCAATGCCCCTGCTGCTGCGCCCACGCAAAGTGAATTAAACGACCCGTCATCCAAATATTATAAGGCTTACGTTGAGCCAAGTTCTGAAGCGGGTAACGGTCATGGGGCGCGGCTGAGTTCCGAGGTATTGGAACAAGTAAAGCAGTTGTTAGCAAGAGGCTGCAAAATTGGCATGGAATATGCAGATAATCGCCGATTTAAAACTGGTTCTTGGCAAAGTTGCGCGACGATTAAAACTGCACAGGAAAAAGATGTGGTTGCATCTTTAGAAACTTGTTTGGCGGAACACGGCGGCGAATACGTGCGGCTGATTGGTATCGATCCAAAAGTTAAGCGGCGCGTAGTTGAAACAATTATTCAGCGCCCGAATGGTTAAAGTTAAAGTCCGCCAGGGAATGAATTCCCTGTCTAATAGCTAAAGTCCTCGCTATGAGGACTAATGAGTTTAAAAATTTTTATTCTCATATCATGTCCGGTTGGATTGGAATGATTAAACCGCAGAGTACGCAGAGAACGCAGAGGAAGAGAACAGAGAGATGAATACAGGACGATGCTAACGGATTTGATATCAGTCCTCTTGAGAGGACTTTAGCTTTGAGGCAGGGGTTTCAACCCCTGTCGGACTGTCGGACTATCGGTTTAATGTTAAGTTGATACCAATGAAGACAGTTGTGTCCCTACAGGCAATATCTTCTTTATCTCGCCCTAAACTACAGGACAGACAGAGATTATGCAAACCAGCGGCGAATTAGCTTTACAAGTTAAAGTAGGGTGCGCCTTCGGCACCTGACAAATTCAAATTAAATTCTGCAAAAATTTATCAAAAGTTGCCCGATCGCACATAGCAACTTGAGCACCCACTTTAGTTGTGCACAGAGCCCCCGCTGCTGCGCCCCACCGCACCGCCTCTGACAAGGAAAGACTGGCATCTAATGCAGAGGCCAAACCGCCGTTAAAAGCATCGCCAGCAGCCACAGTGTCGATCGCCTCCACAGCAAAAGCCGGTACAAAAAAGGTTTCATCCGCCGTAACAGCAACAGCCCCGCGATCGCCCAATTTGACAATAACATTCTTGACCCCACGCTCCTGCAAGTGTTTGGCAGCTACAATCGCTGTTTCGGTGTCATTCACCCGAAAACCGACTAACTGGCCCGCTTCCACTTCATTCGGCGTGATAATGTCAATTAGCGGATAAAGTTCCAGTGGCAAATCCGCCCTAGCCGGTGCTGGATCGAGAATAACTCGCACGCCCGCTTGACGAGCAGCTTTCGCAGCTTTTTGGACAATTTCCAGGGGAATTTCTAACTGTAACAGCAAAGATGTAGCTCCTGTTAACAGTTTTTTGAGACGTTCTATATCTGCTTCACCGACATTGTTATTCGCGCCCGGAATCACAATAATATTATTTTGACCTGTCTCGTCTACGGCGATAATTGCCACCCCTGAATGAGTGTTTTGGTCTATTAATACATTGTCTGTACTTAAACCATAAGATTGTAAATTTGTCAATAATTCTTCAGCAAATTTATCGTTGCCGACGCGGCCGATGATGTGGGTGGAAGTGCCGAGACGGGCGGCCGCTACGGCTTGATTTGCTCCTTTGCCGCCGCCGGCTGTGAAAAAATTGCTACCGATGATAGTTTCCCCTGGCTGCGGCAACCGGGGAGTTTTTGCTGCTAGGTCGATGTTGATACTGCCGAATACGATGATGGTCATAGGGCATGGGGCAAACAGGGCATCGGGAATTGTAACTAACAAATCACAGGACTTACCCAAAGAAACCGGGTTTCTCTGAAAAATCTTTGCTTTCTCAACTAGAGATATACGAAGAAACCCGGTTTCTGGCCTCGACGTGCGTCCAAAACTAAAATAACCAATAACAAATAACGTGCTAGAACAGTTATGGTCTCCATCGGTCAATTCAATGGCTGCAATTACTCTCGATCGCAATCCCTGTGTCCTGCTAGTTGAAACAGACGAAGTTCTCGCCGGACACTTGAGTCTCGACTTAAAATCCTCCGGCTACGAAGCGGTAGTGGCTTCTAATACCGCCACAGGCCAACATTTAGCCCGTGAATTGCAGCCAGCTTTGATTGTAATCGATCGCATACTTGGCGCTGAGTCGGGGCTGTCACTGTGTTCTCACCTCAGAAGTATTGGCAATCGGGTGCCGGTGCTGCTATTGGTCGGTCGCGATACAGTTGACGATCGCGTAGCTTGTCTGGAAGCTGGGGCGGATGATTATTTTCTTAAACCTTACCGCACTGAGGAATTTTTGCAGTTGGTGCGCTTGTATTTGCAGCCGGATAACACCAGCAACGAACAATTGAGGTTTGGCGATTTAGTTTTGGATTTGGCCTCTAGGCGGGCATTACGCAATGGACGGGCGATCGACCTGACGATGAAGGAATATGAGCTGCTAAAGTATTTGATGGAACATCCCCGCGAGGTTCTGACTCGGGAACAAATTCTGGAAAATGTTTGGGGTTACGACTTTTTGGGTGAGTCGAATGTAATTGAGGTTTATATCCGCTATCTGCGGCTCAAGATTGAAGATGAGGGCGAAAAGCGTTTGATTCAGACGGTGCGCGGTGTTGGCTATGTGATGCGGGAAGCTTGAAGAAGTTCGGCAACGGATTTTGTAACGGATGTAACGGATGTAACGGATTTCAGGAAGAAGGAAGTTCGGCTGCGGATTTTGTAACGGATGTAACGGATGTAACTGAAATCTTGCACCATTCTCAACAAGCTGTAGGGGCGGGTTCACTCTTGAGCCTCGGAAAGTAGCAGACAGGTTAAAAAACCCGCCCCCACCCCACCCAAAAGCCCCAATTGACATTGCTGCAAGATGTCAGATGTAACTGACATCTTGCACCATTCTCAATTACTTGTTTAGGAACAGGCTTTTCGGCCTGTTCCACAAGAAAACTCATTCTTTGTGGAACAGGCCGAAAAGCCTGTTCTTGAGAATGGTGCAAGATCTGAGATGTAACGGATTTCAGTCCGAGGGAAGTCGGAAGGAGGAAGAAGGAAGATTTTGCCAATTCTCAATGCCCAATTCCCAATTACCGATCGCCAATTTAAAATCTAAAATCATTATGAGTTATTTCGCTAATTTGCTGAGTATTGGGGTAATTCTATTTTTGCTGGGATGTTCGCCGAGTTTACCTGCGGCGGATGTCGGTGCTGCGGGTACTTTGGCCTGGCAGTCTGCATTGGCGGCCTCGCAAGGTCAAGTGCTTCCTGTTTCTGCTAGAGCTCGGATAGGCGATCGCCCCATCGAACTCGAAGTGGCGAAAACACCGGAACAGCAGGCTATGGGTTTAATGTACAGAACTTCTTTGCCGGATGACAGAGGAATGCTGTTTGAGTTTAAACCGGCGCGACGGGTCAATTTTTGGATGAAAAATTGCAAGATTTCTCTGGATATGATTTTTGTCCGGGATGGGGTGGTTGAGGCGATCGAAGTTTCTGCACCTCCTTGTACTGCCGATCCTTGTCCTACCTACGGGCCCAATACTGCTGTCGATCGAGTTATTGAACTCCGGGGCGGGCGGGCTGCTGAACTCGGTGTCAAAAAGGGCGATCGTATTGAAATCGAGTTTTTTAACGAAAACCTCGATCGATAAACAATCCCCCGGTTTCCATCGCCCAGAGATCCCCCTGCCTTGGGAATACCGGAGAAAATTTAGAAACTTTACAAAAATTGATAAAATCTATTAGAATATTAATGTAAGATTCAGTACAAACACCGGAAGATTTGCTACGATGTCGATCTCAGTCAGTCAGGACTTGAGCTTGTTTCCGGAAGCTGTAGATGGTTGGTCGCAGGTATGAGACGAGTCAGCGACTCGTTACCAATCCTGAGAGACGATACTCAGCCTCAAGGTGTAGCAACACGAAAAGAAATTCTCTGGAAGTTCTGGCGATCGAGCTAAATCTACTAAACCTATCTAAAGTAATATGCTACGAGCCAAGTTAATTGGCGGTAATTGGCAAACTTAACTTCTGGTAGCAGTTTTGGGTTTGATCGAAATATCTAACTAATTTTGCCGAAGTAGATTTGCGGATTCTGCATTTCGGCAGATGAAGTTAAACTCTGAACTTGGTTTAGTAGTTTTAGGTAGCAGAATTTATTCTGATTCGCGCTGCAGAGATGCCGAGGTATTCAGTTTAGGTTCGATCGCGATTACCAGTCGATCGGGCAGACATCAGCAAAATTGCAAAACCTTTCACTTTTTGGGAAAGGTTAGCTTTACAGTATCACTCAGCATTACGTTTGGCAGTTCAACCGCTAATAGCGTTTTAAAAGCTATCCACGGTAACAAGACAAATTTAAAACTGGCTTATTACTCATCACAAACATCAGGTTCACATCAGAAAATGGTGTCCTATACTTAGAGGTGAAATCACATGGCACCCGCTAAATACACTCGATTGATTCGATTTTTACAAGAAGATTTGGCAATTTCGCCCGCGTCAATTGCTGTCGCCGAACGTGTCGGCGATAACAAACAGCGGCAGCGCGATAGAGACCCGAATTCCTTGCCGATGGTTCTGTGGCAATACGGTTTAGTCACTCTCGAACAGTTAGATAAAATCTTTGATTGGTTATCCGAAGCATATTAAAAGGATTTTAGATTTTAGAGATAATCCAAAATCTAAAATCCTTTAACAACTGAGATTAGGATTCAGCCAAGAATTTGGCAGCCGCGGCAACGCCGGCCCCCGGAGTGTAGCCTTCATGACCCAATTCGCTCAGCACAACTTCTAAAGAGGAAATTGCTGCTAGAATATCGCGATCGCACACAAAGCCCAAATGACCGATTCGGAAGATTTTACCTTTCAAATGGTCTTGTCCGTCGGCGAGAGCAATGTCAAATCTCTTTCTCATCAAAGTCCGCACTTTTTGAGCATCTACGGATTCTGGCGGCATCACCGAAGTAATCGCAGGGCTGGCGGCATCGTCAGCAGCAAACAACGGCAAACCTAAAGCTTTTACAGCAGCGCGAGTAGTTGTCATCAACCGTTTGTGTCGCGCGAAAACATTTTCCAACCCTTCTGTTTTCATCATCTGCAGCGATGCTTGCAGGGCAAAAAACATATTGACAGGAGGAGTAAAAGGAGTGGTATTTTTGGCTGCGTCTTTGCTATATTTGCCCAAATCCAAATAATAGCGGGGCAGTTTCGCAGTTTTGTAAGCTTCCCAAGCTTTGGGACTGACGGCCACAAAACCCAAACCTGGAGGAATCATGTAAGCTTTCTGAGAACCCGAAGCAATGACATCGATGCCCCAAGCGTCCATCGGAATATTGACAGCGCCTAAGCTAGTGACAGCATCGACCATAATTAAAGCTTCACCGTGGGCCTTAACGTGGCGGTTGATGGTTTCGAGGTCGTTGAGGACGCCGGTGGAGGTTTCCGAGTGGGTGATGATGACAGCTTTGATTTGCTTCTCTGTATCTGCTTCTAGTTTTTCGCGGAAGTTTTCGGGGTCTAAAGGTTGGCCCCACTCGGCTTTAATAATTTCGGCGTTTAAACCGTAAGCTTCGGCGACTTCAGCCCAACGTTCGCCAAATTTGCCGTTGCATCCGACTAAAACTCGATCGCCCGCACTCAAGAAATTAATTATCCCAGCTTCCATCGCGCCGGTACCAGAAACCGTTAAACTCAGCACGTCACTTTTAGTTTGGTGCAGCCATTTCAAGTTTTCGGTACATTCTGCAAAAATCGCGTCAAATTCCTTGCTGCGGTGGCCCATCGGGTGTTTTGCCATCGCTAACAATGCCGCTTCAGGCACCGGCGTCGGGCCCGGAATCATCAGCATTAATTTGTTGTCCATGATATTGTCCTAAGTTTTTCTGTGGGAGTTCTATAGAATAAATCAAATACGATACGTCACGTCGCGTCGATACTCTAAGTTTTTTAACTTTTAACTCCCTTGTGGTTAATTTCATTTAGAGCCCAGCGATGTTCTACCGCTAAGTTCGATCGCTCGCAGCTTTGTTCTAATTGCTTTTGAATGGCAAGGGCTTTACGCAATGTAATAATAAGTTGGTGAACTTGTTGCTGCTGCGGCGATTGTGGACTGACAGCAAACATCGTTTTGCGCTCTAACAATTGAAGTAGCAATTCATAATGAATGTACGAAGGAAGGGGGATTGGCTCCATGAAAGCTAACATACCTCAGCGAACCGATACCCCATTGCAATTGCATGAGGCATCACGGTGAACATTAGATGCCCGATTTTTTATTTGTTTTCTAACCGTCCAATAACCTCTGCTTTGCCGATCGAATATTCGGGGCTGGGGGCGTTGGACACGCTAAATCTTGCGATCGACAGGCTTACAGAATAGATTTAATTGCTTTCTGGCAAAATATTTCTATGCAATATAGCTTTCAGTGCTATTTCTTTTTTACAGTAGCGCTTGAGTCGATGCAGGCTAGAAATTCTCATTATTTACCTACTTAATCACTTTTTATCAGAATTAAGGGTGCTTTGTCAAGCGGTCTCGCCTTTCACAGGCTGGGAGGGCGATCGGCAAGGGAGGCTAAAGCTGCACCCGGATCGGGCTGTTTGACCAGAGATTCGCCGATGAGGACGGCTTCGGCGCCTGCGGTGGCAAGTTTAGCTAGGTCGTCGGGAGTGTGGATTCCTGACTCGCTGACGATGAGGATGCCTTTTGCTTGGATTTCGGTTTGTCGATCGGCTAATAGTTGACCGGTAGTTTCTAGGCTGACGGAAAAGTCTGCTAGGTTGCGGTTGTTGATGCCGATTAGGCTGACGCCTTCTAGGGTTAATACTCGATCGAGTTCTTCGAGAGTGTGAACTTCTATTAAAGCTGTCATGCCCAATGTCTTGACAATTTTAACAAAGTATTGTAAGTCTTTGTCAGATAGAATGGCTGCGATTAACAATACAGCATCTGCGCCGTGAATCCGGGCAAGATAAATTTGGTAGGGATAGATAATAAACTCTTTGCAAAGTAAGGGCAAATCGACGGCGGCACGGATTTTAGCGAGGTTGTCGAAGCTGCCTTGAAAGAACTTTTCATCTGTGAGTACGGAGATGCAACTGGCGCCGTTTTGTTGGTAAGCTAGGGCGATCGCCACTGGGTCAAAATCTTCGCGAATTACGCCTTTGCTGGGGGAAGCTTTTTTGACTTCGGCGATGATAGCGGGTGTGGTTTTGCCGTTTTTAAGGGCGGCAAGAAAGTCGCGAGTAGGCGGTGCAAAGGGGAGTTTTTTGTGAAGTTCGGATAAGGGAGTGCGATCGCGTTTTTGGGCCACTTCAGCTTCTTTTTCCCAGACGATTTCTTCGAGGATGTGCTGGGGTTCGGCGTCGGGTACGGCGATTTGGTAGCTGAGGTAGAGGACTGAGACTGATGTGCTGGGGGGACGGCGGCGGATTTGAAGCATGATAGGGGGATAAACAGTTGACAGTTGACAGTTGACAGTTGACAGTTGACAGCGAGGTTTTTAGGCTGGGGATTTATACCTTACCGCGATCGTAACAAGTTTCAACGTATTATATAATGGTTACAGTA
Organism: Microcoleus sp. D3_18_C2; assembly: GCF_036702395.1. Lineage (NCBI taxonomy): Bacteria > Bacillati > Cyanobacteriota > Cyanophyceae > Oscillatoriales > Microcoleaceae > Microcoleus > Microcoleus sp. D3_18_C2. Next base: position 181,879 of record NZ_JAUBTG010000002.1, on the reverse strand, counting down.
AATCCTCCTAGCCTGAGAGCTAATGCGTGCCAGCTAAAGATATTTATCACGATACAGTTAAGCGTGCCTTACAAAAAGATGGTTGGATAATTACTCACGATCCCTTTCCCCTGCAAATTGGTCGCAAGCGTTTATCTGCCGACCTGGGTGCAGAGCGTCTAATTAATGCCGAAAAAGGAACCCAAAAAATTGTTGTTGAGGTCAAGAGTTTTGTAGGACGATCGGATGTAAAAGATTTGGAGCAGGCTTTGGGGCAGTACGTTCTTTACCGCCAAGTGCTTAATGAAATGCGGATCGATAGAAGTCTCTATTTGGCAATTTCTAAGCCTGCTTTTAAGAGCGTATTTACCATAGAACTAGGGCAAGTGTTATTAAAAAATCAAATTGTTAAACTGATTGTTTTTGATGTAAAAAGTGAGGAAAGACTTCAATGGATACCCGATTGAGATACCAAGAAATTATCAAAAGCATACTTCAGGAACACGCTAAATACCGCAATACTATACCTGACGGCTATCATTCTCAACTGTTATTTGATGAGGAACGAGGAGGATATTTAGTTTTGGATATAGGTTGGAATGATGACAATTACCTTCACGCCACACCAATCCACATCAATTTAATCGGCGATAAAATCTGGATTCAATATGATGATACCGAAGAAGGAGTGGCGACGGATTTACTGGCCGCCGGTGTTCCTAAAGAAGATATTGTACTCGGTTTTAGGCATCCTCAAGTGCGGCAGTACACTGAATTTGGAACTGGTTTGAGTGAGAAAGATGAAGAAATTGTTGCTGAATCTGCTGCTGTGCGATCGGCCTAAGTAGAGTACGGAGACGAAGGTGCTGGGGGGACGACGGCGGATTTGAAGCATGATAGGGGGATAAAGGGCGATCGTAACAAGTTTCTATTATATAAGGTCGATCGCCCTTTTCAATTTATGATAAGATGCGATTAACTAAGTATTCGGAGATAAACCGATGCAACTAGAAGAATATTTTGAATTTCTCGACCCCGATGACATCCGCATCAAAGGACATCGGATCGGCATTGACGATGTAATTAAATATTACTTGGATGGATATTCGCCAGACCAAATTCTGGAAGAATTACCAAGTTTGAATTTAGAGAAAATTTACGCGACGCTAACTTATTATCTGCAAAATCGGAGGCAGATGGATGCTTATATGTTGCGGCTGGCGAAGTGGCGGGAAGAACGCTATCAGGAATGGTTGGCTAATCCATCTCCTCTAGCATTGCGTTTGAGAGCAATCAAAGCACAGCGAGAACAGGAGTTACTCAACCTGAAGTGAAAATTCGTTTTTTACTCGATGAAAATTTGCCACCTAAGCTCAAAAGTGCTGTTTTAAAACTTCAACCGGAGATAGATATTTTACGGGTGGGTGATTCAACTGCACCGCCATTCGGAACTTTAGATCCAGAGATTCTCATTTATTTGGAATCATCGAAACGACTATTGGTGACGGATAATCGCAAAAGTATTCCCGGACATTTGGAGGAACATTGGGCGGCTGGGGGACAAAGTTGGGGATTAGTTTGGGTGCGTCCAAGTGGAAGTATCGGCAGATGGGCAGAAACAATTCATTTTATTTGGGATACTACTGAAGCGGAAGAATGGATCGATAAGTTAGATTGGATTCCATATTAGAGAATGATGTGGAAAAAGTACGCGCGTGCGTAGCTATCCCGTAGGAATCGCACTTTTGGGCCGCCAAAATCTCTTCGCTAACCCGCAAGTCCGCCGGGGGTTGAAAACCCCCGTCTCATAGCAAAAGTCCTCTAAAAGAGGACTGAAAAGTCAATTCAATAAACAAAGGTCGATCGCGCATTCCCAATTTTTACCAAAAGGTCGATCGCACATTTCTAAGTTCCCGATAATTCACTGACAGTCTGAGTTTTGACTGTTCTATCTTTTGCGTGTTTCAGGGCACTTAACAAGCGATCGGCATTTTTGGGCGATCGCAGCAGGTGCAATGTCTCCAATAAGCTTGCCAACTCGTCAGCGGCAATTAAGGCTACGTTTTCGCCGTCTTTGCGGGTGATGATGATGGCATCGCGATCGCTGATGACTTGTTCGCACAGTTCATCAAGATTTGCCACAGCTTCAGTATAGGTTACTTGGGTTTGTGTGAGTGACATGGTTTTTGGCTTCCCAATACTAAGGATATTATAAGGGCGATCGGGCTTCTTTTTCTATGTTTGGGCGGGAATAGTTAGTTTGGACATACTCTTTTAGTACCGGGCAAAGGGTAAAAAATGTGCGATCGCCCTCCGGGATTTTTTCAACAAATGAACGCCGTCCCAAGGATTGCATCACTTGCAAAAATTGCGATCGAGATAATTGCAGATTCTCTCAAAAATTTCGCTAGAATGCCATTAAATAAATCTTGAATCATTGTTGCCACTATTTTTAACTTCTTGCAGAGCGTCTAAGTGTTTTCCCGTATTGACTGAGCCTGGTTATCTGTGATATTCAATACTTATTGAACCTCACGTAGTTACAAGCTATGGCAAAAGGCGATCATATCTACATTCAACACGTTGGATACACTCATCACGGTATCGACTGTGGCGATGATAGTGTTATTCATTTCGGAAGGCGTGGGGGTGAAAAAATTTGTCGTATTTCTAAAAAAGATTTTGCATCAGGAAACAAAATTAATGTAAAGGAGTATGGAAAATGTTATTCAGATGATTCAGTAGTCAGACGAGCAGAGGGCAGGTTAGGCGAAAAAGGATATGACATTTTCAGCAATAATTGTGAGCATTTTGCTTATTGGTGCAAAACAGGAAAATATAAGAGTGAACAAGTAGCACAAGCTCAAGCTGGAGTTGCTGGTTTAGTTCAAGGAAGCGCTATTGGCGCAGGAACCAAGTTTGCAACTAAAATCGCCACTGAAGCTGCTATTAAATCTGCTGACCCTATATCTAAAGTTCTCATCAATGTAGGGCTTAAACAAGCGCCTGCTGTAGCGGGTAAAGCGGCTGCTGGTATTGTAGGTGTGGGTGGCATAGCCAGTGGATTAGCTGCTGATTTCATAGTTGGCAAGATACTTGAAGATGATGAAGCTTTGACTGAACGCGAACGTGAAGCACGAAAAAATGGAAGAATAGCAGGACAAGTTGCATCAACAATTGGAGGTGTTGGCGGAGGTATTGCTGCTGCTACGGTTGGTGGTAGCGTTGCCATTGCTGCTGCTGTTGCGGCTCCCGCAGTATTAGGTATAGCAATTGGTTTAGGTGCTTATCACCTACTCCAAGGCGAGTGAAAATTGATTTAGCTGCTGAAAGAGCGATCGCCCTTCTATTGTTGAAGTGCGATCGCTCTTTTTTTGGATCTTCAGTAGTTAATATGCTAAATGAATAGCTGGCGCCAGGAAAGAAAGACAAATGAAGCTAGGAAAATAGCTGGGAGAGTCATTACCGGGGTTGACAGAGGAAGCTCATTTATTATTAAATATAAGCAAAAGCTAGAGGGGTGAGGTGGATTGAACAGCCATGAGAACGAACAAGGAGATAAAGTTTTTAACAGAGCTGTTGAATATAGAGGAAATAAAAGTAATCTCACATCGCCAGTATGAAGGGATTGGAATAATTTTACAGGTGGAAGGAATCGGTAAGGAAAGTAACTGTCCACGTTGTGGAAAAAAAAGTCATAGATTACATCAAAATCATAGATACCTAGTCAAAGATTTACCTTGGGGAGAGAAGTTCGTATTTTTAGAAATCAACCGACGACAGTTTAAGTGTGAAAAATGTGTCAAGCCATTTAGTGAAGAGTTGGAGTTGGTCAAAAAAAGAAGAACCTATACGAAACGGCTAGCAAGAGCAATAATCCAAGAAGTGTTAGAGAATGATATCCTTATTCGTAGCGAAAAAAGGGGTCGTGACAACAGAAGAAATAGAAAGGATGTTAACAGACGCATCGAAAGAATACTTAAAAGCCCAGCCGAGCGAGTTGAAGAGATTAGGGATAGATAAAATAGCTCTAATTAAATAAAAACGAAATTACTGTGCAGTATTAATAGATTTAGAGAAGTCTAAGCTAATCGCGATATTGGCAGGAAGGAAACAAGAAGAAATTAAGGAAGTAATGCTCGGATGGGGTAAAGAAGTATTAGAGCAAATAGAAGAAGTAAGTATAGATTTGTGGAAAGGTTACAGAAATGTAGTGAGAGAGTTGATGCCAAATGCTCAGGTGGTCGCCGACAGATTTCATGTAATGGCACAAATAAATAAGGAATTAGATGCCCAAAGGAAGGGAGAGAAGAGACAGGTAGAAGATTTAATTAAAAAAGCAGAATCGTCAGAACAAAAAGCAGCCCCGGAGAAAGTTTTAGAAGCATTGAAGAAAAGTAAATATGTGTTATTGAAGAACCAATCAGATATAAATGAAGAGCAAAAAGCTAAACTAATGCAAGTTAAAGATGTATCTTCTACTCTCAAAACTATGCTTGAATTAAAAGAAGAAATTAGAAGAATTTTCGATCGGGCTAATAATTGGTTAGTCGGTTTGTGGCAAGTGGGAAGATGGTTGTCAAGAGCTAAAAAATATTTTACCGATAGTCAGAACACTATTATTCGTTGGCTAGATGAGATTATTGCTTACTTCGATTATAAGACTACCAGTGGTGTTGTCGAAGGCATCAACAATAAACTCAAGTTGATTAAACGTTCGGCTTACGGATTTATAAACTTTGAAAACTTCCGAGTTAGATGTTTGCTTACTTGGCAGTTTGATTGTTAGTTTAGCATACTAGCTAATGAAGAGCCAAAAATCCTCACCCGTTAGCAGCAGCAAAGGAATGGAGACAGAATTGCCGACTTACTTAAACAGCAAGTTTTAAATCTGCTAGCTGTCGCAAAGACAATGAACTGAACTCGCGCGCGCGCCCAAGTCCGAGAAAAAAAACTCGCCTCCCCTTGACAAGTCATACTCGTTATGAGTACGCTATAATAAGCAAAGGAATTGAACCCAAGTACCTAAGAATTTAAAATCATGCTGACGAACCAAGAAGGTCAAAGAGTACCCAAAGTCACCTTTCGCACTCGCAAAGACAACGAGTGGGTGGATGTCACCACCGATGATATATTTGCAGGTAAAACCGTAGTAGTGTTCTCGCTGCCGGGAGCTTTTACTCCCACTTGTTCGTCAACGCACCTCCCCGGTTACAACGAATTGGCGAAAGTTTTTAAAGAAAACGGCGTAGATGAAATCGTTTGCATTTCCGTCAATGACACCTTTGTGATGAACGAGTGGGCAAAAGACCAAGAAGCAGACAATGTGACGTTAATTCCCGACGGTAACGGCGAGTTTACTCAAGGCATGGGAATGCTGGTAGACAAAACAGATTTAGGTTTTGGGAAGCGGTCTTGGCGTTATTCGATGCTGGTAAAAGATGGCGTGGTGGAAAAAATGTTTATTGAGCCAGAGGAACCGGGCGACCCTTTCAAAGTGTCCGATGCCGAGACGATGCTCAACTACATCAACTCCGCAGCAACCAAGCCGAAGGTCGTTTCGCTGTTTACAAAAATGGGCTGTCCCTTCTGCGCTAAGGCTAAGGGAATGCTGAGTCAAAAGGGCTTGGATTATGAAGAAATCGTCTTGGGTCGGGATATCACAACCCGATCGCTCCGGGCTATGACTGGGGCTACAACTGTGCCGCAAGTATTTATCGACGGCAAGTTGATCGGTGGTTCCGAAGCCCTAGAGTCTTATTTGGGTGTTGCTTAGTTAAACCAAAATACTTAGCTTGCAGGTGCACAGTGCACACCTTACTCGTTGTACGGTGTCTACTGTGCGCCTTTGCCGTATTTGGGGATATTTAGCCTCAGCAAACTTCTGAGTCAAAAGTTCGATCGGTCTATTGATCCATTCTCGTGCAACAATTACTGGGGAAGTCATATTAAAAACGCAAGAAATGGGAGTGACCGATCGTGGATTTGAGTTTAGTATCGTCAAATATCTTAAATCCCCCAATATTAGCTTTTTTCATGGGAATGCTGGCAATTTTTCTCAAATCTGATTTAGAAATTCCAGCCCCCATCCCCAAACTGTTTTCGCTGTACCTGCTGTTTGCGATCGGATTTAAAGGCGGCGTCGAACTATCCAAAAGCGGCATTGACCAGCAAGTTGCCCTGACAATTTTGGCAGCGATGCTGATGTCAATGCTAGTACCAATTTATACTTTTTTCATACTGAGGATAAAACTCGACTCTTACAATGCCGCAGCGATCGCAGCCACCTACGGTTCCATCAGCGCCGTCACATTTATCACCGCAACCTCCTTCCTCACAGCACAGGGCATCGACTTTGACGGTTACATGGTAGCCGCGCTAGCATTAATGGAATCCCCAGCAATTATAGTCGGTCTGATTCTAGTCAGTGTATTTGGCGGGGAAGAAGGAAAACGCGAAATAGTTTGGTCAGAAGTGTTGCAAGAAGCATTCCTAAACAGTTCTGTTTTTCTGCTGATTGGCAGCCTAATTATGGGCGTACTGACAGGAGAACATGGTTGGGAAGTTATGAGTCCGTTTACTCAAGACTTGTTTTACGGAGTTCTGACTTTTTTCTTGCTAGACATGGGGCTGGTTGCGGCTAGCAGAATTAAAGATTTGCAAGAAGCAGGAGTTTTTCTGATCGGCTTTGCAATCCTAATTCCCATAGTCAACGCAGTAATTGCTTTGCTAATAGCCAAATTAATCGGAATGCCGCAGGGAGACACTTTGTTGTTTGCCGTATTGTGCGCGAGTGCTTCTTATATAGCAGTACCAGCAGCCATGCGCCTAACTGTTCCCGAAGCGAATCCAAGTCTTTACATTTCAACGGCCTTAGCAGTGACATTTCCATTTAATATCATTGTAGGCATTCCCCTGTATCTATACGGAATCAATATGTTTTGGAGGTGAGATGATGGAGTCAGTCAAAAGAGTAGAAATCATAGCCCACTCAGTAGAACTCGGCAAGATTTTAGACGGTTTAGACAAAGCTGGCGTACCCGGTTATTCGGTGATTCGTGATGTCGCTGGAAAAAGCACTAGGGATCACGTTTCCCGCGATTCATCAATGACGGCGCTAGATAACATTTATGTGCTTGCTTTTTGTTCACCAGCTCAAGTTTCAGCAGTTGCAGAAAACATTAGACCCGTGCTCAATAAGTTTGGTGGGTCGTGTTTTATTTCAGATGCCGTGGAATTGCTAATTACTAGGTGCGTCGGGTAGTGATTAGTGATTAGTGATTGGTGATTATACCAATTCGGAAAATTTGAGCTACACCTATAGCAATCCTCGCATCATTTGTAAATTTCTTACTCCCTCCCTGCGAGTTCGGGGAGGGTTGGGGTGGGGTAAAAAAATTACGACTCCTGCAAGGATTGCTATAGATTGTACGCCATAAGTGTATGGACACGGCAGTGCTGTGTCCATACGCGTATCTGCGACTTTAATCCTAGGCTTTGGTTCCGACAATCGCCATTAGTGAGAATGCTAATCCGTTTCTCCTTTTGGATAAGTTTTTTATTATTACTTTAGGCTGATTGAAAAAATGCAATTTTGAAAATATTTTCTGTCTATTATAGCACTTTTACAAGTTGACAAAAATCAGCCATTAGCCATTAGTCAGCGGTCATTTCAGGATGAATTGCCCTTCCCAGCCGGGGGAGAATTCAGAATTCTTAAGAGATAGAAAAGAATCAGTTGCAAAAATCCGTTAGCGTGGTAAATTCTAAGCCACAACAGGCGATCCTCTTCGTTGGCGTAGCCCCCGTAAAGGCGGGCTTTCCTTCGGATCGCGAAAGCTAACGCTAACGCCCGATCGACTAACGATATTTTCAATAGGAGTTTAAACATGGCTGCATTAAAAGTCGGCATCAACGGATTTGGTCGCATCGGACGGCTAGTCATGCGTGCCGGCATCAAAAACCCCAACATCGAATTTGTCGGCATTAACGACTTAGTTTCGCCAGAAAACCTGGCTTATCTTTTCAAATACGACTCCACCCACGGCATTTACGACGGCGAAGTTGAAAGCAAACCAGACGGGATTGTCGTTGACGGAAATTTTATCCCCTGTACAGCGATTAGAAATCCTGCCGAATTGCCCTGGGGTAAATCCGGCGCAGATTATGTTGTAGAATCTACCGGATTGTTTACAGATTTTGAAGGCGCATCAAAACACTTGACAGCGGGAGCAAAACGAGTAATACTTTCAGCACCGACAAAAGACCCGGAAAAAGTTCCAACTTTTCTAGTAGGCGTCAACCACCACAAATTTGACCCGACAAAAGATACGGTTGTTTCTAATGCTAGCTGTACGACGAATTGTTTAGCACCAATTGCCAAAGTTATTAACGATAACTTCGGATTGGAAGAAGGTTTAATGACGACAGTTCACGCAATGACAGCTACTCAACCAACTGTAGACGGGCCCAGCCAAAAAGATTGGCGGGGAGGACGCGGTGCGGCTCAAAATATTATTCCATCTTCGACCGGTGCAGCGAAAGCTGTTACTTTGGTGTTGCCAGAATTGAAAGGAAAATTGACGGGAATGGCTTTGCGGGTGCCAACTCCCGACGTGTCTGTAGTTGACCTTACTTTCAAAACAGCGAAGGAAACTAGCTATAAAGAAATTTGCGAGGCAATGAAAAAAGCTTCGGAGGGCGAACTCAAAGGCATTCTTGGATATACTGAGGATGCGGTAGTTTCGACAGATTTTCAGGGCGACGCGCGATCGAGCATTTTCGATGCAGGTGCGGGAATTGAACTGAATTCTAAGTTTTTTAAAGTGGTTTCCTGGTACGACAACGAGTGGGGTTATTCTAGCCGCGTAATTGACTTAATGCTTTCTATGGCCCAGAAAGACGGAATTTTGAATAATTAATTTTTTTGGGGTGGCATTTTGGGCGGGGTTCGCGTGCCCAACCCCTACTCCCCACAAACAAATTCCTAGGATTTTTTGTGGAACGGGCCGGAGAGCCCGTTCCTGATAATGTTATCTAATGTGAGTTAAACTTTTTTTATTTCCGATTCGATCGCGCTCATGTCTGAATTACCACCGCTGAATAACGAAACTATTTGGGCTATTCTCAACGAAGAAATCGACGATGCTGCTGTCAACCGATTAGTTTGGCAGTATCTGGGCTACCGCTGGGATGCCGAGACTGGCAAGTGGAACAGTGCAGGTGTTGCAGCCGAGTGGCGGCAAGAGTACCCGGAACCGCCGGATTTTATCGATTCTAGGCCGGCGACAGTGAAATTGACTCGATCGACCCCTCCAGAAAACAAGCAGTTGCTGAAGGAAAAATTAGGCTTTAAAGGCTATAAAATTGGGGAATTCGGGCCCCGACAGACTCGCAGGGCGACGATGGCTAATTGGTTGATGGGTTTTATGGAATCTGGGGTGTAAGAGGAATTTTGGATGGCTGTGCGGTTCTTGCCACCTTTAGTCTGTGTCCTCTGCGTCCTCTGCGGTTCATTAACAAAAATTAAGCCTGTTGAAAGTCAAAAAACACTAAAACCCGCCAATTCCAACCTCCTCACCCCCAACCCTGACCGAAAATTTGGGTGCTGTGCCCAGTCCTTTTAGGACGGCTTTAATTAGAGTTCTTGAAAAAGCGTTCCTACGTTCGCTCATGGTTGTGATATAATCAGGTAGGAGGATAGAGCAAATGTTTCATTTAGTCTACGAATTCAAACTCAAACCAACGGCAGGACAAATAGCAATCTTTGAAGATTGGCTAGAACAATGCCGTCGCGTATACAACTACGCATTGGCCCTGCGTAAACATTGGTTTGAGTCTCGTAGTTGTCGAATTAACGCTTGCTCTATCCGATCTGAGTTCATCATTCGGGCCGAAACTTGCGCGACCAACTTATGCAAGCCAGTGCAAAAGTTTAACTACGGCTAGGGCAAACATACCCACTTTGGCTGCCGTCCAAGTACACGTCCTACAGCAAACACTCAAAAGGCTTGAAAAAGCGTTTGTGAGTATGTGGGAACAAAAACACGGTTTCCCCCGCTTTAAGAAAGCAGGAACAATGCGATCGTTTGTATTCCCGCAATTGGGGGTTAACCCTGTCCAAAATCAAGCGGTGAAGCTCCCTAAAATTGGTTTGGTTAAGTTTCATCAATCACGTCCTATCCCTGATGGTGCAACGATTAAGCAAGCAAGGATAGTCCGTAGGGTTAGCGGTTGGTACGTGATGTTAGCCCTACAATGGGACGTTTCAGTACCCACTCTAATGCCCCACGGTGAAGGTATCGGAATTGATGTGGGACTAACTAATTTTCTAGCAACTTCTAACGGTCTTTTAGTCAAGCGCCAAAGATTTTTTAAAGACGCAGAACGCAAGCTTAAATTGCTGCAACAACGTGTCTGTCGTAAAAAACTAGGTTCTAACAATTGGCGTAAAGCTCAAAAGAAAGTCGCCAAACTGCATGAATACGTTGCTAACAGTCGGAAAGATTGGCATCGTAAATTATCTCATCAAATCTGCCAAAACGTGGGAATGATTTTCGTTGAGGATCTGAATCTGATTGGGCTGTCTAGGGCGATGCTAGGGAAACACTGCTTAGACGCAAGCTGGGGTCAATTCTTCACAATCAAGCGAGCAAAATTGTTTGAAATATGGCGTGTACTTTCAGAAGGTAAGTGCTCATAAAACGAGTCAAATTTGCCCCAATTGTCTAGCAGAAACAGGAAAAAAACAGCTTGATGAGCGTACTCATTCATGCTCGAACTGTGGCTATACAACGGACAGAGATGTTGCAGCCGCTCAAGTAGTTCTAATTAGAGGACTTGCAGCCGTAGGGCATACGGTCAAGATGCTTGCCTGCAAGTAAATTCATTGGAATCCCTGCGAATCAAGAATCCCCTCGCCTTTAGGCAGGGGTATGTCAAATCGGACTGTTCCGTAAAGTATTCTAGAGTCGGCACAAAACAACTGTGAGGTAAGCTTTATGAAAAGAACCACCATATCTCGCTTAACCAGCATTTCCCTCGCTACTCTAATGCTAGCAGGCGTTTCATTAAGTGCGATCGCCACACCAGCCAGCACCCAACCAGCAACCCAACTCGCCCAAGCAACTGCCAAAAAGCGCCTCGTCGTCATGGACTTCGACTACGGCCCCACCAACAGCTATTACACTTCCTACAGGGGAGTCGGCGCCGCCAAAGGCATCAGCGAACTGTTAATCAACGAACTCTTGACATACTCACCGTCGTGAACGAGCGGTGATTCTTTACGCTTCATTGACGGACGCTACGCCCGGTAGTCTTACTCTGTCTCGACGTACATTTAGAGTCGTGCCGATGCCCCGTGCCGACTTTTTCTATATTTATAGATGCGTTTTTGTCTCTATCATGTTCGCTGCCACAGCCTAAACAAAGAATAGAACGCACCGATAAATCAACTTTGCCCCATCTGTAACCACAATCAGAGCAGGTTTGGCTGGTAGGTTCCCATCGGCTAATGACTACAAACTTCCTGCCATACTTCTCGGATTTTGCCTCAACCAATACCCTAAACTCTCGCCACCCTTGCTGACTAATTACCCTGGACAGTTTGCGGTTTTTAACCATCCCTGACACGTTCAAATCTTCCAGTACGATAGTTTGGTTTTCGCTAACGACTTGGGTTGATAATTTGTGCAGGAAGTCTTTACGGGTATCAGCAATTTGGTTGTGCCGTTTGGCAATCTGAATCCTAGTTCGGTTTCGCCTCTTGGAGTCTTTTTGTTGTCGAGCCAACCGCCTCTGGAGTTGACGCACTCTACGATCTAGCGCTTTGTAGCTGGGACTCACAGCCTTTTCACCGTTGCTCATTACCGCAAATGTTTTGATGCCCAAATCAATGCCGATGCTTTGGTTCTTAGCTTCAACACTTATTGGTTCAATATCTACGACAAAGCTTAAAAAATAACGGTTAGCGCAATCTTTGATAACAGTTACAGAGCTAGGACTTGCAGGGAACTCTCTTGACCAGATGGGTTTAACAACACCTATCTTTGCAAGATAAACACCTCCGTCTTTAATAGAGAATCCCCCACGGGTAAGCCTTGCTGATTGGCTGTTAGTCCGTTTTTTGAATTTAGGATAGCCAACTTTCCTCCCTTTTCTCTTTCCCTTACAGGAGTCGAAAAAGTTCTTAAAAGCTATCTCTAGGTCGGCTACAGACTGCTGTAATGGAATGTTTGAAACTTCGCTCAACCACGCCCTTTCTTCAGTCTTTTTTGCCTGAGTGATGACTGTTTTTTGAAGCTCTGCGGACTTTGGCTTCTTTTCGGATTGTTTGCAGATCGCAAGAGCATCGTTATACACAACGCGGACGCAACCAAACAACCGAGCTAAACTCTGCTGTTGTTGGTTTGTTGGATAAAAACGATACTGGTATCTTGCTTTCAAGTCTTTTCCTCCTTGCTTCAATTATAGTGTATGTATTGCCATTTGACAGGACAAGCATGAAAACTAAAAAAATATTTTTGAGGGTAACAAAATCCGAAAAAAAGCAACTTGTTGATGAAGCTGCTAGGCGAGGTATGACTCAATCCGAATTGATTAGGAGTATGATTGCTCGATTGCCGGAACTAAATAAAAAGCCGTCCTATAAGGACGGGGCTTGAATCCCATTCACTATGGTCAACAACGGCACTTATACAGTAGTCGATCGCAGCAAACTCGAACAAGTGCTCAAACAGCAAAATCGCAGCGGCGCGATGGATGCCGGGACAGCAGCCGAAATTGGCAAACAATTAGGAGTTGACGCCGTGCTCATCGGCACCATTACCAAGTTTAATATCGACAAACAATCCGGCGGCGGCAGTTTCATGGGAATCGGCGCCGGTTCACAAAAAACCAAAGCTACCGTTCAAATAGATGTGCGGTTAATCGGTACAGCTTCGGGAGATATTCTTGCCACTGCCAAAGCAGTAGGAGAAGCAGATCAAAGCGCTTCTAATATTTCCGTTAGGGGTATTGGCGGCAATTCTGGCAGCAGCAATGAAGACTCACTTTTGAGCGAGGCAGTTGACAAAGCCGTATCCCAAATGGTGACTAAACTGGCAGAAGTATCTAACAAATTAGGTTAGAATCAAGCATCATATCAAATATGCTGATACCAAATCCGGCTTAAATATCCCATCGATCTCGCTTGTCTGTTTGAGGCTACGTCGTGTCGCGTAAACTCCGGCAGACTTTATTTGTAGAGTTTGAGGTCAAAAGGTTTCAACCGCCGCCTTCATAAAGGGACTAATAAACCCGGATTTGGTATTAATTATTTTCCGGGCGATTGTGCTAACAGATTTGATATAAGCGAAGGATTTTAAAATCGAATTCAATTAACTAGAAAGCCAACGCTTCAGCCTTGTTTTGCTGGTTCTTCCTGCACCTACCAATCGACTCAACCCAGGTACACGGTCAAACCACTTAGGACTGATGTCACTACGGGAACTCCTTTGCCACCCCAGGTTTGGAGAAGCAATCAAGGTGACAACATCGGGATTTTGAGATCGGAAAGTAGAATAAGCTCCGTCGAGGTGCATCGGGCCGCCGTCGGGATGTCCCGGAGGTCGCTGTTGCAGTTCTTCCAGAAACCGCAGGAGGCGATCGAAAATCCTGCCATTGACAGCGTAAAAATGAGCGGTCATCAGCCCCTCAGAAAAGGGTACGAGGGCGACAGGAGACTTTTGTTCAACCTCTTCGACGTGTCCGAAGTAGACGAAATCCCAATCTTGCTGACAGAGTTGTTCGAGGATAACAGCTTGGTCTGTTGTGAACTTTGCTGAAATTTCTAGGTCGTCTTCTACAATCAAAATATTGCTCAACCCCTTGTCTTTTGCCTGCTTGAGGATAGCTAAATGACTGTAAAAGCATCCCCTCGCCCCAATGCTGGGGAAACCTCCAGCTTCGTCGGGGCGGATTGCGGGAAATATCTCAACCTTATGGGGCGTGAGGGGCATTCCTGCTTTCTCTAATTCCTTGACTATGAGTTGCCGTCGGTCTTTCCTTTCAGGGAGATTTACCGCATAAACTCCCTGGAAATAGTCTGTAATTTTCGTCATAGTTTGATCGGGAATCAAGAAGTTGATGAATCTTCGGCTTGAGCGGCCTCAAATTTTATTTGAACTCTGTGTATGCCTTAAACTATTATATTTTTAGCAAGCTGCATCTTCCATTTTCCTAAAGTTACTCAAATTACCTCGGTCGGAGCTAGCATTAACAGTTTAATTAGCATTGGGAGTTGAGTCAGAATTAACGCATTTTCCCTGTTGATTAAGGTTGGGGGCTGGGTTGGAGAGTACCTTATCAACAGCAGCTTGTTCTTGAATCCATCCAATTTCTCCCGGTTGCAGGTTGGCGCTTTCTACTTCAACTGTTGGCTTAACTGGCGGGGAAGGCGAGGGAGTGGGAGTTGCCACAGCGGGAGATGGATTCAGTGTCGGTTTTGAAACTGTAGAAAAATCTTTATTTGACTCGGGTTTGGGAGAGTTCGATCGCACTATTTCAGGAATCGAACAAACTTTCAATTCCAGCCAATTGCCTTGAGGCGTAAGCTGTTTGTTTGTCACCTGCAAAACGCTGCCGGCTGGGACTGTTCCTTTGACAGTCAACTCACCGATTGCGCCTCGCAAATCCAAGCGATCGCCCTCTTTTCCCAATTCCCCAGCCGCAGAACTTTTAATCTCTATAAACGAGCCGATTTCTAAAGATTTGACCGGAGAAGCTACAGATTCAACTGTTTTCTCCGGCGTCTTTCCAGCTTTAATTAAACCGCGTTTCCCGAAAATCGACTCCCCGGCAGTATCGATCGCGCGACCCACCGGAGGGATGAAAAAATAAGCAAATACACCCCCCAAGCCTAATAAAAATAAAATTTTCAGCAGCAGCGAAAATAAACTTTTGCTTTTTTCCGGCGGTAACAACAGCGTTTTTACTTCAGAATTCCCATTGCCAAGGCTTGTGGGCCCATTCAAATCCGTTGGCAAATCCTCGCTATCGGAAATTAGTTCGATCGGCGTATCTAAAGGTGCGACAGACAGTTCTGTAAAAGTATTACCGTCTTCCCTCAAATGCGCTTGACAGTGAATTAAAGCAACAGTGACGTTATCGTGACCGTTTCTAGTATTAGCAATCTCAATCAGTCGATCGCGCGCCTTAGCCAAACTAATGCTACCGTCGAGAATTGGCAAAATCTCCGCTTCCCAACATTCCTCAACCCGGTCTTTATCACTCAAACCGTCGGAACACAGCAGCAAAACGCAGTCTTCATCCACTGGAAAACGCTGCACAGTCGGGTGCAAAGTGTTGGACGAAGTAATCCCCAAAGCTTGAATCAGAGCTCCGGCGGCGACTTGTTCCAAAGCATCCCGGTAGAGAGAGTAGCCCAAACGCACCTCGCGGCAAGCCACATTATCATCGAGAGTAAGTTGATAGCAGCCAGTGCGGGTAATCCAGTAAGCCCGACTGTCTCCGACGTGGGCGACGTAAAGCTCGTGAATGTGGGCTAAACCCATAACTAGCGTAGTTCCCATCCGCTGGCGGCCTTGGCGGTGTTCGCTGTCGTTGCGACTGGCTATCTTGTCGTTAGCAGCACAAGCTGCCCGTTCCAGCTTGGAAGTCAGGCTCAACGGGTCCCAATTAGCTTGATGTAGGGGCATTTGCTGCAACTTTTCGCGCAGCACACCAATTGCTTCTTCCGAAGCGACTTCGCCCCCGTCTTGTCCACCGATACCGTCGCAGACGATCGCGCAAGCTTCCGCACCCGGGCTTCCTGCCAACAGCGTACCGCTGGGCGGATAGCAAGCATCTTCGTTGTGAGCCCGGGATCTGCCTACATCCGTGCCCGTGGCAATCTCAACGTGACGATCGTAAAATCGGCCGCACTTTGCCAAAGCTTTATCCAACTGGCCCATCAGTTGTTCGCCGTGGCGCACTTGGCCGGCAACCATTTGCTGGCAAAGTTGCCTCAAAAAATTGGCAATAGTTGGGTGAGCATCTTCAAGCCACTGCTGCCACAATTTGCCCAACTGCGACAAATGAGGCGGTTTGCGATCGGGCTGCAATTCCAGAAACCGCACCAATTGCCCTTCCACCCGTAGCAGTTCGGGAGTCAGCAGCGTCGAAGCCACGCCCTGAGCGATACAAGGCTGCCACAACTGGGCTATTTGCCACAGCCAATTGAGTTGGCGCATCGCTGCGGCTCCTTTCCAGGAATCCGCCAATTCCGGCATTAAAGATTCCGTCACCTTCAAAATAGGCACGTTTTCCAGTAGCCAGATATCTCCCGATAGCTTGCTCATCTTGGACGATACCAGGCCGTATACTTGAGGTACGTGCAACTGATAGGCAAACAGTCTCAGATAAGGAGTGACAACACTCGGAATCTCATCGGGCAGTTCCGGCAAGTGTTCGGGTTGAGTATCGACAAGAAGTCGATCGCGCTTGACCAAGTAGCGACCAGCGATCAGATCGCCTGGCTTACACCCTTTGATCCCTTCACCTAAAGCCCATAAGTAGTGTTTTGCCACAGAGTTTTGCATAAGGGTTCCTGACGCCTTTGGGCAAGCGTGCTGATCTGAACTATTTTAGCGATTGAACCTCGACGGGTTGATACGTGGCGATTATTTGACACCCCCGCTTTCTCAACAGACGGAGATTCTTAAGACTTCGCAGTCCTAATATCCTGATTTTTCAGGTTCCCTGGCTCACCACGTTTGCACTGTTGTGTGCGTAGCGATATCTCCTTACAATGTTTTAGGCGTGACTTTCCCCCAGTCCAGGGGTAGGTTTTAATGTCTTGTACTGACACGAACAGTTTACCATTTTGTTGACTGCCGGATGAATCTTACTATGAGCTTTCAGGGTTAGACGATCGCGCGACACCCCAGTCATCGGCTGGAAATCACGCTGTTTTCAGCATATTCATGATAGCGGCAATTTCCGAAGAAATCGCAGCACTCAAGGGAATTGAGATTTTAGACTAACTCTAATGGTATGATGCAGCTAGGTAGAAATCACCTGAGCCGACAGATATAAATAAATATCAATTGTCGGTTTTCTCGCGAAGGGTCATCTGTGCCTCGCGCCCTAGTTTCGCAACAGAAGTTAAATTTAACCCTACCCAAAGACGGATACAAGCCCGCAGATTCATCTGTCGAGTCAATCTCAAATCTAAAATCTAAAATCCACTGACGGATGCCAGCCCCCGACAGGAATTGTGGACAGCAAAAAAATTAGATATTAGTTCCAGCCCCCAAATTCATCTGTGGAGTAAATCTCAAATCTAAAATCTCAAATCTCAAATCGACTGATGGACGCAAGCCCCCGACAGGAGTCGTGGAAAGCCAAAAAAATT
>NZ_JAUBTG010000002.1:0-164408 GCF_036702395.1 Microcoleus sp. D3_18_C2 | reverse complement strand
AGATATTTAGTTCCAGCCCCCAGATTCATCTGTGGAATCAATCTAAAATCTAAAATCTAAAATCTAAAATCGACTGATGGACGCAAGCCCCCGACAGGAGTCGTGGAAAGCCAAAAAAATTAGATATTTAGTTCCAGCCCCCAGATTCATCTGTGGAATCAATCTAAAATCTAAAATCTAAAATCTAAAATCGACTGACCGGCCTCTGCAAGCTGTTGAGTATTTAACCATGGCCCCACATGAACCCAGCGCCTTTTCCAAGAATTTGCCCGATCCGAAGCGGCTGCCTGCTGTTGAAATAGACGAAATACTCACTAGCATTCAACATTCTCACAGTTTCTATTACAAAGTGATGAATCTTGAGGTTTGGGCGCTGGTGGAAACCTTGGATGGGATGTTTCCCGGCGCTTGGGGTCAGTTTATGAGCAACCGCCAACTTGCAGTTAAACAGTTTTTGGAACGCGATCGCGTTCCAAATTCTCCGGTTGATGCTGAGGATGCGGGGGAGAAGTCCGATCGAAGTCAGAAGAAGGAAGAAGCCGGGAGTCAGGAGTCAGGAGTCAGAAACAAGCAGGAAGAAGAATAAAAGCAGATTTTCAGCTTTAAACCCCCCGTACTCCCAGGGCGGTTTCATTCTCACCAAAAACATGAATTTTGTAGGGGCCGTGCTACCCCTACAAGAAAATGAAACCGCCCTGCGGTACTCCCGTGATTAAGAGGAGTAGGGGGGATCGAAACTCAGCTACAAGCGACATTTATTATGGGTTTCAATCTTAAGTTGACATACAGCGGATTCCAGGTTTATAAAGTACACCCCAGAAACCGGGTTTCTTCTGGATTTCTCGCCAGAAACCGGTTTTATTCAAGAAACCCGGTTTCTCTGTACTTCACTTACCTGGAAAGTGCTGTAAATGCCGATCGCCCGTTAGCGAAGCCCTCGAAGAGGATCGCCCTTACAGGTGAATTTTGGCATCAACTTGAGGCAATCCCATGCTGTAGTTGACAGCGCGGCTGTTGAGATTGTAGCTGATTTGACCTTTTTGTAAGAGCGATCGTACCAAGTGTTCCAACTCCGAACCGATGCGGCGGAGGTTGTACTCGGTCAAGTCTTCGCCCTCGTAAGCGTCTACGAGTTGGTCAAATTTGGCATATACCTCTTTGACTGACTCGTCATTCCAGTTAAGTTCGTTATCTGGGTCAATGTCGAGGGTCAAAAGGTCGTTGCTGGGTACGAGTTCGTTATCTTCGAGGATGGCGGTGTATATGCGAATATGGCGGGTTGTTGACTTAAGCTGCATGACTTCTTATGTGTAAAGATTTTTTGCTGAATTAATTGTAATGGCACAGAGATGCGCGGGGAGGGTTGGCGATCGTCAATTTCTCGGAATCCCGAAATTTTTTAGTTGTTCGGCAGTCCAATTTTTGTAATATTCAGTTTTCTCTAAAGCATCGGAAGCTGGCTTCAGCTTAGAATTTACTTGAACAGTGAAGCCCGGATACGGCATCCTCCTAGTATGAAGCCCGTCAATATTAAAATCTTCTTCGGGATGGATGTGAAAAGCCAGCAAGCCCAATTCTGAAATCTGATTATTCAATTTGTCTATCAATTCTTTAGTTTCGGGCGCAGTAATTGCGGTTTTTTCGGGATTAATTACTACCATGATTTCAAATTCCGAATTGTAAAATTCATAAATCGATTTCATTATGGCAGAATCGCGATCGAACTCAGTCCGCGCTGAAAACCGCTCGATTTTGAATAAAATTTGATTAGCCAAACGTGCTTTTTTAGTGAAGGGACAAATCGGTAAATCGCTGAAAACTGGATGCGGTAACTCGACAAACTCGGTCATCCATCTGAGGGTAGATTCTATAATTTCCGTGTCAAATTCATTCATCGACAATCTATGTATTTGATATTTCACACTCATCATACTCTATTTGTATGGAGGGCGATGCACACCATTGGTGTCAATTTAACGCTATTTCCCTCAGTCCGGCAGGGGTTTAAACCCCTGCCTCATAGCAAAAGTCCTCTGAAGAGGACTGAAGAACTCATTAGTCCTCTTCAGAGGACTTTTGCTATTAGCCAGGGAATTCATTCCCTGGCGGACTTTCGGTTAAATTCACACCAATACATTGCCCACCTTGCTGTTTACTATTGGCGATCGAATTCATTCGTGAATTGTGCCATCTGGCATAATTGCACCTGCGAGTTTTGCCTTTTCCAGATTTACCACCCCACTTAGATTCGCTCCCTTTAGGTTGGCTTTTTCTAGGTTTGTACAATTCAAATCTGTACCGCGCAAATCGGCTGAGCTAAGTGTTGCCCCACTCAAATCTACCTGCACTAAACTTGAGCCGCAGAGATTAGCCTCAGTCAAATTAGCCCCACTCAATTTTACTGAGTAAAGCTGTACTCCCACCAGATTTACGCCTGTCAGGTTAGCACCGCTTAAGTTTGCATTGGCTAATTTTGTATCTTTCAAATCGGTTTGGCTCAGGTCGGCCGCAAGTAGGTTAGCATACTCTAAATTTGCCTGTTTCAGATTTGCTCCACTCAAGTTGGCCACAGCTAGTTTTGCACCTCGAAGGTTTGCTTTACTCAAGTTAGCTTCACTTAGGTTTGCTGTAGTTAGGTCAGCACCCTTCAGATTTGCTTGACTCAAATTTGCTGCACTCAGATTCGCCTGAAGCAGTTTTGCGGCCTCCAAATTGGCTTTGGTTAAGTTTGCACCGCTCAAGTTAGCTTCACTCAGGTTGAAACAATTTAAGTCAACACCAGCTAGGTTTACGTTGGAAAGTGAAGCATTAGCAACGATTAAGTAAGCACCTGCTTTAACAGGGTCAAATCCTGTGGGGAAAATAGTCTGTGCGTTGCACAGCGCTTGTTCAAGTTTTGCTCCCTCAAGGTTTGCCCCTTCAAGGTTTGCCACGAATAGGTTAGTATTACTTAGGTTTGCATTACTCAGATCAGCATTCATCCATTGTGTTTGCCTCAAATTTAAGCCAGTCAAGTTTGCTTTACTGAGGTTAGCCATACTGAAATTCGTCCCCGGCGACAAATTAACATCGCTGAGATTTACTCCACTCAAATTAGCTTCACTTAGGTTTGCATAAAGCAAATTTACTTCACTTAAATTTGCATTTATGAATTGTGTTTTGCCTAATTGTGCTGATCTGAGATTCGCTTTGTTAAGGTTGGCATCACATAAATTTGCCTCACTCAGGTTAGCGCTTGATAAGTTTGCTTCAGAGAGTTCTGCACCGCTGAGATTAGCGCTACTCAAATTAACCTCAACCAGGGATTTTCCGCTCAGATTTACTCCGGCTAGATTAACTCCCGTAAAATCTCGTTCTCCCTGATTATACCGTTGCAAAAAATCCTCAGCACTGATAGTGGGTTCCAGATTTTCTAGTCCAGAATCATCAATTTTTGCCTCTTCCTCAGATTCCACAGTATCCGCATTCGCAGGAGTAGCCACCGACTGTTCTACCGCTTCGCTAGATACTGGAATCGGTGTCTCCTCGATCGCCTCTTCGCGCAATAACCGATCCACCCGATCGCTAAACCGCCTCACAACCTCAGCATCATCAACCTTCTCACCAGCATTCGAGCTTTTCTCAACCGCATTCTCAACATAATACTTATCTACAAAACTTTGCAACCCAGCATTATATCCCTGTCCTACGGCCTGAAACCTCCATTCGCCATTCTTCTTATACAAGCGTCCAAATTCTAAAGCCGTTTCTTGGGAAAATATCTGATTTAAATTGTACCGAACCAATTCGCTAATATTCTCTGAATTGTAAAGCCGGATAAAAGCATTTGTAACTTGACTAAAACTTTGATTCTTTTCCTGTCCCTCGTGAATAGTCACCACAAACACAATTTCCTGAATCGCCGAATTAATTTTACTCAAATCCAGATAAACCGTCTCATCATCTCCCTCAATTTGTCCATTCCTGTTGTCTCCCGAATGCCGCACCGCACCATCCGGCGATGTCAGATTGTTGTAAAATACAAAATACTTTTCATCAGGAATCCGACCGTCCGCCGCTAACATAAAAACAGATGCGTCAATGTCGCAGTTTTGTGCTGTCTGGCTGACTTGCCAACCCAGGGCGATCGCAATTTTACTGAAATTAGGAGTTTCTTTAGAAAGATTGAACCTTTCACCCTTCGTTAATTCGATACTCATATGCGATAATTCCCTTACCTCATAAATGGTATTAATTATCTCATCTATGTTAACCCGATCGCAAATTGGATTTTATCTCGAAGACATCGAAACCCCAATTGGCAGAACCGTCAATTTAACTCTTACCGGACTAATTCTCCTATCTTCGACCAGCTTCATCGCCGAAACTTACCCGATTTCGGAAACTGTCAGAATTAATTTGCAAACTCTCGATACAGCGCTTTTAGTTGTTTTTGTGTTTGAGTATTTATTGCGACTATGGTGTGCCGAAAATCGAGTTAAATTTATTTTTAGTTTTTTTTCAATTATTGATTTGCTGGCAATATTACCATTTTTACTGGGATTTGTCAACGTCAGTTTTATCCGAATTTTTCGCTGGTTTAGAATTCTCCGACTCATCCGCTTTCTGGAATTAAAAATTTCTATTTTCCGCATCAGCAGCGAAGATGGCGTGATTTTTGCTCGGATTTTGTTTACTTTGCTGGCAATAATTTTTGTTTATTCTGGTTTAATTTATCAAGTCGAACATCCGGCAAATCCCGAAAGCTTTGCAACTTTTTTGGATGCTGTTTATTTCTCGGTTGTCACCATGACGACTGTGGGATTTGGCGATGTTACGCCGATTTCGGAATCCGGCCGTTTTCTAACTATTTTGATGATTCTGACGGGAATTGCTCTAATTCCTTGGCAATTGGGGGACTTGATTAAACACTTAGTTAAAAGTGCTAATCACGGAGAAGCTGTTTGTAAAAGTTGCGGTTGGTCTGTACACGATGCTAATGCTAGATTTTGTAAAATGTGCGGTACTCAGTTAGATAATGGTTGACTGTTGACTGTTGACTGTTGACTGTTGACTGTTGACTGTTGACTACTGCCTCACCCTAGATAATTCATCCGTGTATCCGTGTCAAAATCCGTGTAGTGCTTTCCTTCTTTAAGCTAAGGGTAACAAAATTTCAAATTCAGTGCCTCTGCCTAACTCCGATCGCATTCTGAACGCACCGCCGTGTTTACCCGTCACTATTTGATAGCTAACTGCTAAACTGGTTTCTTTGAGGGCGCGTTTTTCCGTAGAGAATGATTCTATGATTTTTTTGTACTTACTAGGTGACATTCCTGGCCCGTTATCTGCTATGCAAATCGAAACCCAGCGAACATGAAGTTTATCTAAATCCGGCGCAGGTTCGGGACAGCAGACTTGAGTTGTGATTTCAATTTTAGGCTGGCGATCGGCGTCTCTGACTCCTCCACCTTTGAACTCTTTTGCCAATTCTTGACCGACTGCTTCATTAATTAATGTATGAATAGCATTGGTCAAGATATTCATAAATACTTGGTTTAGCTGTCCTGCATAGCACGGCACTGGTGGCAGGTAGCCGTAGTTTTTCACTACTTGGATTTCCCTAGTCAAACGACTTTTGAGCAGCAAAAGTATGCTGTCTATGTTGGCGTGCAAGTCGGTGGGTTTGGGATAAATATCGTCGATGTGGCAGAAGTTCTGCAAACTGGTTGCTAACTTGCTCAAACGTTCTGCGCCTGATTTGATGCTGGCAACAGTTCGGAGAAAATCGTTTTGCAAAAAGTCATAGTCTATCTCTTCTTTGAGCCGTGCTATTTCCGGCGGGGGTTCGGTACAGTGCGCGTCGTAAGCTGAGAGCAATTCCATCAAGTTTTTGCTGTAGTCGGTGACGTAGGTTAAATTCCCCCAGATAAAGCCTACCGGATCTAAAATTTCGTGGGCTACTCCGTTGACTAAACGCCCTAAACTAGCCATTTTTTCGCTTTGAATCATTTGAGTTTGGGCTCTTTCGTAGCGGACTTGAGTTTCTATGCCGCGAATTTGCCAGTACGCGATGTTTAGTGCGTTAGGGTCTAAGAGGCGGTAAGATTGGGAGTCTATTTGGACGACGATCGGTTCTGCCTGCAATTCGGGCGATCGACGCAGAGCTTGTGGGGCTGCTGCCAAAATGGTTGTACTCTCTGCGAGCAATAATATTTCGAGGCGAGCGTAACTGTAGAGAACTTTCAGCGGCAGGTGCAAAAATAGCTCTGGGCCTTGGGGTTTGAGCAAATATTCCAGCAGTTGCCTGCGGGATATCATGCCAGCAAACTCTTCTGCTTCCATCAACACGACTCCCGGCACTAGGGGATGCTGTTCAAACATTTCGGCAACTGCCACGGCTAAGCAGCTCGATTTAACCTGAAAGTCATACAGGGGCAAATCCCAGAGTGTAGACTCTAGGGAAAGGTCTTGATGGCTGCCTTCGGAGAGTGAAGGGCCAAGGAGTTTGGAACTGAATTTATTTGCCACTGGAACTTTTAGTTGCCGAAACGCTGGGAAATTGAAATGAGAACCTACTACTAAGCTACCCTATCATTTCACTTTTCTGAGCGAACAACCCAGAATATTCTGGAGTTGATCATGTTGTGCCAACTATAGGCAGGAGAATTTCAAATTCAGTATTCTTACCTGGTTGCGATCGCAATTTGAGTTGGCCCCCGTGCTTTTCTGTGACGATTTGATGGCAGATAGCCAGCCCCATACCGCTGCCTTTGCCTGCTGGTTTAGTGGTAAAAAAGGTGTCAAATATCTGCTGGTGATTTTCTGGGGCAATGCCGGGCCCGTTATCGGCAATGCAAATTGCCACCCGCTTGCCGAGTTCGGTTTCTATAACTTTAGTGGTAATTTCGATTTGGGGCTGCCAGTTGTCCCCGCACGGGGTGTGTATTTCTCGATCTGCTGCGTACTCTGTCAGGGCGTCTAGAGCATTAACTAACAAATTCAAAAACACCTGACTCAACTGTCCGGAGTAGCCGCTAACTAGCGGCAGTTCGCCGTAATTTTTAACCACTTCTATGCTGTTTTTAAAGCGGTTTTTCAAAATTAACAGCGTCATCTCCACGCATTCGTGAATGTCTGTCTCGGCTGGTTTTGTCTCGTCCATGTGAGAGAAGTGGTGCAGCCCGTTAACTATTTTTAGCAATTGCGAGGCTCCCAACTCCATCCCTTCTAAGGTAATCGGCAAATCTTCTTGTAAAAAATCAAATTCAATTTCCTTTTTAAGGGCATCAATTCGGGGACAGGGTGCCGAATATTCTTCTTCATAAACCGACATTAGCTGTAGCAAGTTTTCAAAATAGGACAGCAGAAAAGTTAAATTTCCCCAAATACAGTTCAGCGGATTTCTGATTTCGTGGGCGACTTCTGCTACAATCCTGCCCAAACTCGCCATTTTTTCTGTTTGGATGAGTTTGGCTTGGGTTTGTTTGTGGAGTAACTTATTTGTTAATTGGTGAATTCTTGATTGAGCGACCATTAATTGGTGTACGTCTAACAGCTTGTAGGTCTGGGGGGCTATTTCCACTACTACGGGTTCGTAAACTAATTCTGCTGACCTGTAAAGAGATTCCTGAGCCGCTTCTACTATTAATTTACTGCCTGGAACCACCAGCAAATCTTGTTTGGAAAACCTGTACAATACCTCTATCGGTCGCTTGAAAAACATTTCTAATCCGTAGCGACGGTTAATTTTTTCAAAAAATTGACGCCTGGATATTATGCCTACAAAATTACCCCGATCGGTCAAAATGACGCCGGGAAGCATGGAATTTTGTTCAAAAGCCTGGGCTACTTCTTTTGCCTGTTGAGTTAATTCAATTTGGCAGTTGTAAAGTGGCAGGTCTAGGAGAGTTGATTCTAAGGAGATGTTCCAAGTACAAATTTCAGGTATATGCAACACTGATAACTCCGAGCTAGTCTCACGCACAGCAAACATAGATGAAACCCCTGTTAAAAATTGTATTCATGAACAACTTAAGTTGCTATTAATTCATAACGGGTAATTGGTAGCGGGTAGTTGCTAATTTGTCAAATTACAACAGCACCCGATGGGAAAACCCGATCGCAGTAGCATTATCTGCTAAAGATTTTGTTTCTAAGTCAATATTAAACGATCGAAGCTTTTGTGGAACTTACGGAGTAGGCGCTTTAAACTTTTTACCATGATATACCTGCGATCGGGTGTTTTCGGAAAATTTTTAATATTTATAACTAATTATTGTGATAAATTATACCATTTTTCCAGTTATCGAAGGGAATTGGAGAACCGCGAGCGGGTTATCAGTGAATATACGGGCATCCTTCAAGGGTTCGAGGGCCCGGATTAGCCATCGTCCAAGGGGCTTGAGGCTGCAACTGTCCAGACTGGGGCCCAGGCCAAAGGAAGTTCGGCAACGGATTCGCTTTCTTCGGATGTAACTGAGATGTTGCACCATTCTCAACAAGCTTTTTATGAACAGGCTTTTCGGCCTGTTCCACAAGAAAATTCACTCTTTGACAGAACAGGCCCGAAAGCCTGTTAAGCGAGAATGGTGCAAGATGTGAGATGTAACTGAATGTAACGGATAGAAGGCTTTAGTTATCTAGGAGAGAAGGAAGAAGCAATGTTCCGCAAGGGTTTGTGGAATTAAGAACATCCTAACCGTATTGGCTGTTGCTATTCCACTCAAAAGAAATGCAACTTTAGGCAACTTCCGAACCTCGACAGTCATCAGTTTTTTGCAATCTGCAATCTCCAATCAGCAATCTCCAATTCTCTTAGGGTTCCACCTCCGGCCAGAGGCGTTCTAGCTGATACCGCCAAGCGGCAAGAGTGTTTTCGCGAGACTCTCGGCCTAGTTCCATTTCACCCATCAATCCCTCTGCGTAAAAACGGTCTAAAGTCTGAAGGGTAGTTTCCACAGACTGTCCCTGCATCTTCGCAGCTTTGATGATTTGACGGATGCGGCTTTCTATCAAACCGTCGAAAAAGTCAGACAAACCTCTCTCTTGCAAAGCCAGCAGTCTGGCGACGGCGGCTGAGAAATCGGAGGCTGCGAGTGTGGCCGGGCTGTGCTGAAATACTCCCCACAAAACGTTTTGATGTAAGGCGTAGCGAGTTTCGAGGGTGGTGTCAAAGTTAGCTTCTAGCAGTTTATCAAGAAATGGTTGAGCTTCCTGGGCATCGGCGATCGGCAGCAAAATCCGCAGCCAACTCCCGTCTTCTGAAAGGAGGACTAACAGGCGAAAATTGGGGGTTTCTACTTGCCAAGAAGTGGCAGCAGGCATCTCAACACTCTCACCAAATAAGTCTTTAAGGGTATTGCTAATTTCTTCGGGAGTCATAATGATTTTAGATTTTAGATTTTAGATTTTAGGTGTCAAAATTTGTCGTATTTACCAGTATCGCATAGTATCAACTCCATCTCTAATCTCTAATCTCAAATGGATTTAGTAAAAGTAGGATGTATACCGAGCACATTTCAACGCTTGGTGTTTAGGCGTGCACCTTACCCTATCGATATTTACCAATATCGGTCAATCTAAAATCTAAAATCTAAAATCTAAAATTGGTTTATGGTAGCCAGCGGGGGTGATAGCCGGCAAAGGGAAGTTCTTCTGGCTGTAGTTTGGCGGGAGAACCGTCTGCGGGTATTTCTACTAAGGGTAGCAGCCAGAGGCGGCTGGTGGCGATCGACTGTCCACTATCGTTGCGGGGACTGTCTGCTGCTGAGGGAGTTGCTGCTGTGACTGATTGGTCGAAAATTAATGCCAGTCCGTCGGGAGATAAACTGATTTGGGTATCTAATTGGTTGGGCAAAATCAGCAGCGGTTTGATGGTTCCTACCAAACGAGTACCCTCTTTTTTGAGGTCGATGGTGGCGATGAAAGGCTGTTCTTTGTAGCTTTCTGTTTTGAGGCGTTGGGCTAACAAACAGTAGAGACGCTGAACTTGGTTGTCTTCGTTTTTGCGGGGATCGAAATAAACAGCCATAATGCTGCCGGGAATACGCAATATTTCTTGTTCTACACCTTGGTTATCTAAGATGAAAAGCGATCGAGTAAAATCGCTGTTGTATTTAACATAGGCGGCGGCCGAGTTGTCGCGGGCCATCCCCAATACTTGTTCGTATTTTGGCAAAAATTCGACTGGATCTGCTTCGGGTTTGAGGGGGACGATCGCTAATCCTTGTTTTTGAGATATTACCATCGATATGCTATCGGGGCGAATCATAAAATCTCCGCCTTGTTCATTTTCCAATGGTCTGGGCGGCACTTTTTCTTCCACAATCCAAGGACTGAAATCGCCGGGATTGCGGCGGTTGACGCGCTGGACAACTATGATTTTTCCGTCGGCTGAGAGGTCGAATTTGAGGTTTTGGTAATCTTTGGAGTCTAAGATTTTGTCGATTCTACCGGCTGGGTATTTTGGTTGATTTCCTGAGCCTGATTGGGGGTTGAGGCCGGTGGTGACTGTGAAGAGTTCTTGATTGAGGGTGCCGCGAGTACGGGCGATAGATCGATCTGTGGCGGAGAATAAAATGCGATCGCTGTCGGGATATGGTTTAAAATCGGTGACAACTAAATCTTTGGGAGTCAGCGGTATTGGTTTCGAGTCGCTGCTGGTGAGATTGACTAGCATTAATCTGCTTTCTGTTTCGCCTTGGACACCGATGTAAGCAAAAGCTCGATCGCGGCTGCGAAAGGAACTGCTAAACGGTTGCATTAGCGTTCCTTTATTTTGGTTTTTTTCTCCGAAATACTTGTCGGTTGCTCCGGCGAGTTTTAATGTGTAGGTAACGCCGTAGGGTGCTGGATCTTTGAGGGTGTAAGCCATGCGCCTTCCAGCCCAACTAAATTTACCGGGGAGGGGGGGTTCTAGCTTTAAGTTTTCCTCGACGGTGGGCTGGTTCATCGGCCGAAAGAATGTGAGGATAAAGCCGGTATCTTCGGCGCCGATTTGTTTGTTTTCCCAGGTAAATTCTCGCACTCTGGGTGCTGTGCGATCGCCGCTCAGCAGCAGCAGCCCGATTAAGAAGCTCAGCACTAGCATGAGGATGATGGCCGTGCGGTCGATCGGCTGTTTGAATGGCCCAATAGCGAAGGGTGAAGGATTAATTTTTTTCTTAAAAATACTCACCAATCTTTCTCTCCTACTTTCTGCTGAAAATTAACTACCAAATTTTCCCTATTAAATTTTACACTTATGGGCCCATTCCTAACACTCACCCAGCCATTTTTTTACCACAGTAAATGGCTGCAACGAGTTAGTTCCCGTAACAAACCTAGTTTTTGAAACTTGTGGTGCCTCCAGGACTGAATGAAACTTAAGATATTAATTAGGTGGGACACGCTGCAGTTTCAACAGGTTTGTTTACTGAAACAGTTGATTGATGGGGATTAAATCCATCGGTGATATTTTATCTATCGGCAGATCCAAACCAAAAGCCACTCTACATGAAATTAGAGTTGCCAGCACCCCTAAAAACAGTGCTGTTAATTGAATATCCTGCCAAAAACAAGTTAGTCCTTCTTTCCACAAACCGTAGTTAGTTACTGCGTAGGTAGGAAGGTCGCCTAGAGCTACAGCAATCACGGCACCTAAATTACCTTTTAAGTGATATCCCAGCGGTATACTTATACATAGATTCACAAAAGTCAGCAGATTTCCCATAGCTTGGTACTGAGACTTTCCTACGGCTAACAGACAAGAACCCATCAGATTGTAGAGGGTGGTGTGCCAGATACCTAAAGCCAAGATAGGCATCATCCAAGATGCCGCCTCATACTCTTTCCGATACAGTGTTAAAATTAACTGATCTCCGAAGCTCACAAAAATTGCTAAACCTACGGCTAATGGTATTAGAATTAACTTGCGGTTCTTAAGTATCTTCGCGCGCAACTCCTCCCGCGGCAACTCTGCCAGCATAGAAATCGAGGGAAAAATGACCCGGCCGCTAATGGCGATGATGACTTGGCGCGGCATATCGCCGAGAGTAAAAGCGATGCCGTAAATGCCCAAGGTTGTTAAAGTAAATATTTTCCCCAGGATGAGTCTATCGGCTTGAGAACACAAGAAATACAAAGCCGTAGACAGAAATATCCATTTCCCATAAGAAAATATTTCTTTAACTGCTTCTTTATCCCAAGCAAAGCGGTTTGACTTGCCGGGAATCAAAAAATGGCTCCATACTAACTCTATTAAAGCTCCACTCAAGCCGCCTGCAACGATCGCCCAGACGCTGCGATCGAACCAGGCCCAGACAATCATTACTGTAGTAGAAAAAATCTGTTGGCCCAACTCAAAAATTACTACTTTCTTCACTGCCATTTTGCGTTCTAGGCTGGATGTGGCAGTGGATTTAAAGCCTCCTATTAAGGAATTTATACCTATTACTGGAATCAACCACTCCAGACGGGTATCTCCATAAAAACTCGCAACAGGCTGGGTAATTATAATCAAACAAATCCAAACGAAAAAGCTGCGAATGACTTGCAGTGTCCAAGCGGTGTTGAGAAATTGAGGATCTTCCCCGCGCTTATTCTGGATGATGCTTGGGCCTAGACCTATGTCTGAAAATAAGTTGATCCCTATGATGAAAACGTAGGTTAGACCTACGAGACCAAATAGTTCGGGTAAAAGCAGACGCGTCAGGATTAAGTTACTGCCAAATCGGATAATTTGACTGCTTGCATAACTGGCGATCGTCCAGGCCGCACCTTTGATAGCTAATTTTTTTTCTGCTGACATATACTCAGAATTTATTTACTAATGACGAGTGTAGTTGCTGAATTTACTTTTGGCAACTACTACAGGATGCTTTTGCAAGTTTGATCGCTGACTGTACAGTATCTTAATTTGTATACGCAGGACGGTTCTGGACTGTCGATCTCGCAATCAAGGTAAAATTTAATCTGATACTTATTCCACATCTAATAATCATAAGGGTTTTTTGGTTCAGGAATTGGTTTGAGGGAGGATGCTTGAATGGTTAATTTGCGCTTGCCTTGCAGTTCTTCTACGATCGTTTCTCCTTCTATTTCTAGCCAACTGTCTGGGGCAAAGGCGGCGCGGCTTTGACCGATCGGTAGTTTTACAGGCAACCCGATCGGATAGGCGTCTGCCGCGCAGCAGGTAATGATAAAACGCCCGAGCCACATATATTGTTCGGCTATGTTGGGGGGGTGAATTACAAATCCTTGAACTTTGACTTTTTGACCTCTGTATGTATCCGGTTCGGGGTTGAAATTTAACAGCCGCACCCATTCGACGAGCGATCGATTTTCTGGTTTGGTAGTATTGCGAAATTCTTGGGGTTGCAGTCTGGTGATGGGCAGGGCTTCGGTGAGGCCCCGTTCTAAAGCTGTCTGGCTGGTAAATGTGCGTGGCGTTATTAGTAAACCTATTAATGCGACGCTCAACATTAAGGTGCTGCCGATACTGGGGGGAAACAAAGTAACGTGTTCAACTTCTGTGATTCTGAGAGAGTTATTTGCTGTTGATGTCCGCGATTGCTTTGTGGTGCGATCGAGTTTTAAGAGTTCCCAAGTTTTTAAACCGCCAATAACTATTAAGCCGATTCCTCCTGCTAGAGTCAAGCCAAAGTAATTGGGGTGAATGAGAATGCTTAATTTGCCCGTGATCCAATATTTGAGGAGCAATATTCCCCAGGCTAAGATAGCTAGGGCATCCAGCCAGGGGCTAATTTTTTTTAAATTCATTTTTTAAGAGTGACTGGGAAGGAAGAGGGTAGAAGGAAAAGAAAAAAAACTATCCGTATATCGGTGACTTCTGTGTCGGGGAGCAAGGTAATTGAAAATAGCCCAGCGAAAATCATCGTATGAGTTGTCTGTTTGAGCTAGTTTATTAACCTAAATGCAAGTTAATAGAAAGGGTCATTAAAAAGGTTAACTGAGCTGCTAATACAATTAAGTAAACTACGGCTCTACCTTTGAAAATTGACAGCATTAAACCGATACCTTTGAGGTCAATCATCGGGCCGAAAACGAGAAATGCTAACAGCGAACCGCTGGTAAATGTGGAAGCAAAAGACAGGGCAAAAAAGGCATCTACTGTAGAACAAATCGATACGACTGCAGCTAATAGCAGCATGGCTAGAATCGAGGAAACGGGGCCTTGGCCGAGGTTGAGAATTAGTTCGCGGGGGGCGCCAACTTGAATGATGGCTGCGATCGCACTTCCGATTACCAACACTCCTCCTAATTCGCGCAACTCCTGTACCATAGTATCTAAAAGCAGGCGCAGACGCTCTTTAGAAACGGGGTGGAACATTGAGGAAAGTTTCGAGGTTTTTTCTGTTTTGGCTGTTTGTAATGGCTTCCAGTTGTCTTGTAGCAAAGATTCGATCGGCACCACCCCCCCCGGCTGACCGAGCATAAATGTTCCCGACTGCAACAGCAGCGGAGTGTTAGCTTGGACGAGTTCTTTTTCGGAAAACTCTGGTTTTGGCAGAGGAATCGCACGGGCTACAGAGGGTTGCAGCAGAGGCCGCAAGTCTTTTTGGGCGCTGAACACCCAGCCGATAATTGTGGCTATAGACAGAGAAAATACCACCCGAAAAACTACAATTTCTGGCTGATCCCGAAATGCCGTCCAAGTAGCCCAAATTACCACGGGGTTGATGGTGGGGGCCGCCAGCAAAAAGCCGATCGCGGCTGGTGCGGGTACTCCCTGCATCAGTAACCTGCGGGCTACGGGCACGTTACCGCACTCGCACACGGGAAACAAAAAGCCGATCGAACTGCCCATCAAAGCCGCCAGCAGCGGGTTTCGCGGGATGCGCGATACGAGTTTGCGTTCGTCTACAAACCCCAGCAGCAAACCTGAAAATAAAACTCCGAGCAGCAGAAAAGGTATTGCTTCTACTAACAAGCTGAGAAACAGGGTGAAAGCATTATTTAACTGATTTGTCAGGGCGGGTTGCATCGATCACCTACTGGTAGATTGCTATTTAGCTATACGTCTTTGGTAGAACTCCTTGTAGATCATACCAAAGCATAGCACTAAGTTAAGATCCCGTTAATTTTATTTTGTCTTTTTTTTGCGGAAATTTGTAGAGCTTCTAATTTAATCAATGCTGATGCCTTGAATGATTGGGAATGGTTAAACTTGTTTTAATTTGAATGAACTTCTATTCATATCCGCCTCGTACAGCCAATCAATAATTGACCGAAATTATCCAGGATACAAGCCCCCGAATTTATCCCTGGGGTCAATGCTTCAATTCTAAAATCTAAAATCTAAAATCTAAAATCGATTGACTCTGCGAACCGTCGCCGATTTGATAGATATTTCGGGTAAAAATAATTGTTTTCACGACAAACTTCTAGGGGACGCACTGGCAGGTGTGTAGCTGGCTGAGCGTTACGGAGGGTTGCGAGTACCGGATCGGGGATATGGGATAAAATCGCCTCAAATGCCTTAGCACGGGCGAGGGCGGGACGCCCTCGCGATAGCCAGCTAAAATTCCGGGGCGTCACCCCCCGACTTACTGCTTTTAAATTGTCTGCTGACGGGCTGCATCGTGTTGGCGATCGGGCAATTCCGATTTTCTTCTATTATCAATCACTTATATTTCTCAGCCTAATATTTTATTAACAAAAGGTTAAGACAACTACCTAAGATTAATGAATAGTTAAATAGTAGAAACAAGCGTTAATACCGCTCAAGTCAGTATAAAATAAAGTCAGGTATAATTACAAGGGCGCATTTATCTCGGCGATCCTCAATCTTGCCTAATACTTTAAGTGGTAAAATTTTCCTTGGTACAGTCAGTTTTTTGTGTAATTTAAAATGCAGTTTGCCAGGGGGATGTCTGTCCACTCAGCAACTCACCTGCTGACCTTTGGTAGCTGAATGTCTGGCAAATAGAACCCCAAAAAAAGCGTGCTGATAAATTTATGTTGAATACCTCCTGCGTAGAAAGACCAGTCCAACCCCTCTCCGAGGCTGACCTAGGAGAACTTTGTTTAGACTCTACTCTCCAAGAATTGTCGCTTTACGATTTTCAGGTAGAAGCTACGGATTGGGGAATACGAATTTCTCAGATGTTAGAAGCTAATCCGCTGTTACCGGGAGTCATTGTGACCCATCAAGGTGAATTTGCCGGTATGATTTCCCGGCGGAGATTTTTAGAATTTATCAGCCGTCCTTTTGGGCGAGAATTATTTTTAAAGCGACCGGTGAGGGCTTTGTACCGCTTTGCCGAAACTGAGAGTTTAATTTTTCCCAGCAATACTTTAATCGTGGATGCAGCCAGGAAGTCGCTGTTGCGATCGAAAGAACTGCTTTACGAACCGATTGTGGTTCAAGTGTCGCCTCAAACTTATAGTTTGCTAGATGTGCACGAACTGTTAGTAGCTCAATCCAACATTCACGAACTAGCGACAAAATTGCTGAGGCAGCAAACTCAATCTCAACTAATTCAAACCGAAAAACTAGCGAGTTTGGGACAGATGGTAGCTGGAGTTGCCCACGAAATTAGAAATCCCGTCACCTGCATCAGCGGAAATATCGGGTTTTTGTCCAACTACTCGAAAGACATCATGGAGTTGCTGTCGGCTTACGAAGAGATTGTGGGTGACAGCGAAAAAATTGACAAACTCAAAAAACACATAGAATTTGATTTTTTGCAAGAAGATTGGGTGGAAATTCTCAAAAGTATGAAAGTTTCATCGCAGAGGCTGACCGAACTCGTCACCAGCCTGCACACCTTTTCTCACATGGACGAAGCCCACTTGAAGCAAGCTAACATTCACGAATGTATTGACAGTACGCTGCTAATTATGAAAAATCGTCTGAAGTACGGATTTAAAGTAGTTAAAAACTATGGGGATTTGCCTTTGGTAAAATGTTACTCGGGTCAGTTGAGCCAGGTATTTATGAATATCATCAGTAATGCGATCGACGCTTTGGAAGAGGTAAAAGCAGAAAAAGAATTTATGCCTGCGATTACTATTGAAACCGAGGTAATAGAAAGTTGTGACGGAGACTGTGTGAATTCGGAATTAATTCAAAATTATGTTAGGGGCGATAGACCAAATGCCAAACAGCTATTATCCGCCAGCCAAAACGGCGACTTATGCCCAGAATCTGCGGAAAAAAATCAAAATAACGCTTGGATAGCCATCCGAATTGCCGATAACGGGCCGGGAATTCCGCCCGAAATTCAGCGGCGGATTTTTGAGACATTTTTCACCACTAAACCGGCGGGGAAAGGTACCGGTTTGGGGTTGGCAATTACCCATCAAATTGTTACGGAAAAGCATAAAGGCAAGTTAAATTTGCATTCTACGCCCGGTACAGGTACTGAATTTGAAATTTTGTTGCCATGGATTTGAATGCCTGGGCGACTTGTCGATATCGATTTACCGCCCAAGCGGGGGCGGGTTTATTAGAGGAGCAATTTTAGGCGGAGATTGTTTGTAAAACCCGCCCCTACCAATCCGTTACGCTCGAAGCTGCACGGGCATTACCAAGAATGTAGCATTGACTCCGCCCAAAGGCTGGAAAATTACGGGGGCTAAAGCACCGTTTAATTGCAGTTGAATTTCTGGGGATTGAGCAGTTTTCAAAATGTCAATTAAGTATTTCACGTTGAAAGCAATATCGATGCTATCTCCCGAAATCTGTGCGGGCATTGACTCTTTGCCACAGCCGACATCTTTAGCATCTACAGACAAAGTAATTTCCTGATTTTCCTCGTCGATGCTGCATTTGAGAATATTGTTTTTTTGGTCTGCAAAAACGGCTATTCTTTCTACGGCTGCTAAGAACGATCGCCTTTCTAAGGTAATTTGTCGCTCAAAAGACGGTGGAATCAACTGCCGGTATGCGGGATATTGCCCTTCCAAGGTGCGGGTTGTCAGCCGCTGGTCTGCCCATTCAAACACTACTTGACCGTGTTCAAAATGCAGGGTGACAGGTTCAGTCCACTGGCGCATCACCAGCATTCTTTCTACTTCCCGCAATGCTTTAGCGGGGACTGTCACCTCAAATTCTTCTTGGGTTTCTTCGCCTTCAGCTTTTTCATTGGCAGTTTGAACTACTGCCAATCTGTGGCCGTCTGTAGCTGCAAATTCCAGGCAATCTTGCAATACCTTTAAATGCACGCCTGCAAGTACCTGTTTTGCCTCGTCGGGGCTAGTAGCAAATAAAGTTCCTTTGAGTCCTTCTATCAAGGCTTCCGGTGGCAATTTAAGGATTGTTCCGGCTTCGATTGCGGGCAATTCTGGGAATTCTTCCGGGCCCATGCCTCTAACTTGGTAGCTGCCAGAACTGCAAGTGAGATATGCTACGGTGTCTCCCGCTTCGTCTTCTAGAGTAATCTCTCCATCTGGGAGTCTCGAAACAATATCGTTGAGTAATTTAGCGGGTATGGTAAAACTGCCACCGCCAGTCACTTCTGCTGCGAAGCTGGTACGAATGCCTAAACTGAGATCGAAAGCTGTCAAGCTAACCCGCTGATTTTCCTCATCCGCGACTAAGAGCACGTTGGCTAGTACCGGATGTGTCGGGCGGGAGGGAACGGCCCGACTTACCAACGAGAGGTTGGCGTTGAGGTCACTTTGGGTGCAAACCAATTTCATTGTAGGAAGGTTAATTAACCGGATTTGAAACAGAAACAAATGGTATCACAGAAAGCCGGCGGGTCGGTTTTTCTGTGTGTAGGGCTTAAGCATGGGGCTAGAAACCGGGTTTCTAGGCAAAATTTTGCCTGTAAAAACGAGAAATCTTCCAAGAAACCGGGTTTCTGAGGTTAGTGCGCGTCGCGAATTATGTGTTTTGGGTGTGCAGGGATCGCTAGTATTTTTTAATTTATGGAATTATTTTTGTATCGATCGCCCTGTGGAAACTGTGGAAAAAAAAGCTAACTGCTTGCTGCGTGTCACTTATAGATAATAAATACCTGTGGAAAACTTGTGGAAAAACTGGTGCGGTCGATCGCCTTTTTTTGTGCAAAAGCTGTTTCGGGCGATCGAGTAAAGTTTTCCACAAACAGAGGGCAACTTTTCCACAGGTTTTTCCACAGGCAATATCGAATCCGGTGGCATCGAAAGTGTGGGTTTGTTTACGCTCACCCCGTCTGCACCGGTGCGTCGCTCAAAGATTGTGGATACTATTTAAGATTTAAGGGTGGCGACGCACCCTACGCCATGAGTGAATGTGTGAAAAGAGGTTCAAGTTTTGCGGCTGACAACGTTAATTCGATCGCTCAACTGACGCAAAGTTTGAGCCAAATTCGGGTCAGTGTTCCGCAACTGAGCAATTTTGTCGCAACTGTAAAGCACAGTCGTGTGGTCTTTGCCACCGAACACTTCGCCAACTTTCGGCAAACTCAAACCAGTATGCTGCCGAATTAAATACATCCCTATTTGACGGGCAAGACTAATTTCTCGCCGCCGGGAACTGCCTTTCAAATCTTCAACAGAAACATCAAACTCCTCAGCCACAACTGCAATTACTGCATCTGGCGTTGCCTCTACACTTTCAGTTTGCGGATTCAAAACCGGGGCGATATTTTCCACAGTCATCGGCAAACCAGTAATTGAAAGATATGCTACCGCCCGAATCAAAGCACCTTCCAATTCCCGAACGTTGGAAGTGTAACTAGAAGCAATGTATTCAATGACATCTCGCGGCAGGCGCATATTTTCATACTCAGCTTTTTTCTGCAAAATTGCCATCCGAGTTTCCAAGTCTGGCAATTGAATGTCGGCAATTAATCCCATGGAAAATCGGGAACACAAACGCTCTTGCAGGCGGGGGATTTGCTGCGGCGGACGGTCAGAAGCTAAAACTACTTGGTTCCCGGCTTCGTGCAGAGTATTAAAAGTGTGGAAAAATTCTTCTTGAGTATATTCTTTACCTTCAATAAATTGGATATCATCTATTAATAAAACATCTGCCGCCCGATAATGGTCGCGGAAAGTTTGCATACTGTCTTTGCGAATGGCGGCGATTAAATCGTTAGTAAATTTCTCAGTAGAAACGTAAAAAATCTTGGCGTTGGGGTCAATTTCCAAGCGATAATGACCGATCGCCTGCATCAAATGAGTTTTGCCCAAACCAACGCCACCGCACAAAAATAGGGGATTGAATTCTCGGCCGGGAGACTCAGCTACCGCGAGGGAGGCTGCGTGGGCCATGCGGTTGTTGGAACCGACGACAAAGCGGGAAAATAGGTATTTGGGGTTTAAATTGGCGGGTTTGGGGGGGTGAAGCGAGTGGCTTTCCGGGACATCCGCGATGGGGGAGGGCCAAATTATGGCCGAGTCGCTGCTGCCGTCTGTTTCGTTTCCCCCGGCAATTGTCAAGTAAATGTCTACGGGATAGCCGAGAATTTCTGCGACTGCATCGGCAAGGATTTCTCTGTAATATTTTTGCAACCAATTGCGAGCAAAGGGGTTGGGGGCGCTGACGATCAAACAGTTATTTTCGAGTTGTTCTGCCCTGGCAGTTTTGATCCACGTCTCAAAGCTAGGTCTGCTCAGTTGTACCTGGAGACGTTCAAGTATCTGATTCCACAGACTTTCGAGGGGAATGTCCACTGCTCACCTCTGCCGATCGGCATTCAAGATATTAATTCTACAGTCTAGAGAGTTTAGTCCTCAGATGCTAAAGTTTAAGGGAGTCTGCCGTAGCACGGGCCAGGGCCCGACGCCATCGCCCACAAATTTGGCGGCTCTGCAGTCCTGCGCCAGCTATCGGGGAGCTGCTCAGCAAATATTTAGATTTGGCAGGAAAGCCTTAAAACATGGCAATGAAGAGTTCTACTGGCAAATTTTGGAAGCAACCGGCAATTTACATATTGCTGCTGGTAACGGGAGCCGGGGCCGCCATGTTGGGCGATCGTCTGACGGTTTCTCAATTTCGTGCAAATTCTGGCGATTCGGGACAAAGGGCGCTAGAACCGAAATTGCAACTGCCTCCTAATACAAAGGATCAAGCTAGGAAAGTCTTGCCGCCGGTTCCCTTGTCGGGGGACGCGGCTAATGTGAATTTTATTGTGGCTGCGGTGGCAAAAGTTGGCCCGGCAGTGGTTCGGATCGATGCTTCGCGCCTGGTGAAACCGGGAAATAGAGGGCTGTCGCCGGAAGATTTTTTTGGGATAGAACCGAATTCGGGTGGCCGGGGCGGGATCGAACGGGGCACTGGTTCGGGTTTTGTCATCGGTGCCGACGGCCTGATTCTCACTAACGCTCACGTTGTAGAGGGAGCCGATACGGTAAATGTAACTCTCAGGGACGGCCGCAGCTTTCAGGGGCGGGTGTTGGGGGCGGATAAGGTGACGGATGTGGCTGTGGTGAAGATTGAGGCGAATAATGTACCTGTGGTGACGATCGGCAATTCGGATAAGCTGTTGTCTGGGGAATGGGCGATCGCCATTGGCAATCCTTTGGGTTTGGACAATTCCGTAACTGCGGGGATTATTAGCGCTACGGGGCGATCGAGCACTGATGTGGGCGTACCCGACAAGCGGATCGGTTTTATTCAAACAGACGCTGCAATTAATCCGGGGAATTCTGGCGGCCCGCTGCTGAATGCTTCGGGCGAAGTTATTGGCATGAATACGGCGATTATTCAAGGTGCTCAAGGACTGGGGTTTGCGATTCCCATTCAGGCGGCCCAACAGGTGGCGAAGGAACTGATTACGACGGGGAAAGTCGAACACGCTTATTTAGGCATTGAAATGGCGACGCTGAATCCAGAGGTTAAGCAGCAAATTAACAGCAATGCTACCAGCAGCCTGCGAGTTGCAGTCGATCGGGGTGTGGCTATTGTTAGCGTTGTTCCTAATTCTCCGGCAGCCGCATCCGGTTTGCGGGCTGGAGATGTGATTCAAAAAATTAATAATCAGCCGATTATTCAGTCGGAAGCTGTTCAGGAGTTCGTGCAAAATGCTAAGGTTGGCGGGCTGTTGCAAATGGAAATTAACCGTAACGGGCAAATAGTTAATTTGACTGTTAAAACGGGAAGTTTGCCGGTTCAAAAAGTTGGATAAGAAGGAAAGCACGACACGGATTAGGACACGGATACACGGATTAATTATTGAGTGAGTAAGTTAGATTTTGTTCCTCCATTCAACCGACAAAACGGTAACAACAAATAACCAATAAGGACTAACCAATAACTATGGCAGAAATCTTACAAATCTCACAATTAGGAAATCCCGTATTGCGCCGCCGATCGCAAGTTGTCGAGAATATTAAAGACGATCGCATTCAAGAGTTGATTGACAGCTTAATATTTACAGTACAGCAGGCAAACGGAGTGGGGATTGCCGCCCCTCAAGCGGCTCAGTCCGATCGCCTGTTCATCGTCGCATCTCGCCCCAACCTGCGGTATCCCCAAGCACCCAACATGGAGCCCACAGCGATGATTAATCCCCGGATTGTGGCTGCATCAACAGAGACAGTCAAAGACTGGGAAGGCTGTTTGAGCATTCCGGGGATTCGGGGATTGGTGCCCAGAAGTAGGGCGATCGAGATAGAATACACCAGTAGAGACGGCAAACTCCACCGACAAGAATTGACAGACTTTGTGGCCCGAATTTTTCAACACGAACACGACCATTTAGATGGAATCGTGTTTTTAGACAGGGTGGAAAATACCCACGAACTGATGACTGAGGATGAGTACCAGCAGCAATTTGTCAAGCTGCTCTGACCATACGGGAGCAATTCTCCAATCCCAAATCCCAAATCCAAAATCTAAAATCTAAAATCGATTGACCGAGGACGAGTACCAAAAGCAATTTGTCAAGCTGCTCTGACAGTTGGTATAATTGTTAGCAGTAATATCAGAGATGTTGCAAACAGGAGAGCAAATGTCTATCAACTTAGAAAAAGGCGGGAGAATCAATCTCTCTAAAGAAGCACCGGGGCTAAAAAATGCCGGGATTGGTTTGGGATGGGATACCAATGCTACAGACACCGGCGCAGCGTTTGACTTAGATGCTTCCGTGTTTATGTTGGGGGCTACTGGGAAAATTCCCGGCGAAAAATACTTTGTTTTCTACAACAACAAGGAGTCGCCGGACACTTCTGTAATACATCTGGGAGATAGCAGAACCGGAGAAGGATTTGGCGATGATGAAACCGTTACAGTCGATTTAACCAAAGTCGATCCGGCGGTGCAAGAAATTGTGTTTGTGGTAACTATCCACGAAGCAGAATTGAGAAGGCAAAACTTCGGTCAAGTGCGGAATGCTTTTATCAGGATTTACGACACTACTACTAACACAGAAGTAACGAAGTACGATTTGGACGAGGATTTTTCTAGGGAGACAGCGGTAGAGTTTGGCAGACTTTACAAGAAAGACGGCGAGTGGAGGTTTCAAGCTGTAGGAGAAGGCTACAATTCCGGCTTGCAAAGCTTTGTAGATAAGTATGCCGGATAAAAGGTCGTTAGCGAAGCCCTCGAAGAGGATCGCTCCTAACTAAATAAATCGAGGGGAAATTCGGAAGCAGGAATATTTCCCTCGATTTTAAGCCAGACTCATGAGGTGACAAACCAGATGGGAATTCAATTAAAGAAGGGCGAAAGATTTAATCTTTCTAAAACATCTCCAAGTTTAACAAAAGTTGCGATCGCCCTGGGATGGGAAATAGCAACTGAACTAAATTTTTCAGACTCAAACCAGCAAAGCTGCGATATCGATGCCTCGGTTTTTGCATTAGGTACGGACGGCAAAATCCCCGATGAAAGATACTTTGTATTTTACAATAACTCGCAGTCGCCGGACGGAGCGATCGCCCATTCGGGAGATAATCAAACCGGTCAAACTCAAGGGGATGACGAGACAATTGATGTAGACTTGGAAAAAGTAACGGCTGCTGTTGAGGAAATGGTTTTTGTGGTCACGATTCACGACGCACAAGCTAAACATCAAAATTTTAGCCAAATCAGAAATGCTTTTATCCGATTGTACGATCGCCAAACCGGCAGCGAACTAGCGCGCTATGATTTAACAGAAGCTTTTTCTGAAGAAACAGCAGTCGAGTTTGGACGGTTGTATAAAAAAGAGGCAGCTTGGAGATTTCAGGCCGTAGGACAAGGATATAAAGCAGGGTTGCAGAGTTTTGTTGACAAGTATCATTCAGAGATTCAACAGCCAGAAAAACCTGCACAACGTACAGTAGAACTGCCTAGATTACCAGTTATTGAAGATAGCCACAAAAGTCAGAAAGCTATAGCATTAGACAAAAAGCTTCAGGAGAAAGCGCCGCACATTTTCAATCTCGCTAAGAAAGCAGATATCTCGCTCAAGAAAGCAAATCTAACAAATCACAATGCTCAAGTAGCGCTTTGCCTTGATATTTCTGGTTCCATGTCTTCGCTATACAGTTCAGGAAAAATTCAGCGTTTGGCAGAGAAGATTTTGGCTTTGGGATGTCGGTTTGATGACAACGCAGCGATCGACATATTTCTGTTTGGAGTGAACCCACACAATCCCGGTGAAATGTCGATCGACAATTTCTCAAACTTCATCGACCATATACTGCAACAGTATCCTTTAGAAGGAGGTACTTACTACGGTAAAGTGATGAAGGAAATTAGAAACTTCTATTTTCCTGACGGTAGGGGTAGCAGGCGCTACGCAGCTATTAAAGCCGATAGACCTGTCTACGTCATGTTTGTAACTGATGGAGAAACAGCCGACGAATCGGAAAGCAAGCAGCAGCTACAATGGTCGTCCCACGAGCCGATATTTTGGCAGTTTATGGCGATCGGCAAGTCGCAGAAAGATGTCAAAAGTAAGGGAGTTCGAGGGTGGTTAGCAAGAGCCGTAGCGAGCGATTTTAGCTTTTTAGAGCAGCTTGACCAAATGGGCGATCGCTACCTAGACAACGCCGATTTCTTCAGTTTAGAAGACCCGGAGCATATTGCCGATGAGGAATTATACGATTTGTTGACTGCTGAATATCCGCATTGGGTAAAATCAGCACGAATCAAAAATCTCTTACCCTAGAAACAGCTTTTGCCGACAAACAAAATGCTAGCTTAGGGCAATCATTCAACTTCACCATAAACCTTACAAAATCACAAAGCTATGGCTATCAACTTAACCAAAGGACAATCAATAGTTCTCAGCAAAAGCGAATACGACTTGTCCAGACTGACAATGGGTTTGGGCTGGGATGTTGCACAAGCTAAAAAAGGTCTTTTCGGGCGAAGCAGCGGTGCAAATTTTGACTTAGATTCCTACGCTATGCTGCTGGGAGAAAATGGCAAAATAAAGAACTACAAAGAGGATGTAATTTATTACTCTCATTTGGAATCAAAGGACAAAACAGTTGTTCACTCAGGCGACAATCTCACGGGGGAGGGAGAGGGAGACGACGAACAAATAGTGGTGAAACTGAGTTCTTTGCCAGCAGAATATCACAAAATTATTTTGGGCGTAAATATTTACGATGGAAAAGAGAGAAAACAGCATTTCGGCCTGGTACAAAATGCTTTCGTGAGAGCTGTAGATGCCGCAGGCAAAGAAATCGCTCGCTATCGCTTGTCAAATGACCCATCTTATGAAGGAAAATTAAATATGTTGATGGGAGAAGTCTATCGAGAAGGCGGCGAGTGGAAGTTTAAGGCTTTGGGAAATCCTTTGGCTGAAGATATGAACGGTGTTGTCGGTTCGTTTATGCGGTGATATCAAATCTGTTAAATTCAGGCTTGTAGGGGCGGGTTCACCCAAAATACCTGTCAATAATTGACAATCTATATAAACCCGCCCCCTCCCAGCCCGCCATCAAAATGCACATTTTCCGTAGAATTGTAGGGGCGGGTTAACCAACAATATTAGCCAATAATTGACGATATAAATAAACCCGCCCCCCTCCAACGGTAAATCGCAATGCACATTTTCTGCATAATTGTAGGGGCGGGTTTCACCAAAATATTAGCCAATAATTGACGATATAAATAAACCCGCCCCCCTCCAACGGTAAATCGCAATGCACATTTTTAGTATTTGATCGAAGTCAAGGTTGATGTAGGTTATTTGTCGGGTGGGGGCGGGTTTATATAGATTGTTTGTGGGAATTAAATGTTATTCGTGAACCCGCCCCTACA
Organism: Microcoleus sp. D3_18_C2; assembly: GCF_036702395.1. NCBI lineage: Bacteria > Bacillati > Cyanobacteriota > Cyanophyceae > Oscillatoriales > Microcoleaceae > Microcoleus > Microcoleus sp. D3_18_C2. The sequence goes on along the minus strand of NZ_JAUBTG010000002.1, from coordinate 138,292 downwards.
AAAAATTACGAATCAATCTTTGACCGGCCGCATTGTCGGGAACATCACCGCATCGCGGATGCTTTGAGTATTAGTTAAAAGCATCACCAATCTGTCTACACCGATACCCATTCCCGCACAATTAGGCATTCCCAAAGATAAAGCTTGAATAAAGTCTTCATCCATTGGATGCGCTTCATCATCGCCCGCATTTTTCTGTGCTAACTGTTCCTCAAACCGCTTTCTTTGCTCTTTCGGATCGTTCAATTCTGAGAAGCCGTTCGAGTATTCTGTACCGTTGATAAATAGCTCGAAACGTTCTACAAATCCGGGCTTGCTGCGATGTCCTTTTGCTAAGGGACTGACTTCAACAGGGTAGTCGATAATGAATGTAGGTTGAATGAGTTTGGGAACAACTAATTTATCAAAAACTGCATACAGCACGTAGCCTAAACTCTGTTGTTCTAACTTAGACAGGTGCAATTCTAACTTGGTTGCAGAGTCGATCGCACTTTCCAAGTCCAAACTGTCAAAATCCAGCCCAAACTCGTCTCTGACAGCTTCTACCATCGTTTTCACTTGCCAGTGTTTGCCCTTGAAACCGGGATATTTTTCGCTGTAGTCGAACTTGCGTTCTAAACTAATCGTTTCCCCCTGATTTTCAATTTCCTTGACATCCCCAAATACCGCCGCCGCTGCGAAACATATCACGTCTTCGACTACTCCTAAAATGTCGAAAACATCAGCATAAGCTTGGTAAACTTCTAAAGAGGTAAACTCAGGATTGTGGGTGCTGTCAATGCCCTCATTCCTAAATGCTTTCCCTAGTTCAAAGACTCGCTCGAAACCGCCGCAAATTGCTCTTTTTAAGAATAATTCTGGAGCGACTCGCAAATACAAATCTACCTCTAAAGCATTGTGGTGAGTGATGAATGGCTTAGCAGCAGCACCGCCGTAAATAGCTTGCAGTGTTGGCGTTTCTATTTCGTAAAAATTGGCTTGCCAGAGATAGGAACGGATGCTTTGAACGATGCGGCTTCGCAGCATAAAACGGTTGAGCGCATCTTGGTTGCTTGCCAAATCCATTTCGCGGTGACGGCGGCAAACTTCGGGGTCGTTAATTCCATAATAAGAATCGGGAAATTGAATGGTAGCTTTTGATAAAAGCTTGAATTCCCTCACTAAAATAGAAAGTTCTCCCCTGGGGGTGCGGCAGCCGATACCTTCGACACCGACAAAATCGCCGACATCGAGCAATTTTTTAATTTGTTCAAAGCTCAAACCGACTTCGCCGGTGACGATTGCTTTCTCGATTTTGAGTTGAATTTTGTCTGTGGCGTCTTTTAAATCGATGAAACCAATTTTGCCGCTGTCTCGCTTGGAAGTGATGCGGCCAGCTAATCGCAGGGAAATTTCTTCGGGGTCACTTTGTCCGTTTTCGAGTTCTTTTCCCGGCTGACTAAATATTTCGCGAACTTGCTTGGCTGTGTGCGATCGCGCGTAGGATTCACTGGGATACGGTTCTATGCCTTGCGATCGCAGTTCGTCTACTTTTTGACTGCGGACTTCGGCTTCACTGAGAGTCATTAGTTATTGCCTGATTAAAATTACAAATATCTGACATCTTGCACTATTCTGGCGATCGTGCGATCGAGCGTTGCTCAAATCAACGCCCCACACGAAAATTCCTCTTTGTGGAACAGGCATCTTGCCTGTTCGCGATCGAGCTGCAAAATGTCAGAAACACCAAACTCTATCATAACTGGGTGGCTTTGAGAGCCAATTTGCCAAATAAATAAGTTACACCCTCTCGTACCCCGATCTCACAGATCCGCACTCGCCCCAGAAATATCTCCGATAAAAATTTACAATCGACTGCACAAAGCGACCGAAACATTAAAAAATTAAGTTGTCTGTCGATCGCAACAGGTGAGATGATATGTAGTGCAGCCTCACGGCAGTTCCACAGAAACTGAACAGCAGAAACGCGAGCGATCGAACTCGGCTCATCGCACCTCTGTCAGAATCGACCACACACACTCTCTCTTAACATATAAAAACCAGAATTATGGCTGTTGCAACCCAATCACTCGAAGAACTCTGCATCAACTCTATCCGCTTTTTGGCCATCGATGCGGTAGAAAAAGCAAAATCAGGACACCCGGGACTGCCGATGGGCGCTGCCCCTATGGCCTTCGTGCTGTGGGATCGGTTCATGCGGTTCAACCCCAAAAACCCCAAATGGTTTAACCGCGATCGCTTCGTCCTCTCCGCCGGCCACGGCTGTATGCTACAGTACGCCCTCATGTACTTGACCGGCTACGATAGCGTCACCCTCGACGACATCAAGCAATTTCGTCAGTGGGAATCCAAAACCCCCGGACACCCCGAAAACTTCGTCACCGAAGGCGTAGAAGTTACCACTGGCCCCCTGGGACAAGGAATTGCTAATGCCGTCGGTTTGGCAATGGCAGAAGCTCACCTCGCTGCTAAGTTTAACAAGCCCGACCATAAAATTGTTGACCACTACACCTATGTCATCATGGGTGACGGCTGCCACATGGAAGGCATTTCTGGCGAAGCTTGTTCTTTGGCCGGACACCTCGGACTCGGCAAATTAATTGCTTTGTACGATGACAATCACATTTCTATTGAAGGCGACACAAGCTTGGCCTTTACTGAAGATGTGGGCAAGCGTTTTGAAGCTTACAATTGGCACGTTATTACAGTAGACAATACCGCTCTAGACGAAGATACTAACCTAGAAGCAGTTCACAAAGCTATTGAAGAAGCCAAAAAAGTCACGGACAAACCGTCCATGATTAAAGTCCGCACAGTTATTGGTTACGGTTCTCCTAACAAGCGCAATTCTTACAGTTCTCACGGTGCTGCTTTGGGTACCGATGAAGTGAAAGCAACTCGTGATTTCTTGAAGTGGGAACACGCACCGTTTGAGATTCCTGATGATGCTTTGTCACACTTCCGCAAAGCAGTCGATCGCGGTGCTCAAGCTGAGCAAGAATGGCAGAAAGCTTTTGATGCTTATAAAGCAGCATATCCTGCAGAAGCAGCAGAATATGAGCGCACAGTGGCCGGCAAACTTCCTGAAGGTTGGGATAAAGTTTTGCCGACATACAAGGCAGAAGATAAAGCCGATTCGACTCGGAATCATTCTGGAAAATGTTTGAATGCTTTGGCAGGTGTGTTACCTGAATTGATCGGCGGTTCCGCTGACTTGGCATCTTCTAACATGACTTTGCTTAAGGGTGAAAAAGACTTCCAAAAAGGTCAGTACGAAGGACGTAACCTGCGCTTTGGTGTGCGGGAACACGGCATGGGTGCGATCGCCAACGGTATGCTTTTGCACGGCGGTTTAATTCCTTACTGCGCCACTTTCTTGGTATTTGCTGACTATATGCGGGGAGCAATTCGCCTCTCTGCACTCTCGGAAGCTGGAGTTATTTACGTAATGACTCACGACTCCGTAGCCTTGGGCGAAGACGGCCCAACTCACCAACCCGTGGAAACCATCGCTTCTCTGCGCGTAATTCCCGATTTGTTGGTAATGCGCCCTGCGGATGGTAACGAAACATCCGGCGCTTACAAAGTGGCCGTTGAAAGCCGCACTCGCCCAACTTTAATGGCTTTGTCGCGCCAAAATCTGCCCAACTTGGCCGGAAGTTCGATCGAAGGAACAGCCAAAGGCGCTTACATTTTGTCCGACGACGGCGGCACTCCCGACATCATTTTAATCGGCACCGGCGGCGAAACCTACCTCTGCGTTGATGCCGCTGAAAAATTGCGCGCCGCAGGTAATAAAGTGCGCGTAGTTTCGATGCCTTGCTGGGAATTGTTCGACTTACAAGATGCCGCTTACCGCGAATCTGTACTGCCGAAAGCTGTTACTAAGCGGTTGGCCGTTGAAGCAGGTTCTAGCTTCGGCTGGGGACGTTATTTGGGTTCTGAAGGCGATAGCCTCAGTATTGACAGATTCGGTGCTTCTGCACCGGGCCCGGTTGCTTTAGAAAAGTTTGGCTACACCGTTGATAATGTGGTAGCTAAGGCTCAGGCGCTGTTGGGCTAATAGCAGCAGCATAATTTTTGGTGGGGCGGGCTTCGGGCTCGCCCCATTTTTTATAGCAGAAGGAAGAAGTTCGGCAACGGATTCGCTTCCTTCCGATGTAACGGATGGATGGAAGAAGGCTTTAGTTATTTAGAAGATAAGGAAGAAGGAAGGAAAAGCTAAAATCTAAAATCTAAAATCGGCATCTAGGGTTTCACTTCGTCATACCTCACATCTTGCACCATTGTCAGGAACAGGCTTTTCTGCCTGTTCCACAAGAAAATTCATCTCTTGTGGAACAGGCCGAAAAGCCTGTTCATAAAAGGATTGAGAATGGTGCAACATATGAGTTATACCCAACCTAGAGCTCGCTACAGCTCGCGAATCATTGAGAATTGCTATATTAAGACTTACGGAAGAAAAACCAGTTTCTACCACTATATTCGGTTTGGCAACGAGATTTTTATGAAGAAACCGGGTTTTTAGCCCCCCGTGCCTCCATAACTGTATATTTCAGAGAGTTAAGATAAGTTATAAGTTATTGCCTTAAATTACTCCTTCCCCATTTGCCATTCCGTTTATGATTTGGAATTTTTTAAATCACCTGTTATTCACGGGAAATTATATTCCTCAAGGCTACTGTTACCTTTGGCCGCCAGAGCTAGTCGCACTCCACATAGTGTCAGACTCTATCATTGCCCTGGCTTACTATTCAATACCCCTCTCGCTAATTTATTATTTTATCTTTCAGCGAAAAGACTTGCCCTTTCGCAATATCTTTTGGCTGTTTGCAGCCTTTATTATCTCCGGCGGCACTACTCATGTGATGGAAGTTTGGACGCTTTGGCATCCTGTTTATTGGGTTTCTGGGATTCTAAAAATTATTACCGCCGCGATTTCTGGTTACACCGCTTTTGCATTAATTCCTTTCGTTCCCCAAGCCTTAACTCTCCTGAGTCCAACTCAATTAGGGATGATCGATTCAATACTGCAAAAAGAAATAATTGAACGCCGAGAAACGGAAGCTCGCTATCAAACTTTAACTGAAGCTTCGCCGGTGGGAATATTTTATGCAGATGCTGGAGGAGACTGCTTGTATGTCAACGAACGCTGGTGTCAAATTTCGGGAATAACTTGTGATGAAGCTTTGGGCAAAGGGTGGTTGCAAGGCATTCATCCAGACGATCGCGATCGGGTTTGTTCTGAATGGTATAGCGCCGCGCAGGAGAAATTGCCGTTTAAATCTGAGTACCGCTTTCAAGGCATTAATCACCCTCAAATCAGTTGGGTATTCGGTCAATCTGTCGGTCAAATCGGAGAAAATGGGGAGGTTAAAAGTTATGTGTGTACTATTACTGATATTACAGAACGCAAGCAGATAGAAGAGGAAAATCGACGGCTCAATGAAACTCTGGAGCATCGAGTTTCTGAGCGCACTGCTCAAATCGAAATTTCTAACCACCAATTGCAAAAAGAAATAGCTTACCGCGAAAAAATTGCTCTCACTTTGTTGGAATTGACGCAACTGCAAAATGCTATTCTTAATAGCGCTAACTACACAATTATTTCTACCGATTCCGACGGTACAATTAAAACATTTAATCGGGCGGCAGAGCAACTTTTAGGTTATTCGCTAGAAGAAGTAGTGGGGAAAGTCACCATAGCAATAATTCACGAGCCTCTGGAGGTCGCTCAAAGAGCTGAAGTTCTTTCTCAAGAATTGGGAGTTAAAATAGAGCCGGGAATTCAAGTATTATTTACCTTGCCGTGCCGGGAAATCGCGGACGAAAATGAGTGGACTTATATTCGCAAAGATGGTTCGCGGTTTCCGGTACTGCTGTCGGTGACGGCCTTATTTGATAGTAGCGGAAATATTAACGGTTTTTTGGGTATTGGTCAGGATATTAGCGATCGCAAACAAGCAGAAAAAGAGCTGCGTGACCTCACAAATGCCATGCAAAATACCGTGGAAGGCATTTCGCTGCTTGATATTGAGGGACGCTACGTGAAGGTTAACCGAGCTTACGCTCATAAATGCGGTTACGAACCGGAACAAATGCTTGGCATGGAATGGCAGCTTACCGTACATCCGGGCGATGTTGAGATGATGCTCTCAGCTTATCAGGAAATGTTAATTTCTGGGAAAGTAGAAGTTGAAGCTAGAGGAGTCCGAAAAAATCGCTCGTTTTTTTATAAGCAATTAACGATGGTAAAATCTTGCGACGCACAAGGGATATTTAACGGCCACCACTGTTTTATGAAAGATATCACTGAGCGCAAACTAACTGAAACAGCTTTGCAGGAAAGCGAATTTAAGTACAGGCAAATAGTTGAATTAGCAGAAGAAGGTATTTGGGTAATTGACAGAAATGGTCTCACGAATTACGTAAACCACGCAATGGCGCGTATGCTAGGTTATAGTGAATTAGAAATGTTCGGTCGCCCACTTTTTGAGTTCATGGACAAATCGGAAAAAGAAAAAGCTCTCGATCATATCGAGCGACGGAAGCAAGGTATTGGCGATCAACACGAATTTAAATTCAAAAGCAAGGACGGCAAAGATATTTGGACTCATATGTCTACCAGTCCAGTCATGGACTCCCAGGATAATCTGCTGTCTTGTTGCGCCTTGGTTTACAACATTACAAGCCGCAAAGAAGCAGAGCAGCAAATGCTGCAACTGACAGAAGATTTGAAGCGTTCCAACGAGGAATTAGAACAATTTGCTTATGTGGCTTCCCACGATTTGCAAGAACCGCTCCGAGCCGTTACCAGTTACACTCAATTGCTTGCCCAGCGCTATCAAGGAAATTTGGACGATCGCGCAGATAAGTATATTCATTATATTGTCGATGGCGCCACCAGAATGCAGCAGTTAATTAACGATTTGTTGGCGTATTCGCGCCTGGGAACGAGGGGTCAGGAGTTTGAGCAGGCGGACTGCAACGCTGTGGTTAAGCAAACTATGTGCAATTTGCAAATTGCGATCGCCGAAACAAAAGCTGTAATCACCTGCGACGCGATGCCAACCGTGATGGCGGATGAATTTCAACTGGTGCAATTATTCCAAAATTTGGTCGCCAACAGCATCAAATTTTGTCGCCAAGATATCCCGTTGATTCATATCGCTGCCTGCAGGCAAGAGAGTGAATGGGTGTTCAGTGTCCGCGATAACGGCATTGGCATCGATCCGCAGTATGCCGATCGCATTTTCATCATTTTTCAACGCCTGCACGGACGCCGCCAATATTCCGGTACTGGTATAGGTTTGGCGATGTGCAAGCGCATTGTTGAACGCCACGGCGGTCGCATCTGGGTGGAATCCCAAGAGGGAAAAGGAGCGACTTTTTACTTCACTATTCCTATAATTAGTACCTGAAGCCTCAAAATTCAATTTTGTTTTTATACTTTAAAGGATACGCCAGTTATGAGCGATCGAAGCACTGTTAGACCTATAGAAATTCTGCTGATTGAGGATTCTCCCAGCGATGCGGATTTGGCAAGAGAAGTCCTCAGTCAGGGTAAAATATTGAATAACTTGCATTTTGTGGAGGATGGAGTCGAAGCAATCAAGTTTTTGCGCCAAAAAGAGCCCTATCTCAGGGTACCTCGTCCTGATTTGATTTTGCTCGATTTGCATCTGCCGAAAAAAAGCGGTATTGAAGTGCTAGAAGAAATTAAAACTGACCCCAACTTAAAATTAATTCCTGTAGTAATTCTCAGCACTTCAGCAGCGCCGGAAGATATTTTTAAGTCATACTCCCTCCACGCCAACTGTTACATAACAAAACCGGTAGACTTCATAGAATTTACTAAAGTAGTCAGGTTAATTGAGGAATTCTGGCTGGCCGTCGTCAAACTTCCTCTAAATTAAACGAACAGATGCTTCGCTTATGAGCGCTCTAATTTTTTTTAACCTATGGAAATTATGCTGGTGGATGATTTGCTCAGCGAGGCTGAATGGGGTTTATAAAAGCTGGCTACCAGCCAATTTTTAACAATTTGCCTAAGAGTAGGAAATATGGTATTAGCAATAAAATTTTTGAATAAAGAAGGCTTTTCTGTTCGGGTTTGCGTCCCGATTTAATTCTGCTGGACTTAATTTTGTATAAAAAAACGGTTGGTAAATATTGATATAAATTAATTCAGCACTCAAGTTAAAAATGATTCCGGTGGTAATTATGACAAAATCCATAGCCGATGAAGAGATTCTCAAGTCTTATGCCCTGTCAGCCCGGTGCTACATCACTAAGCCTATCGATTTTAGTCAAGTCGCTAAGCTGGTGAGATGGATTGAGGATTGGTGGCTGGTGGTGGTGACAGTTCCCAAATAATAATTTTCAAGTTGAAAATGGCAAGGGAAAGCAAAAAAGTTTAACCTAAGATTGGTAGAGTAAAAATTTTACAGTCAAAAACGTCTAAGCTATGTGGATTAAGATTCTGTTAGTAGAAGACAATCCTGCTGATGCTGATTTACTTGCAGAACTGTTAGAAGTATCTGTGGGCGTCGAGTGGGAACTGGTGTCTGTTGAGTTCCTGCATGAGGCGATCGCACAATTGTGTAAACAACCCTTTGATGTCGTTTTGCTCGACCTTTCTTTGCCCGACAGCCGCGGTTTGGAAACCCTAACTCGCCTGCGAGAAGTTGCTCCTGATGTGCCAATGGTGGTAATGACAGGCTTGGACGATGAGGCGATCGCCCTAGAAGCAGTTCGCTTGGGAGCTCAAGACTATATTGTTAAAGGTCAAATTACTACTCAATTATTAGTGCGGACGATCCGCTACGCGATCGAACGATCTCAAACATTTCAAATGCTGCGGGAAAGCGAGCGCCGCTTTCGGGCGATTTTTGACTCGTCGTTTCAGCTAACCAAGCTGCTGACTCCGCAAGGAATTGTGCTGGAAGTCAACGAGACAGCCCTCGATTTTGCCGGATTGCGATCGGAAGGTATTGTGGGCCGCCCAATTTGGGAAATGGCGATTTGGGCCCAGTCGCCACAGGTTTCCGAACAATTGCAATTCGCGATCGGCAAAGCAAGTCGGGGCGAGTTTTTCCGCAGCGAAATCGACTTATTAGGCAAAAGCGGCCAAATTATGACAGTTGATTTCTCACTGAAACCTGTTAAAAATGAAACAGGACAAGTTTTGCTGCTGATTGCCGAAGCCCGTGACATTAGCGATCGCAAACGAGCAGAAGCGGAAATTCTCAAAGCCCTCGCACGAGAAAAGGAACTTTCACAACTGCGAGCTAAATTTGTCACAATGGTTTCCCACGAGTTCCGCACACCTTTGACAACCATCCAATTTTCCGCTGGATTGCTGCAAGATTACAGTTCTCAGTGGCCCCAAGATAAAAAATCTACTCATTTTGTGCGGATTCAATTAGCAATTAAACGCATGACAGAGTTATTAGAAGATATCCTCGTAATTGGCAAAATCGAAGCCAATACCTTGCAGTTTCAACCGGTTTCCTTAAACCTCGAAAAATTTTGCCGTCAACTGGTAGAAGAGCAGCAGCTCAACGACAGCAACCAACACCCGATCGCCTTTCAATATGAAGGCGGCAACTGCGATGCTCAAATGGATGAAAAACTGCTGCAGCAAATCTTGGGAAATGTCCTCTCAAATGCCATCAAATATTCCCCCGTCGGCAGTACAGTTTCCTTGCACCTCAACTGTCAAAACAACGAAGCTGTGTTCCAAGTTCAAGACCGGGGCATCGGCATTCCCCAAGCCGATCGAGAGCGGATATTAGAAACTTTTTACCGAGCTCCAAATGTCGGCACTATTTCGGGAACAGGTCTCGGTTTAGCAATTGTGAAGAGGGCTGTGGAACTTCACGGCGGCCAACTCGCGATCGAGAGTCAAGAAGGAAAAGGCACAACTTTCACTATTACCTTGCCTTTAATTTACACCCCCAGTCAATAACAACTGAATTATTAACTATACATATCCGCAATTTAACGATTAATTAAGCCCCTAACAAACAAACTTATCAAGTATCTGAACCCAGAATTTTTACGAAAAACTACTAACTACAAGGAGCTAGCACCGTGGCTAAGATTTTGGTAATAGAAGACGAAGAAGCGATTAGAGAGAATATTTTAGAGTTGCTGGAAGCCGAGAATTTTGAAGGAATAGGAGCGAGTAATGGCCAAGTCGGCATCAAATTGGCGATCGAAAAAATCCCCGACTTAATTTTGTGCGACATGATGATGCCGGAAGTAGACGGTCACGGCGTCATCAAAGCTTTGCGCTCCGAACCATTGACTGCCACAATTCCGTTTATTTTCCTCACAGCCAAAGCCGATAAAGTTGACATTCGCACGGGCATGGAACTGGGAGCTGACGATTACATTACTAAGCCCTGTACGCCCCAAGAACTGCTAAAAGCCATTGCTATTAGACTTGAAAAACAAAAAACAATTAGCCGACAATCTCAAAAGACGCTAGACGAATTACGCACTAATATTAGTATGTCGCTGCCCCACGAATTGCGGACTCCTTTGAATGCAATTCTGGGCTTTTCTGAGCTAATTCTGTCAGAATATCAGGTCTTAGAGGAATCAGATATCTTAGAGATGATCGGTCAAATTCAAACTTCCGGTCATCGCTTGTATCGGCTGATTCAGAACTTTTTGCTGTATGCAGAACTGGAGATAGCAGCCACCAATCCCGAACTGCTAAAGGAGATGCGAAACAGCGAATTTAGCTGTGTAAAATCTTTGCTGAGTCAAAAAGCGCGGCAGCAAGCAAAACACGCGAATAGAACAGACGATTTACAATTGAACTTGCAAGATTCATCGGTAGCCATTGATTCTGTGAGGCTCGCAAAAATAGTTGAAGAATTATTGGACAATGCCTTCAAATTTTCTTTAGAAGGAACGCCTGTTTTATTAAGCACTTTCGTCGAAAATCAGACTTTTATTCTGTCTGTTAAAGACCAAGGCCGCGGTATGACTACCGATCAGATTGCACAGCTAGAAGCTTACAGGCAGTTCGATCGCAAACTTTACCAACAAGCAGGTTTGGGATTGGGCCTGGCTATTGTTCAACGCCTTGTAGAATTGCACGGAGGAGAATTTAAAATAGAAAGTTTGCCACAGCAAGAAACCAGAGTTTGCGTTTCCCTGCCTGTCTAAACCATTTTAGATTTTAGATTTTAGATTTTAGAATTGGGGATGATTTACTAGATCAGGGTTGGGATATTCCCTACAGTTGCATTATTTTGGGAAAATCCTATCAACAATATAGCAACCGTGGCCGATGATTGGGAAGTTTTTAATCGCACTTTCCCCATGCGATCGATTGCTTCTTCCTTCTGCTATTATGCAGGAGCGATCGCGCCTTTCAGACACCGCTGCATATAAATTTGAGCTACCTTATCATTAGGGTTGATTTCTAAGCAGGCCGAAAACAATCTTATAGCTTCGCCACACCTATCACTATTGTAGAGTACCAAAGCTTGCTCAAAGATTGTCTTTGTCTCTAACTTTTTCTGTCGTAACTCTGGCGGATCGGCCGCAAATACTTCATAAAGTGTTACCATTCGGGATTTGCCTTTAACTGTTACGCGATCGATCAACCTCAAATCATAAATATTGTTTAACTGTATAAAAGTATTGTGAGTAATTAACATCGAAACTTCATACTCTTTCGTTAAAGTTTCCACGCGGGAGGCTAAGTTTACCGCATCGCTAATCACCGTGCTGTCCATCCGACTTTGGCCGCCCACCGTGCCTAACATCAAAGAACCTGTATTGATGCCAATGCCAATTTGCAGCGGCGGGCCATCGACCTGATTACGACTAATATTATATTCGTTAAGCTCTTCTAGCATTGCAATTCCAGCTTTCACAGCATCGTCCGCACTGCCATCAAACAGCGCCATAATCGCATCGCCAATGTATTTGTCAATAAAACCAAAATTGTCAGTAATTGCCGGTTCCATCCGGGACAAATAACCATTAATAAATTTAAAATTTTCTTCGGGATTCATCCTTTCCGAAAGAGAAGTGAAATCGCGGATATCTGAAAACAGCACCGACATTTCTTTCTGTACCTGATCGCCTAATTTGACTTCCAGAATACTTTCATATCCCAGAAAGTGGAGAAATTGGTGCGGCACAAACCGCCCGTAAGCATCTGTTAATTTTTCTTCCGCTGCTAAAGCTTTTTGCAACTCGTCTGTGAATTGGCGGCGCTCGGTTTCTACCTCTAGACGTTCCGTGATGTCTTGAAAAGCCGCGATGGCGTAAACTATGTTTTTCCGTTCGTCGTAGATTGGAGTCGCCCAAACCTCGATCGGCACAATCCGATCCGATCCATGAACTTCTAGATCGTCCATACGCACAAATTCTCCCCGCAACGCCCGAACAATCGGTTGGCTATCCCTGGGATACAATTGATTAGTTCCAGCGTCGTAAAAATGATAAGCTTCAGGAAATTGCTCAGTACCCCCATCAAAAATTAAACCTTGGGCTAGTATCCTTTCGCCCCAAGAATTCATGTAAAAAGGTTTACCCTTACCATCCACAACAAATATTCCTACTGGCATCGCTTCCAGGAATTGAGTCAATCGGCTTTCGTTTTCTGACAGTGCCTCATTTAACTTTTCTTCGGCTGCCAAAGCTTTTTCTAAATCATTAGTAAACCTAATTCGTTCCACTTCTACCTGTCTTTGCAAACTAATATCCTTAGCAAAACCCTGATAGTAAAGCACTTCACCGTTAGCATCATAAACTGTGCGCGCATACTCAGAAATCCAGATAATGCTGCCATCTCGACAGTAAACCTGAGACTCAAACTCACACAGAGTACCGTGCTGTTTCATCAGCCCCAAAAACTCTTGACGGCGGTTCGGTTCCACGTACAATTGCTGCTGAATATCATTAATACTTTCTATCAATTCTGACGCAGAATCGTAGCCGTAAATTTCCGCCAGAGCAGGATTCGCACTGATAAAATGTCCGTCCGGCGTCGTCTGAAAAATACCTTCTAGAGCATTTTCAAATATCCCGCGATACTTCTCTTCAGCTTGAATTAGCGCCGCTTCAGCTTCCTTGCGTTCACTTATGTCACTAAAAGCAATAATCGCATAGGAAATGTCTCCTGTAGAATCATAAATTGGAGTTGCCCAACTCTCTACAGGAATAATTTTATTAGCTGTACGAATTTCTACACCCTCAGTCCGCACATTTTCGCCCCTAAGCGCCCGCATAATTGGCAATTCTTCCACAGGGCATCTCTGATTAGTCCCGGTTTTATAGAATTGATAAATAGCTGCTTTTTGCTCTGAATTAATATGTGGCACAGTGCCTTTGCCAAATACATCCCGCGCTTTCTGGTTAGCGTAGAAAGATTGCCCGTTTGCATCAAGTACACACACGCCCAATGGCATAGCTTCTAAATATTGCGTCAAGCGACTTTCGTTTTCATGGAGTTTGGCAATCAGCATCGCCTGCTTGCGGTTTAATTTTACCAACTCCTGATTCATTTCCTGCAGTTCTCTTTGTTTTTCCGCTAATTGTTTATCTTGAAAATATCTATATATTGCCTCAGTGACCGTTAATTTTAAGTCATCACATTGCCAAGGTTTAGGTATATATCGGTACAATTTAGCATAGTTAATAGCATTGGCTACCGCATCCAAATCGGCCTGGCCCGTCAGCATGATTTTGAGACAGTTCGGCGAGATAGCATGAACGCTCCTTAATAGTTCGTCTCCTTTCATGCTAGGCATGATATGATCCGAAATAACCAAAGGAACTTCATACTGTTCTGCTAAAAGTTCTGACAGCAACTCTAAAGCTTCTTCGCCACTTTGGGCCGTTTCAATTAAATATTTATCTTCAAAGGCTTTTAGGAGGTCTATTTCCAGACTATCGAGTATAGTCTGCTCATCATCCACACAAATAATGACTGGTTTTTTCATAAATTTGCTAGACCAGACTTAATCGCTTCAATTAATTCTTGATTCTGCCAAGGTTTTTCTATGAAAGCATGAAGATTAGCTTGATTTTTTGTGCGTTCGATTGCTTCTTTGTCGGCTTGTCCTGTCAGCATCACTGTCACAATTTGCGGATATTTTTGGTGGATTTTAATCAGCAACTCATCTCCTTTCATTCCGGGCATCAACCAATCAGAGACAATTACTAAAATATTAACCTCAGCTTCACAGAGCTCTTCAATAATTTCCAGGGCCTCGGCAGCACTTTCAGCAAATTCGCAAAGATATTTACCGTTAAATGCCTGTTGCAGTTCAATTTCCAGACTTTCCAACACTCCTACTTCATCGTCCACACACAAAATTGCTGATTTAGACATCGCTAGTTTCCTTCTTTAGTGGGGTAGGGTGAACCCCCATGGGCAGTACACCGTTTTCCAAATTCTACATTCTGCGCGGGTAGACTGCAAATTTTCGCCCCCGACTTCAGCATCCGGCGCTTTAGCTACTCAGTTAAATTAATCGGCAAACACACGGTAAATACTGTTTTACCGGGCCTCGACTCCACATCAATTTTACCTTGATGTTTTTCAATTATTTTTTTGACAATATCCAGTCCCAATCCGCTGCCTTCTCCCGCAGGTTTGGTGGTAAAAAAAGGCTCAAAAATTTTCGGAATAATCTCTGGTTGAATCCCCTTACCGCTGTCAATAATTTTTACCAAGAGGCTGGTATCTTGTTGTAGCGCGTCAATTGTTAAAGTCCCTTGATTGTCCATCGCTTGTAAGGAATTGTGAATTAAATTTGTCCAAACTTGATTGAGTTCATCAGGATAACATAGTACCACAGGCAATTTATCTTGATAGTTTCTGAACACTTCCACACCCTGCTTGATTTGGTTTTGGTAAAGAGTTAATACAGTTTCAATTCCATCCGTAATATTCACTTGTATTTTTTCCCCATTTACATCGTAACGCGCATAATTTTTCAGGGCAAAGACAACTTTGGCAGCGCGTTCAGTAGCGGTAGCGATGGTTCGGGCGCTTCTGTGAATGCTAGCAAAGTCGTAGGCTGTTTTTATAATATTTTCGCTGTCAGGATCTTTGAGCAACGACAAGAATTCTTGCAAATTTCCTTGCAATCCGATATTGACTAAAATGCTAGCAAGGCTGTCAGCATTGTCAAGACCTTCCGACTCTAGTTGCTGCTTCACTCCTTTTTTCAATACCCGTTTTTCTCGAGTAGATAAAGAGTAATTTTGTTGACTAGAACTGTACATCAAACGCAAGAAATCTTGCTGGCGTTCAGCAGACAGTTCTTTAAAAAAAACTGGCAAGCTTTCGAGATTGTTATCCAAAAAGCTGGTAATATTTCCAATAGACGACCGAATCGCTCCCAACGGCGTATTGATTTCGTGAGCAATGCCCGCAATCAGTTGCCCTAATGCAGCCATTTTTTCCGATTGCACTAATTGATTCTGAGTAGCTTGCAGTTGGTCTAAAGTAACTGTAAGTTCATTGTTTTTCTGTTGGAGTTTTTTTCGCAACTGGCACATTGCTAAATGGGTTTCTACCCTCACTAGAACCTCTTCCACCTGAAAGGGCTTAGTAATATAATCTACCCCGCCCACAGCAAAGGCTTTGACCTTGTCAAGTACGTCATTAATCGCGCTAATAAAAATTACCGGGATTTCGCAAGTTCGTTCATCAGCTTTGATCTTTTCGCAAACTTCATACCCATTCATTTCGGGCATCATAATATCCAGCAAAATCAAATCTGGAGGCATACCTTTGGCTGCCGAAAGCGCTAACTCACCGCTAGGTACCGGGCGAACTTTATAGCCCTTGCTGTTCAAAATTCCGGCTAGCAGCCGCAAATTAGCTGGGGTATCGTCAACTACTAAAATATTACCGCGATCGGTGCTAGGAATGTCGTTATTCATGTGATCTTGCTTGAGATATTAATTTTAAAAGTTTGTCGTACTCAAAATTTTCTATACAATTTGCGATCGCGCCTGCCGTTACTGCATCCTTTAAGCGAATTTGCTCTATCAAAGTATCAATTAAATCCATATCTGCATTCTGTATTGCTAGCTTTAAATCAGCTACCAGTGAATCAGGCAATTTTACGAAATCAGTCGCACTCATAGCGCGATCGCCCTCTTTGATTGCCGATAAATCACTTTGAGCCGGATCTTCATAAATATAGCGCACTCCGATATGTTTGTGCATAGCATCAAAAATATCGGGTTCCCGGAAAGGCTTCCTCATAAAAGCATCGCAACCCGCCGATAAAATAACTGCCCGTTCTTCCTCCAAAACGCTGGCTGTCAGCGCAATAATCGCAGTAGCTTGACCTTTAATAGTACCTTTAATGTATTGCGTAGCTTCGTAGCCGTCCATCACAGGCATTCTCATGTCCATCCAAATGAGATGCGGTTCCCAACTATCCCAAATCTCAATAGCTTCTTGACCGTTATTCGCTTCTTTTAGTTCAAAACCCAGAGGAGAGAGGATTTTAATTAACAATTGGCGATTGAGCGGTTTATCGTCTACTATCAAAATTCGATAGGTGTGTTGGTTGGGAACCAGGCCTATAACATTCCTGATCGGCTTTGGGCGTTCAATATCAGCCGCATCGACAGCAATAACTTGAATATCGAACTGAAAATTCGTTCCCTTACCAACAGCAGAACTGACGCTCATTTCACCGCCCATTAATTCCACAAATTTGCGACTGATGGGCAATCCCAAGCCAGTACCTTCTTGCGAATCTTTGCCTGTCTTGGTTTGCACGAAAGGTTCAAAAATATCGTCTAATTCATTGGTAGCAATACCGGGACCAGTATCCTCGACTTCAAAATGAAGGAAGAAGGAAGAGGTAGAAGCTGCATCGTCATTTGGGGTTGCAATGATTTGGTTGTTCGACTGACTGATTTGAGATATTTTAAGACCATTTATGGCGAAAAAATTTGTAGGTTTTGATACTGCAAAATCAGAAAAAATTCCCCCTTGTGCCTGCTGATTTCGGCCTAATGACTGCTTGCCAACTCTTACCGCTACACAGCCTGCCTCGGTAAACTTAAGAGAATTATTGAGCAGATTAATTAAGATTTGCCGCAACTTTAACTCGTCAGTTTTTATATATTGTGGCACATCGGGACTGCAGTCAAAAATCAACTGCAAGTGCTTGTCATCTGCTTTGAGTTGAAACATATCTTCCACGTCGTTTAGCAGGCGATAGAGGTCGAATTTTTGGGGATTGAGGGTGGTGCGCCCCGATTCAATTTTAGATAAATCCAGCACGTTATTAATCAGGGTAAGGAGGTGTTCTCCGCTGCTGCTAATTATGCTAATATTTTCTTGATGCTCTGGGGAGAGAGTTTGGCTGCGAGTCATCAGTTGGGAAAAACCGAGAATTGCATTGAGAGGCGATCGCAATTCGTGACTCATATTAGCAAGAAAGGTACTTTTAGCTTGATTCGCTACTTCCGCTTTGTCTTTAGCTATAGCCAATTCTGCCGTCCGCTCTTGCACTCGCTGTTCTAAAGTTTCAAAAGATTGTTGCAATTGTTGAGCCATGCTGTTAAATGACTTAGCTAATTCCCCCAATTCGTCGGAGCGTTCGCTTTCTACTGTTTTATCCCATTCACCTTTAGCAATATTTTGGGCTGCTGTATTTAAGCGCCAAATAGGATTTGTCACCCAGCGAGAAGTCAGAATGCCGATAACTAAAGCTACTCCTAAAGCTGCTAAACATAGCCAAATAGTAGTCTGGGTATTAGCATCTATTTCTTTGGTAAAATCTGATTCGGGAACAACTACCACAATCAGCCAGTCTAAACCTTTGCCATCTTGGAACGGTAGAACTTTTACAAATTGTCGCTTGTTCTCTATTTCAAAATTAAAGAGATAGGAAGTTTTTATTTGCTTTAATTCCTGAAAACGAACTGCTACATATTTAGCTGTAGCTTGAGTCGAGTGGTCAACACTCTCTTCTGCTTTGAACAGTTCTTTCTTATTATTATTGATGCGAAATGGTTGTTCGGCAGTTGAAGTTGCCAGTAAAGTACCATTCTTTTCCATAATAAATGCTTGCCCGGATTTGCCAATTTTGAGACTGTTTAAAAAACTCCCAATATGGTCTAGACGCAAGGCGCTAATTAATACTCCTTGTAGCTGATTGTTCTCGTATACAGGTTGGAGCGCACTGAGTATTAAGGTTGGTTCTAGAAACGAAATATAAACGGAACTCCAAGTTGGTTGTTCGAGATGAGCCGCATTTTTGTACGAAGGATGTTCGCGGATGTCAAAGTTTTTGACAACTGTTGCTAGGGTAGTGCGATCGCCTGTATCATTAGTATGGTAAGAATAAAAATCAAAACCAGTAGATTTGCCTGATAAATTAATCATTAGAGAGCCATTTGACAGTTTCTCTCCGGTTCGATAGTCTCCATTCTTGTTGCCAATGGAGGTAAAATTGATATATGGATATAATTGTACTTGGCGCCAAAGATATTTCTCCCAAGCGGATAAGTTGTCCATATTTAACAACCCGAGTTTGACAGCATCCAGCTTGGTTTGATTGATTTGATGGGGAGTTGTTAGGTAAACTTGCAGGTTTTGCTCGACCCGCAAACTCACCTCGCTCATTAACTGACTGGCTAGGTTATTAACTGCTTTTTGTCCGTTTCTAAAAGACAGATATCCTACGAGTCCCACGGCTCCCACGATTTGCAATACAAATGGAACTATGAGAACAGTTCGCAGCGATAATTTGTCTAAAATTTTAGAAACCATAAGATTGAGGGGTTTGGTGAACTTAGTCTAGAACCGTATTTGCACAACCTGTCTTAACTGCAGCACCATTTATTTACTGCCGATTAGCTAGGGGAATTGATGCGGGCTATTTTAGCTGTGGTAGATGCTCGACCCCGATCGCTTGTGAACCTAATGTTTGGTCGATTAAAGTCTATTATTTTACCCATTGTCGTATTATTGTTACCATTTAGGTAAAAGTTGCCGTCTCTGGCTGCGAGAATGGCCTGATACCCGATCGCGCGGGCGAGTTTAACCCGCATGGGTCAAGCGGTTTGGAGGCCGGCCAGGAAATTTGCGATCGGCACTCGCCATTTTCCGCAAGACGTGTTATACTTCAGAAAGTCGAGGGCACGTAGCTCAGTGGATAGAGCATCAGGTTCCGGTCCTGAGGGTCGGGGGTTCAAATCCCTCCGTGCTCACTTTGTATGTCGTTTGCGGAGTAAGGGTTTCAGGTTAATTGTATTACCGATAGTCCTATTTTCCGCTCAAATTTCGCTCCCATCTGTTCCAAGTATCTCCAAAACCACCTCCATATCTGCCAAGTTTGCGCCGGACTTTTTGCGCCGCGCTTTCAACTGGTTGAGCAAGTCGGCTGGCTCTGGAAAATCTGCGACGGTCGGAGCGGAGTTTTCCAATAGCTCCGTGCTCATGTAGATTTATAGAATGACTGATTTTGATAGACCGGGGACAAATTTTTGTCCTCGGCCTCAATTATTGTGATTTAAGCGTCAGTGTCAAAAATTGAATCGCCACTGTACTCGCAGGTCGCGGACTGATTGCGCCCCTGTTGCTTGGCACGGTAGAGTGAACGATCGGCAAGCGCAATCAAGTCAGCCGATGATAGTTCCGAAATCGGAATTAAGTTGGCGATACCCATACTAATAGTAACTACATCGCTCACATCAGAGGTTTTGTGAGGAATATGTAAAGCTTGAATAGCAGCGTGAATCCGTTGGGCCACCGAACTCGCTCCTTCAATATCTGTATTAGGCAAAATGATGGCAAATTCTTCTCCGCCGTAACGCGCCACTAAATCCGCCGGACGGTACACCACCTCTTGCACCGTCTGAGCAAGTTTGAACAGACAACTATCCCCCATTTGATGACCGTAGGAATCATTATAACGTTTGAAATAATCCACATCAAATAACAAAAGAGAAATAGGTTTTTTTTCCCGGTATAGCCGCTGCCATTCATGTTCTAAGCGGTCATTAAAACAGCGACGATTAGCAATTTGAGTCAACCCATCAATATTTACCACTTGTTCTAAGAGATGAGTAGCGCGCGCTAGTTCTTCGTTAGAGAGTGCCAGTTGTTGATTAATTTCTCTCATCCGCGCTTGAGCCTGCTGCCTTTCTGCCAATTCCTTCTGCAATTTCTGAAAAATATCCGCTTGTTTAATGGCGATCGCTAACTGATTAGCAATCTGTTTAACAAGGTCAACTTCAAATTCTTCCCATTGCCGAGGAGCAGAACATTGATGAATACATAACAACCCCCACAAATCTTGTCCATTGAGCAACGGCGCAACTAAATTAGCCCGAACCGGAAATTGTTTCCAAAGAGCGCGGTAACAGTGTTGAAGGTCAATATTATTGATATTTTCTACTATCTGCGTTCTCCATTCTTGATATGAATCAGGATATTGTTCACCACAACAATGGTCGTTAAATTGATTTTTGCTTACCAATTTACATCCTTCGCCTACGGATTCTGAAACAAACTCACCATATCCAAATTTACTATCAGGATCGAACTTAAATATGCCGACGCGCTCGGCATCAAGAAACAAGCGAATATCCTGCGAAGCAATCTCAAAAATTGTAGACAAATCAAGAGATTGACGGATGTGTTGAGTAATTTCTTGAAGTAATATCGCCTTGTCGTACTGTTTCCGCAGAGCGATTTCTGCTTGCTTTTGGGCGAGAATAGCTGCCTCTGCTGCTTTTTTTGCTTTAATAATTTCACCTTCGTATAGGATACGCTGGCGGATACAGATCAAGATGCAATTGTTGACGAAGCTTCCTCCTTTCTCCCGACGCACAGCGTTGATCAGCATCGGTATATCACTACCCTCCTTTGACCTTAATGAGAAGTAAATTTCCTCTACTTTACCATGGAGCTTCAACAGGGGGAAGAAATGGGTTTGATAGAAAATCCGGCTGGCCATTGGCAGAATGAATTCCATCTTCTGTCCCCGCAGTTCATCGGTTTCGTATCCGAGTAATTGCAGTAATGTGGCGTTGACCATTACGATCGTACCATCGTCAGCAAACGAGAGGAATCCACAGGGTGACGTGTTGAGTAGCTCGTCTATCTGGTAGGTCATGTTTGCCATACAAATCAGGTAGTATGAGGTACACTCAAATACTCCTTAATCATCTCGATCGTCTCTTGTGGATGACTCAGGTGCGGGCAATGTCCCGTAGCTTTCATCACCCGTAGCGTACTTTTAGGTAGGTGGCGGTGGAGGTAATCCCCTACCTGGGTGGGAGCAATCACATCATCAGCGCATTGCAATATCAGTGTAGGTACTGATGCCTTGGGTAAATCACTGCGATTGTCAGAGTAAAAAGTTACCTCGGCAAAGCGACTTGCAATCACCGGATCCGTAGAGCAAAAACTTGTCTCAAGTTCCTCCGTTAACTCAGGACGATCCTCATTCTGCATCACCATTGGCGCCAGAAAGCTTGCCCAACCAATGTAATTTTTCTCCATGATATCGAGGAGATCCTCAATATCTTTGCGCTCAAACCCTCCGTAATAATTTGGTAAATCATTGATGTAGCAAGGTGAAGGCCCTACGAAAATCAGGCGATTAAAGTAATTAGGAGCTTGAATTGAGGACAGAAGGCCGATCATACTGCTGACAGAATGACCGACAAAAATTACATCCCTCAAGGCTAATTGTTCACAGATATCGAGGACATCCTGAACATAGCCATTGAGGTCGCTGTACCGTTCATAACTGTAGGCACTAATATCAGACTGTCCCGAACCTACATAATCAAATAGGATAATTTTGTAATCCTTCTCGAAGGCCTGTGTTACGAAACGCCACATATTTTGATCGCACCCAAATCCATGAGCAAACATCATCGTCTGGGTGCCTTGTCCTAACACTTTTATATTATTCCGTAAGAAAATTTTTTTAGTCATTTGAGCGAGACGAGCATTAAATTAATTATAAGACTTTTGCGCGCTTTCATGAGGGACGATTGCTGATCCCACATAGTGGTAGACAACAATTCAGGATGTCGGATTAATTGAATGGCAACCTCAGCAATGGCAGGCTTCCTCAACATATAACGCTGCCCGATTTCCTAGGCGATCGCTTGTAACGATTCCCATTTCGCTGGGGCTTCCATTCCTTCAGCAATTATGCTGAGATTTAACCCCTCTGGGATTACAACTATGGGTTTTTGAATTCCGCGATCGCTCGGATCGCTGGCTAAATCGCGGACAAATGAGCGAGCAATTTTGAGCGACTTCACCGGAAAATTTTTCAGGTTGTTAAAAGCAGAATAGCCAGTCGCAAAATCCTCGACATAAATCCCCATACCATGCTTTGATAATTTGCTCAAAACATGGTATGTAATGTCAACATTAAGCATCATTACAGTTTCCGTAATCTGTAGCTATAGATATTTCGGCTTCATCTCGGTGCGCTCAAGGATGCGATCGCTCTTAGCGATTAAAGTCGGCTGGGTGAGTTGACGTGCCGACAGATTCACCGCGATATTAGGAAGAATTAGTCCTGCTGCTAGCCACTGCTGATATTGCCCACAAGCTTGCTCTAAAACCCATTTGCTCTTCGGGCAAAATCAATCTAGTTTTTTCGGCGAGGGGAATACATCGATGGCGATGAATCCAACCTACTTCAGGAGAATGCCCTCCTCCTACTATAACTTTAACACCAGCAAGGCTACCTGTTTGCAAATCGAGTAGAGACAGGATTTTATGATTTTTGAGATGTCATTGAAATATACAATTTAGAGAAACAACAGCTTACCCCTAGATTTTTACCACAACCAATTTAGTGGGATTACTATAGCAAAAGGCGGTGATGAAGAAGGCAATAAAAGCTCCTATTTCAGCAATTAAGAACCTGCCAAATATTGTCGCGGTTGCTATAAATGTTCACAAAATCCTCAAATTAAAAAAGTTGGGTTTCCTAGCTCAACCCAACCTACTTTTAACGACCAATCACTGCTAATCCTCAAATATCCTCATCGTCTGGAGCTTGCACACCCTGGAGAATCCGCGATAGCTCACTCTTCTCATTAATCGTAATCCGAGTCGGAGAACCGCTGATAATCCGTTCGTAACCACGGAACGAATCTTTAATTTGTGGGCCTCTTTCAGTAATTGTGTATTCCCGGATTCCTTTGTCGTGCCACGAACCGCGCATCTTAAACACATTAATTGCCCGCGACATTTCTCCTCGAATCTCTACATACTGCAGCATAATAATTGTGTCAGTAATCGTAGAAATATGGGAGTCGGTAATCGAATTAGAACCCATAAACTGGTCGCTTGTATTCGTAAAAAAGCCAGTGATTTCTTCCTGCTTCGCAAAACCTGTCACTCCGATCACAAATTGCCTGAAAGCATTATTGCTGACACCCCTAGCTAAAGCCGACAGCGAGTCTATAGCAATTCTAGAAGGTTTGAACTCCGCAATTTCTGATTTAATAGTCTGCAAGTGGTCTTCCAAACCAGCAGATTCCGGGTAAGTACACAGCAGCTTCAGCATTCCTTTCTGTTCCATTTCCTCAAAATCAATGCCCCAAGAATAAGCATTGCGGAACAACTGAGCTCGCGACTCTTCATAGGCAAACAGCAGCGCCCGATTGCCGTTCATACAAGCATTCTGCAAGAACTTGCTCACCAACAGCGTTTTGCCGGTTCCCGTTGCACCCGTAGCCAAAATAATCGAGTCTTTGAAGAAGCCGCCACCGCACATCTCGTCGAGAGTTTTATCGCCCGAAGAAACCCGCACGTTGGAAGACTTTTGAGTTAATCGCATCGCCCCTAATGGGAAAATATTAATTCCGTCATTAGTCATAGTAAAAGGATATTCGCCCTTCATATGAGTTGTACCGCGCAACTTCAAAATTTCGATGGTGCGGCGGCGGCGTTCTCCTTCCAATACGTTGCGAACAATCACCACATTATCCGACACAAACTCTTCCACTCCAAACCGAGCCACCGGGCCGTATTCTTCCACCCGTTCCGTCGTCATAACTGTAGTTGCTCCGACTTGTTTGAGGCGCGCAACTAAGCGAAAAATTTCTCGGCGCACCACCGATGCAGCATCGTACTGCTGAAATACGGCGGTAACAGAATCTATTGAAACCCGCTTGGCTTTGTACTTGCGAATGGCGTACTGAATTCGCTCGATTAAGGCTGATAAATCAAAATTTCCTACGATATCTTGACCTTCTGGATCGGGGGAAGCGTCCAAAATAAATAGCTTGCCTTCCTCGATTAACTGTGCTAGATCCCAACCGAAACTGCAAGCATTTTTAATAATATCTGTCGGAGATTCTTCAAAAGTTACGAACACTCCAGCTTCGTCAAAATGGGTAATTCCATTATAGAGAAATTGTACGGCAAATAAAGTTTTTCCCGTTCCTGATGTGCCACTGACTAGGGTGGTTCGGCCGATGGGCATTCCGCCGTGACTGATGTCATCGAAACCCTCAATCATCGTGCGAATTTTTTCAACTCCTGCCGTTACCAATCCTTCTCGTTTAACCGTTTGACTAATTTCATTCATGTCGATTTTTGTCAACTCTCAGTATTCTTTAGTTGTCACTCATTAACCGCGGATCGTGAGTCTTTGTACCCAGCTTTTAGTTTTGGCTCTTGCTCAATAACTAATGACTGCTGAATGCTGACTAATGACCCCGCCCAAAAACCGATACCGTGCCACGTACTCCTGTCGTGGAAAGATAGAAATTTTAGACTTTTGTTCAACCTCCCAGATTCATCTGTGGAGTAAATCTAAAATCTAAAATCGTTCGACGATCGCGCGACTCGACGCTTCGACGCTCGCGCTCGCCGAACGTTTGACGCCAAACCGAAGTCTCAAATCTAAAATCGACTGACTCTTACCTGATTATCTTATGAATTCAGGTCTTCTTCGCGAAGTTCTTCATAGAGCAAATCTAATCCTATCAGAACTTTCTCACGATCGGACAAATCGCCAATAATTTTTCGCACCGGCGGCGGCAGGATTTTGGCCAGCGTCGGGGTTGCCAATATTTTGTCCTCTTCTGCTAGCTGAGGGTTTTTGAGAACATCTATGACTTTCAGCGCGTAGACACCTTGAAATTCTTGTTCTAGGATGTCCTTTAGGGTTTTCAAAGCTCGCACTGAGTTGGGAGTATTCCCCGCAACGTATAGCTTCAGAACGTAGGTTTTCTTCAGAGGACTCATGAACTTTTTTAAATGTTGAGTATTAGTTGTCAGATGTTAGTTGTAGTTGTTATTTGTCTTAAATCCGCTGTTCTTTGTTATTTTATAATAATTTCAGCCTCACGCTCGATCGGCAGTTGGTCGGCTCCTTTATTTTTTGTTAGATTCTACCTTCTACCTTTTGTTTCTTCAATTATGCCAAATCCCTGCTACATTCTACCTTGAGATGTCTCTTTCGGAATCGATCGCCGATACATCTCGCACATATGAGCGATCGCGTCAATCAGGGTCAAACGGTAATCTAGCAATATTTCCTCGCTGCGCCCTTCTAATTTTAGCTGTTTAGCAAACTCGTCCATCAATTCCATGTGAATTTCTACAATTTGAGTCACGGGAACGTCAGCAAAAAAAGCCAAATTCACAAATTCATCTATTTGATTGTTGACGGCAGCATCTTGAGAAAAGTAATTCAAAACGATGTCGCGATAACTTGACTTGAGTTGCTCCAAAAACTTTTGCTTTTCGGGGGCCGACAGATTTTTCAAAAAAATCTGAGAATTTCTTTTATAATACACACCTAAGTATCCTAATCGCTCCCGTAATTTTTCCGCCAGTCGCCGCTGCTGTCGGCTGAGCAAACTTTGAGCAGTCAATTGGGCTGTCGCATCGACGGTTACGGATTGGTAATTGACAGGAACCGGAGTTGAAAGTTTCAGAAATTGTGCGATCGCCCGATCGATAGCGGCAGCTATGGATCTCGATCGAGCGATTGCCAGTTGCACCTCAGCAGGGTGATAAAAAAAAGCACAGCTTTCGTCTTGACTCTGGTTGGCGGTACTGGCTGCGGCCTCAAAACCATCTGAATATGGTGCTTCGGGCTTGCCATCTACCTGCGCGTGAGGCGAAAAAATCACAGCAGGCAAAAAGAGCGATCGTTCTTGCAGCTTCCCCAGAAGCGATCGCAGATCCCCATCCACCTCCAAAACCAAACAATCAAGGTGATAATTGTGTTTAAGGAACCCCAAAAGCTCCACTGCCGACTTAATGTGCGTTAAAGTATAGCGTTCGCCTCTCAAAAGCTCGATCGCAGAGGCTGCAATTTCCTCAGAGCGGACAAAAATACCGATAGACAGTTGAGGAAGCAAAGCTGTAGGTGCACCACCTAAGTTGCCTGAAAGTGCTGGATCGCTCAGAGTTGATATCTCCTTTACAAAAAACTTAACATTTTAACAATCATCTCAACATTTATTTTAACCAATCTTAACCGCAAAATAAGTGATGCGCTTCTACCAGAGGAAGAATCAAAGTGTACTCCGTGGTTTTTGTGTCAAGCACCCTGAGCGTGATTTCTGCAATTAAGCTTAAGCCTTAAAATAATTGCTAGTCGCCTCAAATCAGGCGTAGGCATCGAACTCCCCGGTCTCGGTGCGGATAACGAGCCTGATAGCGAACTGATATAAAACAAATAAGATACAGAAATTCGCAGCTACATTGAGCATCAAAAATATTACTGCTCTCGCGAGCAGACTTTCAGGTTTGTTATGCCACTCACCACCCCCAGTCTCAAAAATTTTATCGAGCCAGTGCCGCTGTGCCTCCAAACGAGTGCGCTAGAATCGCTGCAGTCAATTTTCAGCTCCTGCAACTGCGATCGAGTCGCAGTAGTCAACGAACAGTTACAGCCGCTGGGATTAGTGTACCTCCGCAGCCTTTGGGCTTGGGGAGCCGATCGCACAAACGACGGGCCGCAACCTTTGTCAGAAAGCTCGATCGCGATCGAACCAGTCAGAGCATTACCCGCCACTATGAGCGTCAGGGAATTCTGGGAGTACCTGCAAACAGAAGAACAGAACACCCCAGCCCAGCCAAACCGCCAAACCGCCGGCATTTCATCAAACAACCCGATCGCCGTCACAGATGCCAGCGGTCAATTTTTAGGAATGCTAGACAGCCTGAGCCTGCTGCAATTCGCCGCACTCAACAGCAGCTCGCTCTGCAGCCTCACAGAGCAGGAAACAGCCGTCAAAGAAATCGAATTAAAACCGGTTTCCGAAGCCATCGCCACGGCCCTAGGCGCTCAAGTACGCTTTTTAGAAGCAGGATTGAAACCTTCGGAAAACCTCAACTCCCTAGTTGAACTGTTGGAAAAACTGCCCCTGCCCCTGAGATTGCAAACCCCAACCGCACAAATAGTCAGTCAAAACGCAGCGTGGCGGATTTTGCTGGGAGCAGGCCCAGAACCAGTTCCCGAACCAGCAGCAAATTTGGGTAAACACTCGCCCCGCAAACCAAGCAATTTAACAAGCGAATACAAGAGCGTGCAGTTTGAGGCCATCACCAAAGACTGCAGGAGCCTAGTAGGAGCAAGTAGATCGGGCGATTCCCTGCGGGATAGCTTCGCCGCGCGTGATTCAACAGCAGCCACCAGTTGCCCACTACCCTTGTACGCCGCCGCCTCCCCCTCAACCTTAACCGCTCCAGCTTGGTGTCCCATGGCCGGCAAACCAGACACCTACATTTGCGAGTGTCCCGTACAAAAAGGTCAAGAACGGATCTGGCAATTTGTCAAACAGCCGCTCTCAGACAAGCTAATTTTAGTAATGGGACAAGATGTCACCGAAGAACATTTAGTCGCCAAAGAACTAGCAGCGAAAAACGCAGATTTAATCCACCTCAACCGACTAAAAGACGAATTTTTATCCTGCATCAGCCACGAACTAAAAACCCCCCTCACCGCCGTCCTCGGTTTGTCCAGCCTCCTCAAAGATAAATTGATCGGAGAACTAAACGACCGCCAAACACGCTACGCCAAACTAATCCATAAAAGCGGGCGGCATTTGATGACAATTGTTAACGATATATTAGACTTGACCCGGATGGAAACCGGGCAGCTAGAACTAATTCCCGAACCAGTAGAAATAGCATCAACCTGCCAAAGAGCCTTTGAACAAGCAAAACAACTGCAACAGCAAGAAGAAAAAAATCCTCCCGCCCCCAGCAAAACGGACGGTACAGAAAACGCAGAACCCTCGACCCAAATAGAATTTACACTCGAAATAGAACCGGGACTGAGCCAATTAATGGCCGACGAACTGCGACTGCGGCAAATGCTAGTTAACCTCCTTTCCAACGCCCTAAAATTCACAGAAATCGGTGGCAAAATCGGATTGAAAGTAAATGTTTGGGAAGGCTGGATCGCATTCACAGTTTGGGACACTGGCATCGGCATCCCCGCCGACAAACAGCACCTAATCTTTCAGAAATTTCAACAGCTAGAAAGCCCCCTCACCCGCCGCTTTCAAGGAACCGGACTGGGACTGGTACTGACTCAACGCCTAGCTCGGCTCCACGGCGGAGACGTTTCGTTTATTTCCTCAGAAAACCAAGGCTCTCAATTTACCCTGCTGCTGCCACCAACTCCTCCGGGAAACAGCAGCGAAGAAGTCCCGGCACCGGGAGCCGCTGAGGAAGAATTATTAAAACCCCAATATCAGATTCCGATCGCCAATTCTCGCTCTCGTTTAGTATTAATAGTCGAAGCAGTTCCCAAATATATCGAAGATTTAACCAACGTCATCTCAGGTTTGGGCTACCAAGTAATAGTGGCCCGTTCCGGCACCGAAGCGCTGGAAAAAGCCCGCAGGTTTAGTCCCGAAGCGATTTTCCTCAACCCGCTGCTGCCCCTGCTGTCGGGTTGGGACGTGCTGACGCTGCTCAAGAGTGACCCGGATACCCGATCGATTCCGGCGATCGTCACGGCCACCAGAGGCGAAAAAGAACGGGCCAGTGTCAACAGGGCCGAAGGCTTTTTGAGCTTGCCGGTGGAAGAACCCGCTTTGCGGCGGCTGCTGGCAGACTTGATCGGCCACAGTAATGCTAGTAGCGCCAAAGTAAGGAGTTCTTTAACCGTGTTGTGGCTCAGCCCGCAAAACAGTTCGTCTCAAGGTTCCGCTTTACTGCTCAACCCCAACTACTGCCGGGTTTTAGAAGCAGACGACCTCGGCCAAGCAGAACTCGTGGCCCGAATTTGGCGGCCCGATGCGATCGTCTTAGACGGTACAAGTCAACTGCAAAACCCCTTAGCTTTTATCGAACAGTTAAGTCGGTCTCGAAATTTGGGTTCTCTCCCCTTGGTGACTTTAGACTCCCGAACTACACAACTGGCAAATCAAGTCAAAGGATTGTCGGTATTTCCCTGTTTAGCCACTAGCAGTCCCGACGACGGTGAAACTTCACCAACCGGGTTAATGCCAAGTGCTTTGTGGCAAGTAATTCAAGTTGCTGCGGGCATGAGTTGGAAGCCCAGCATTTTATTTGCCGACATTTCGACTTTACCGGATTTGCACTCCTCTTCTGGGGGGAAGCCGACGGGAGAATTGGAACATGGCGATCGATCGACCGCGGCCGAGATTCCCCTCCCCAATTCCCAGTTTTCTACTCCCAACTTTCAAGCTTTGATTCAGTACGTCCAAACCGCAGGATTTCGAGGGTCGATCGCTCAGAGCTGGACAGAAGTTTTGCAGCAGTTGCAATATCAAAGCGTTGACTTAGTTTTGCTGTGCTTGCGAGATGCCCCCTCAGAATCCCCCGCTATGTTGCAGGCGCTATCGAACCTGCGGCAAATGGCAGTAAAACTGCCAATTTTAGTCTGGGATTATCGATCGGCTGTAAATTCGGAATCCGAGGCGATCGACTTTCTACTGGAAGAAGTATCTGCCAAAATTTTGCCTTCTTCCCTATCGGCAGCACAATTGTTAGACAAAATTCAACAAGCTTTATTAACTCACTAAAATTTTTGAAAATGAAGGATTTACCAGGTTTAGATTGAATAATTTACTCCTTTATAACCAGTAAAAACAAAAGAGTATTTAGGACAAAAAAAAGGATTTTTTAAGTTTTAAAATATAAACCGCGAAGCGTTATTTATTGACTCATTTAAGTTGCTAATAACTCATAATTGTGCCTATTTGTAGTGAGGTAATCAGTCGTGTCTAAAACAGTGAATAAAAACGACAATCCAGAATGTAAACATAATTTGAGAAGTATTTAAATGAAAACCAAAAAGTGTTGCGAGTCAAGAAGCAATATCAAAACTCAAAAATATGAGTTATTATAGGCGATCGAGAAACCCTTATATTTTTTTCTGGGGCTGTACAGTGCCTAATCGCATTCCTTTAATATCTCTGCTACTCGCACTCGGTTTGGGGGCAATGCCCGAGCCTGCTGTTGCACAGGCACTCCTGCCTTACACCCTGCAAATCGACTCGGCCCAACTCGAACAAACGGCATTGAGCCTTGCAGAAGAAGCCGTCCAGCTAGCCAGACTCCAGCAGTACCAACTAGCGGTACCCAGAGCCGAACTCGCCACACAGTTAGCCCCCAAAAATGCTCAAACTTGGACTTTGTTAGGTAGCTTGTACCTTCAAGTCGAGCAGTTTGACAAAGGCATTGAAGCTTTGGGACAAGCTCAATCTCTGTCGCCCGAAAATCCATCAATTAAATTTGTCTTGGGAGAAGCTCACTTTCGGAAAGCGAACTACGAGAAAGCAGCCGAATATTTGCAAGCAGGGTTAAAACTCAAACCAGACACTCCAGGTGCATTATTTGATTTAGGCAATGCTTTTTATAAGCTGAAGCGGTTCGATCAGGCGATCGCCCAATACGAAAAAGCCTTTGCTTTAGAAAAAAATCTTTGGCCTGCTGTCAACAATATCGGATTAGTCAAATACGAAATGGGGGATGTTGATAGCGCCATCAAACGCTGGCAAGAAGCGATCGCGATCGACGACAAAGCAGCCGAAGCAATGCTAGCTCTAGCAGTAGCATTCTACACCAAAGGTGACAAAGAAAAAGGCTTAGCGATGGGAGAAGCAGCTCTGAAACTAGACCAACGCTATGCTACCGTAGAATATCTCAAAGAAAACCTCTGGGGCGATCGTTTAATCGCAGATACCCAAAAGTTGCTAGCCACTCCTGAAATCAAAGCAGCACTGACTAAAATTCAAGACGCCCCACCCCCTCCCCAACTGTCGCCTTAATTGTAGTTAAGTTTGTAGTGAGGACTTGAGTCCTCAAAGCCTTTTTTAACTGATAACCAACTATCTTATTCAGCACTAAGACCAAAAAATAGTTGAATGCGCTATCGGTAGGGGTAAGGTGCGCGCACAGCGCACCCTACAGATAGAGTTGGTGCGTAAGTTCTATTATTGCCAGGAAGCAATTGCTGTCTTCAATTCTCCAATCTAAAATCTAAAATCTAAAATCTAAAATCGCATGACCCCCCTAAGCTGGACAGAATTAGAAGCCCTCACAGACTTTGAAGTCGATCGCACAAACGGCCCCACCAACGCTCAATCCCGCTTGCGCCTCTTCGGTAAAACCGAATCCGATGTGCGAGTCACCCTGTACCGCGATAACCATGCTTGGTGTCCCTACTGCCAAAAAATCTGGTTGTGGCTGGAAGAAAAAGAAATCCCCTACCGTATTGACAAAGTTACAATGTTCTGCTATGGGGAAAAGGAAAGCTGGTACAAGCGGAAAGTGCCATCGGGAATGCTACCGGCGATCGAACTAGACGGCCGCATCATCACCGAAAGCGATGATATCTTAATCGCGCTGGAACGAGTCTATGGCCCCTTGGGTTTGGGCATGGAAAACCCGGCAGTAATACCCATGCGGCGGTTAGAGCGGCTGCTATTTAGAGCCTGGTGCTCTTGGCTGTGCTACCCAGCAAGTTCAGCCAAAGTCGAACAACACAACCGCAACCAATTTATCAGCGTCGTCGCCCAGGTAGAAGCAGCCCTGGCTAGCACTCCGGGGCCTTATTTCCTCGATGAATTTGGCACTGCGGATGTCATCTTTACGCCCTACGTCGAACGGATGAATGCCAGTCTTTACTACTACAAAGGCTACTCGATGCGGGAAGAAAACCCGCGCTTTGCTGACTGGTTTGCGGCGATGGAAACCCGCCCTACCTATCGCGGCACTCAGAGCGATTTTCACACCCACGTCCACGATTTACCGCCTCAGATGGGCGGGTGTTATGAAAACGGCGAACCGCAAATGTTAATCAACAAAGCCCGCGTGGATAATGGGCCTTGGGCTGGACTCCCGGATGTGATGTATCCAGAACCGGAAACCTCCCGCGCTGAAGCACTTCATCGCGTCATTAAGCACCAGCGCAACATCGTTCGAGTCAATCCTGCTGATGACAAGTTATTCGATGAGGCTTTGCGTTGTGCTTTAACTTTGATGATGACTGGCGAAGTTTGTACGCCGCCGAGTGGTTCTGATGCGGCTTTGCGGTATTTGCGCGATCGGGTGAATGTGCCCCGCGATATGTCCATCTACGCGGCCAAGCGATTGAGGGAAGCGCTGGAGGAAACGGCGGCTTTGGTGGGTGATGGCCAAGGTTCTCCGATTCTGCTGAAGCATCGGCGAGACCAAGATCCGGCTAATTTTGTGTATAGCGATCCTAAATGAATTGTTTAATTGTTGTAGGGGCAAACCCCCCGTGGTTGCCCCGATCCGTGGGGGTAGGCACGGGGAGTAGGGGTAGCACTACCCCTACATATTTGTACTGATTTAGGATTGCTATAGGGGGCGTCTGGTGGATTTGCCCAAAGGTTTCTACAAACACGACATTACCAATTTGTAAGGTACGATCGGATTATTTCCTAAGCGGTTTCAGAGGCTATGGGTATGGTTTCAGTATCCAACAACCAACCAATCATTATTCGTACAGAGCGCGGACTGACAATTTCAGGTACGCGCATCACTCTCTATGATGTCATGGACTACTTGACGGCTCAATATCCCCCGAAGTTTATCCGTTCCTTGTTTGATTTAACAGACGCTCAGATGGACGTTGCTTTATCCTATATTGAGGCAAATCGTGCAGAAGTCGAAGCAGAATATCAAGTTGTTTTAAGGCAAGCTAAGGAAATTCAGCATTACTGGGAAGAACGCAATCGCGAACATTCAGCCCGCGTTGCAGCGATGCCACCCAAACCCGGCCGAGAAGCTCTTTGGGCAAAACTCCGAGAACAGAAAGCCAAACACGAACTAGAAGCATGAATTTTCTGATCGATCACAATCTCGGAGGTCATGCAGAGATTTTATTAGGAAATATTGCGAGTCAAGGCTGGTTAAATCTACTTCCAATTCGTTTTGTCACTTTCAAGCAGATGAATTTGTCGATCGACAGTAACGATCGAGTTGTTTGGCGACTTGCTCAGGCCAATCAGATGATTTTGCTTACTGCAAACCGCAGCATGAAGGGTGAAGACTCCCTGGAACAGGTGATCCGAGAAGAAAATACTGTGGATTCCCTACCTGTCATTACGATTGGAGATGCCGATCGATTTTTAGGCGATCGAGTCTATCGAAATCGTTGTGTCGATCGTATTCTGGAAATCTTGCTGGATATAGAAACCTGGATGGGCGTTGGTCGTCTTTTTGTTCCGTAAGGTGAGCCAATAAGTAAGGCAGTGCTGCTAGCCGAACAAGCCAAAAAAACTGCGTTTCCAACACTATCGAGTATTTTTTATGAAAGTATCTATCTCTTTGCCTGATGAGCTAGTGCGTTACATTGATGATCGTGTAGAAAATCGCAGTCGGCTAATTGAGCTTTTATTGCAAGCATGGCGCAAACAACAAGAACAGGAGGCAATGGTAGAAGCCTGTTTATTGCTGGATGAACTGAGTGATGAATTAGCCGATGAGGACGAAGCATGGCAGCAAGCAGCGATTACCGACTGGGAAGCATCTGGCTCGTGAATTTCGATCCTTGAGTCGGTACAGAAATCCGCAAGAGTCGATCGGCAGTAATTATTTCAGGAACTGCTTTTAATCAACGCAGCAAGGTAACTGTTCTACCCATTACTTCTGCTGTTCCCAACGATGGTTTACGAGCTGTTGTTTTGCCTGTACTGCCTTCGGCTCTCAATGGTCTGAGTACCGAGAGTTTTATCGTGTGCATCGATCCGATGACGTTTGATAAACGCAGACTCGTGCGCTGTCTTGGGCAATTAGAGTTGCAACAACTCCAAGAAATTCAACAGATTTTGGCTCGATATTTAGAACTTTAAGTTCCATTGCCTTTTCATAGTAAGCCATTTGGCCTTGTGCTTCAAACAATAAACAATTGTGCGGCTTTCTGTAAATCCTCAATAGCCCCTTGTTTATCTCCTAATTCATCACGGACTTTACCCCGGTTGCTGTAGGCTTGAGCATAGTCAGGCTGAAGTTCAATCGCTTTATTAAAATCGGCGATCGCCCCTTTTTTATCTCCTAATTCGCTGCTGAAGTTCCATTGCCTTTTCATAGTAAGCCATTTGGCCTTGTGCTTTAAACAATTGTGCGGCTTTCTGTAAATCCTCAAGAGCCCCTTTTTTATCTCCTAATTCGCTACGGACTTTACCCCGGTTGAAGTAGGCTAAAGCATAGTCAGGCTTAAGTTCAATCGCTTTATTATAATCGGAGATCGCCCCTTTTTTATCTCCTAAATCATAACGGACTAGACCCCGGTTGTTGTAGGCAAAAGCATAGTCAGGCTGAAGTTCAATCGCTTTATTATAATCGGCTATCGCCCCTTGTTTATCTCCTAATTCGCTACGGACTACACCCCGGTTGTAGTAGGCATCAGCATCGTCAGGCTGAAGTTCAATCGCTTTATTCAAATCGGAGAGCGCCCCTTTTTTATCTCCTAAATTATAACGGACTTTACCCCGGTTGCTGTAGGCTAAAGCTAAGTCAGGCTGAAGTTCAATCGCTTTATTATAATCGGCGATCGCCCCTTTTTTATCTCCTAATTCGCTACGGACTTTACCCCGGTTGTTGTAGGCTTGAGCATAGTCAGGCTTAAGTTCAATCGCTTTATTATAATCGGCGATCGCCCCTTTTTTATCTCCTAATTCGCTACGGACGTGACCCCGGTTGTAGTAGGCTAAAGCATAGTCAGGGTTAAGTTCAATCGCTTTATTATAATCGGCGATCTCCCCTTTTTTATCTCCTAATTCGCTACGGACTTTACCCCGGTTGTAGTAGGCAAAAGCATCGTCAGGCTTAAGTTCAATCACTTTATTATAATCGGCGATCGCCCCTTTTTTATCTCCTAAATCATTACGGACTATACCCCGGTTGCCGTAGGCTTGAGCATAGTCAGGCTTAAGTTCAATCGCTTTATTGAAATCGGCGATCGCCCCTTTTTTATCTCCTAAATTATAACTGACGTTACCCCGGTTGTAGTAGGCTAAAGCATAGTCAGGGTTAAGTTCAATCGCTTTATTGAAATCGGCGATCGCCCCTTGTTTATCTCCTAAATCATCACGGACGTTACCCCGGTTGTAGTAGGCTAAAGCATAGTCAGGGTTAAGTTCAATCGCTTTATTATAATCGGCGATCGCCCCTTTTTTATCTCCTAAATCATTACGGACTATACCCCGGTTGCTGTAGGCTAAAGCATAGTCAGGCTTAAGTTCAATCGCTTTATTATAATCGGCGATCGCCCCTTGTTTATCTCCTAAATCATCACGGACTACACCCCGGTTGTAGTAGGCCAAAGCATAGTCAGGCTTAAGTTCAATCGCTTTATTATAATCGGTGATCGCCCCTTTGTTATCTCCTAATTTGCTACGGACGTTACCCCGGTTGATGTAGGCTAAAGCATCGTCAGGCTTAAGTTCAATCGCTTTATTATAATCGGCGATCGCCCCTTGTTTATCTCCTAATTCGCTAAGGAGTAGCCCCCGGATGCTGTAGGCATCAGCTAAGTCAGGCTTAAGTCCAATCGCTTTATTATAATCGGCGATAGCCCCTTTTTTATCTCCTAAATCATCTTGAGAAGTGGGCTTCCTATAATTAGGAGTTTGCTTGCGGCGTTTTGCTTTTCCCATGTCAATATCCTCTTCCCATAGTTCTTTCTATATCTTGTACAACTTGTTCAACAGCACCAACAAAACTTAAATCTTTGCGCCAGTAATGACACGCAAGAGAAGCACCTAAAACTGTCTCAACAAAATCATCAGAAGTAGGCATCAAGTTTCTTGTCAGCACTGTGACAATTGTGGATCGGAACTCTTTAATCTGTGCCTGGGTATATTCAGCATACTCAGGATTACCGGAACGACCAACATCAACAACTTTAATCCTTACCATGTTGTGACTATCACCTTTTACCTGCGTTTTGATATCTGAAGATAGCGATTCTGGCTTGACTACTTTTATTTTCCCTACTGGAGAATTTGCTATAACTTTTCCGTTAGAATTTACAATTCTAACTGTATTAAGAGGACGACCTAGCGTCCTGAGATAAGGTTCATTTTCCTCGCCAGCTATAGCTAAAGAATATATTTGGTCATAATGGTATGACAAATCAGGATCGGAATGGTATTGACGGCCATTCCACATTTTTGGGTATAAGTAAGTGCAAATTTTTATGCACGCAAAAGCCATTCTGTATTCTCGAAATAGGCATAATAGCTTGGCCAGACCGTACCAAAGCATAAACCATGTTTGATTATGACTAAATACTTGATCGTAGTATTTGAAGGCTTGATTGAGAGCGCCCGATCTCTTTGACATAATCGACTTATCCACTAGGCCTAATAAATCGCTCTGAATTTCAGTGAGATCAGACAATGACTTCACTTTATTTAGAATGTAGGTAGCAGTTTGCTCTTCCCGATCAATGGCATTTTGAATAAACTGAAAAAGTTGACTTTCTGTAACGGATCTATATCTATGGTATCTAGGAAGACTTTCTTCAAAAGCCCCACCCTGATTTAGATAAAAATCTGAATCTCTGAAATACTCTGCACGTTCTCCATAACACTCATAGTTTTCTTCTATGCCTATTGGATCATTTTGAAAAGTGGGCTTCCCATAATTAGGATTAAGTTTCTTACGTCGTTTTGCCTCTCCCATAAATTTAACCCTGATCTAATTAAAGTTTGAACTTGTCTGACTACTTTAGCAGACCACATATTTTATTTCCTGTCAACTAATCAAAAAACACCACTGCCCCAAATCCACAGAAGGCACACCCCGCAACCTCACGGAACTCAAAATCTACTCGCAACTCCTAGACTGGGAGAAACACCCCATCCTCATTTTCTACGTATCGGTAAAAAGTTAAGCTTAAAAACTTAACTTTTTACTTGCTAATATCTAAGCAACCTCTACGAACACACCGCTGCGAGCAAACTCCTCTTCTTCAGGACTAAAGACAGGAGCTCGATCGACAAGATCAGGGTCAAAGTAATATGTCTCTTGTAGGAATTGTCCGGTGACGATCGCCTCCTCCAACTCCTTGATATAATCTTGGGCAACTAAGCAAGCCTCCTTGATACCTTCCTCATCCCTCTTATCCAACAGCTTTTGCAAAGTTGCTCTCACCCCTGTCAGTCGTGCCGCAGGCTTGAGCATACCGTAGAGGCGGTACATCCGATCGGTGGCAATGCTAATGTGTTTGAGAGCTTTGGCTCGTGCTAGCTCAGAGTCAATGCTAGGCCAATAACGAGTGGTGTAGAATGCTTTCTCATCCTTGTGATACCACTCCTCCGATCGCGCAATTGATGAGGAGACAGTATTGTGCAGCTTCCAGAAGAATAAGCGCAGGGAAGCGCCATCTACTACGGTGGACAACTTCGCCTCCATTGATACCTCAAAGTCATTCAGACGCGGGTCGCGCCCAAGCACAAGGTACTCTACAGGGTACATTTCCACCTCTTTATTCTGCACGACGTAGGCGTTGAGGTGGTGGCGGCAGTAGGGGCAGGGATACATAGTGGCAAACAGCTTGAAGAAGTCCTTGAAGATTGCCACCAGAGTTTTTTGCTGTTGGGGGGTTTTGGTAGAGACGATTTCAGCCGTAGTGTGGAAGAAACGCCACACCGCAGGGCCAATATAATACGGGAAGCTGACGCGCATTTGTGAATTCTTTATTTCACTGCGATCGATATAAACGTCAATAAACGATACATATTGCGAGAGTTCGCCAGACTCGCGCCCAAACTCCAAGCGTTCGCGCCGTTTCTGTACCCCGTTCAGGTAGTTGTGCGTCAAGCGCCATGCCTGTTTGAGCATTAGCTTCTGTTTTGGAGCGCATTTGGGAAAGCTTTCTACAACATCCGCCCCATAGCGCCCAAATTCCCCTGACGTTTTAGTCGCTTCGTACCACTGGTTTAAAGCCACTTCGTCAGGAACCGTATTGAAGGGGATGTCTGCTGCTGTGCTGACGCTGAAAGCAGCCAACAGCTTCGGCATAAAGTCTTCATACCAATAGGCGACTGGCATCATCGCACCATCAATTTCCTCTGAGGCATCCGAGAGGATGACTCGGTTCCACTTCTTCAGGTACTCTTTTGGATCTCCTTCAGATTTGGCTGGTGGCGGTGCCATTTCCTCACTCAGTTCCATTTTTCTCAATCGGTTGAGTTCGTTGATGGCAAGCACACCCTCGGCGATGTCACGCAAGTTGAGACTTTTCTTCTTGATGGTGATGGCAAACTCGACTCCCGCGGCAAACTTTTCCTTGGCTGTTGCAGACTTACCCCGCGCCTCCAACATGGCTTTTTGTTCTGCCAACATTTCTGGAGTTTTTTCTATAGTCTTCCAGTTTTTGATGCGATCTTGCAGTCGGGCATATTCATCTTCGAGCGATTTAACTACTGCATCCAGTACAGGGTTGCACGCCGACTCTACTACACCCAATCCTTTATAAAGCCCGATCGCACATCTGACAAATTGCACAAAATCAGCGATTCTGTATGGCAAGTTTCTCACGCGCAGGTGAGTCTCGTGGTTGGCGGAAAAACTCTCGCGGAAGCAGCGGTAGGCTGCTCCCTGGATCAGACGAAACAAACCAATCTGCATCTGCAAGCGGGAGGTACCGCGCTTGCTCTCAGCTTGTGGGTGTTGCGCGAGTAGTTCTTTTAGGCGCGCTATTTCTGGATTGCTATCGGTGGGTGCTTCTTCTAGATTAGGTTCAATAGTGGCAGAAGCTGCCTCATTGATAGCAGTTGCTGTACTTGCGATCGCAGCCGCTGTACTGTCTGAAATCTCCGTTGTCTGTGTACTGACAACCGGAACCGGCGAGTCTTGATATCCTGTTGTGATCTCTGACTCATCCGGTACCAGTTTGCAGAATTCCTTAAAGTCTATTGAGGCATCGCCGTCATGATCTACCTCTTTGATGATCTCATCGAGCTCTTGCTCTGTCAGCCCAAACTGGCTCATCACACCCTGCAGCTCGTTTTTAGTGATTTGACCGCTACCGTTTTCATCAAATACACTAAATGCCATTTTGAGACGACTCTGGCGATCGCCCTGCTGGGACACCATCAGCATTTTGAATTCATCAAAATCGATACTGCCAGACAAGTCTACGTCCACTTCTTTGATCATGTCGCGCAGCTCGGTTTCGTTAGGACTCTGGCCTAGCGATCGCATCACTTGACCCAGTTCTTCTGATGAAATAGCACCGCTCCCGTCCGCGTCAAATACTTTAAAAGCTTCCCATAACTTTGCCACATCTTCTTCAGTCATGGCTTTTTTTTCAAGCTGCACAGATGTCATAACTAAATTCTCCCTGATTTTTTTATTGGCTGTCTATTGATTATGACCAATATACTTTAATTCCTGATGACTTACGAAACGGTATTGTGAAATCCAAGGGGGTTGCCGATTTCTCCCACTTTGGCTTGTGACAGTTGATCTATCAGTTTGATATTACTCCCAGTAATTTTCCCAATCATCCTTAAAAGCTTCCCGTAATCTCTGCATATACGCATCAGTCTTAATCTTCACCATCCACAGATTATTAGCATTGCGGCCTCCCTTGCACACAACACCTTCATCCACACCGTATTTCCCCTGGCGAAGATCATCCATAAACTTGCCAGTTAATTTGCCGCGATAAATCACTCGCGCAATATTTAATATACCAAAGTCCTTAATAAACCGATCGGGAATAACCATACCGCCCTCGGTTTTCACATCAAAAAGCACCAATTGTTTGCGATCGTCCTTTTGGTGCATTCCCGCAAACGAGTTAGCACCCAAAAACTCTGTAAACACCGTAATTTCAGCACAGTGATACTGTTCGTTCTCTCGAAATATAGACTCTAACGGACTAGCAAAGTCTCTTTCAAATATTTCCGGTGCTGCTTCTAAACCTGGATGTGCAGCGTTAAATTCTGCAATTCCCATCTCATCCAAATCAAATCTACTGCGGCGCGTACCAAAAGCATACCAACCGAGTTCAACTTCCCAAACCCAATGCAAATTAGTACCATCGTACTTCTCGAAAGCTATACATTGTTCATGAGGGCAATTTTTACTATCTGGAATTTTGGGATAGGCAAGTTGAACTCGTGTCATATCAATCACCCATAATAAAACTTGTTTGTAGTGAGGATTTTAGTTGCTATTAAGCTGTGCATTTAAATTGCATGGTAAAAGAGTTTTTCACTCTTGTGAGGTGGGCAGGAGATCCCGCCCTCAACCTACAGTTTAAATGCACAACAGATTACCTAAAAACATTAAGATTTGACTAAAATCCTCACTACAAACTTTATGTGGTTTTTAACAGTTTTCCCCCTTCCCCTTCACTTCTAAAAATCTTGCAATTGAGCAGTTTGAACGGCTACTTCTTTAATCTGGGCACCGCGGCGCACTTTCAGTTTGAGAATTTGACCGATTTGGCTGTTTTCCACCAAATTTTGCAACTGTTCCGCCTCAGTCACTCCTTCACCGTCAATTTGAACTATCACATCCCCTTTGCGAATCCCTGCTTTCTCCGCAGGGGTGTTGGGCACAACTCGCATCACTAAAACTCCGTTAACTTCCGGGACAATCAAAGGAGCATTGGGGTCAGAATTATTCTCTCTGGCCATTTCAGGAGTCAAAGCAATCATCTGAATCCCCAAAAACGGATGGCTGACTTCTTCTCCGTTGGCTAGCTGCGCGTAGATGGCTTTGGCTTTGGCGATCGGAATTGCGAACCCAATACCCATTGCATCAGCTCGAATCGCCGTGTTGATGCCAATCACTTCCCCTCTGCTGTTTAACAGCGGGCCGCCGGAATTGCCGGGATTGATGGCCGCGTCGGTTTGAATGAAATCGAGCCGCTTGTCGGGAATGCCGACGGCTGCTGAAGAGCGTTTCAGGGTACTGATAATGCCCAAGGTGACGGTGTTGTCAAATCCCAGGGGGTTGCCCACGGCGATCGCCCAATCTCCTACTTTCACCGCGTCGGAATCTCCCAAGGTGGCCGTCGGCAGGTTTAATTGCTTGGTATTAATTTTGACAACTGCCAAATCTGTTATTTCGTCAGTACCTTGGACTTCTCCTGGAAATGTTCTGCCGTCGTTTAAGGTGACAGTGACTCGATCGGCTTTGTCAACTACGTGAGCGTTGGTTAAAACAATCCCGCTTTTGTCAATAATGAAGCCGGAACCTTGACCGCGTAAGCGTTCTTGTCTGGGGGTCAAGCTGCGTAAATCTTCTCCCAAAAATCTGCGGAAGAAGGGGTCTTCCATTAAGGGATCGATGTTGCGACTGACAGTGCGCTCGGTATCAATACGAACAACTGCTGGCCCGACTCGATCGACTGCAGCAGTCACAAAACTGCCGGTATCCCCTGGGAGTTCAGGACTCCGCAGCGCTAACAGTTGCGGATTCGCGGCGGTGGCTGGGAAACTCTGGAAGTGTAAGTTGGGCGGATTTGTGAACGTCGCGGCGGTAGCGGGTGCAGGATTGATTGCTAACGCACTCAGGGCGATCGTCATTGCTAAAATTAGGGCCAACCAACGATCGCCGGTTCGAGGTGCGGGCCGAAAAAACTTAAATAGTCGCATAGCGTCAATCTTTGTTAGTCTGGGTTAGTCTGGTAAGGGTGTGCGATCGTGCGGACTCAATAATCTGTCACTATGAAGATCCTAAATATATTTTGACAGTTACAATACATGAGTCACGAGCCCGCACCAACTCACCCTATTCTGAATTCTAACTTTAAAAAATTCCCTAGTAATACCAGTTTCAAAAAAAGAATGCAACTCTAGGCCCGTGGGCCCAACCATTACCAAATCACTCATTCCCAATCTAAAATCTAAAATCTAAAATCTAAAATGGTATAACCCCAATGATTCTATCTGATACTTCTACTGACAAATCCTTGCCCTCAAATTCCCACCACCACCATCACGACGATAAATCAGTCCACCCTCACCATCACGATGAAGAATCGAGGCGGCGGCTGGTAAATCGCTTGTCTCGGATTGAGGGACACGTCCGCGGCATTAAAACAATGGTGCAAGAAAACCGTCCCTGTCCCGAAGTTCTGGTGCAAGTTGCTGCGGTTCGAGGCGCGCTCGATCGCGTAGCGAGAATCATTCTTGACGAACACTTAACTGAGTGCATCGCCAGAGCCGCGAAAGAAGGCAATATCGATACGGAAATCGAAGAGTTGAAAGCCGCTTTGGATCGGTTTTTGCCTTAGCCGCTGCCAATTTTTACATCCATATAACAAAACCTGCAAGTTAGACAAAACTTGCAAGTTATTCTTTCTGGCTAATTTTTTAAGCATCTTTCACAAACGCGGGAAAAGCATCAAATTTTCTCCCCTTCACCCCCATTGCCACAACATATAATTTATATGCTTCGCAGTTTAGGAGAGCGAGTTTTGTTAAAAAAGAATTAGTCCGGTTTGTCGTGATGACGCAACTCCTCAAGATATTCAAAAGCTGACGGTTAACCATTAGATAATCGGTGCTTAATCCGACGTGGTATGAACTGTCTAGACTTTCGTCAGCTTGGCTTTTAGGTGATATCTGACTGTTGCATAAACTGCTTTATAGGAAGCCTCAATGCTGTATTCCTGCTGCAACCACTCTTGAATTTCTCCATAGCTTTTAAAGCCTTTCTGGGGGTCGCTGAGGCGCATTGCCAAACTAGCGCGGGCAAGAGGTGGAATGGCCGGCTTACGGCCACCGCTGTGCTTTGTTTCGAGGAGTCCTTCGAGTCCGTCAGATCGGTACTTTCTCAGCCACCGCTGCACTGTAATTCGATTTACCCCGATCGTCATTGCCAATTCTTTAACTGTCTTAACATGACAAATTTTGAACAGGTAAAGTGCTTGAATTTTTTGAAAGCCACTTGCTGTTTTTTGTTCAGTTAACAGGTTTTTTAGCTCTTCACTTGTCTCTGTGATGCTAAGTTTACATACTCCAGCCATATCAATTACCTCACGATTCGCGTTCTACAATACCTTTGTTTGACAAGGGAGCAAAAGCTGCTCCTATCCTAAATGCTGACCTTTTGTTTGCCCTGAAGCAATACAAAAGCGATCGTACTCATTCAACTTTTTCCTTCCTGGATGCACTCAGACGCTCAGAAACCTGATTATTTTAACCTGGAGCAAGGTTGCAACGATTTTTTTGGTAAAACACCCTGTTTCTGGGTCAGTTTTGTATTTGATGGACAAGCGTCATTGCTAATACTGATAGCCGTTAACCGATCGACTGTAACATTAGCGGCAATAGGTGACTCTTAAGGAATACCATTTATTCTTTTATTGTTAAACATCAATCATGGTTTTCCTGGTATTTATTGGTATTTTTTGCGAACGTATGGGCGATTTTCAGTCATTAGGTGCTAGCAAACAAGCGAATGTCTGTACACCAGCGATCGCATTTTTATACAGACATTCCCCTCGTCCCCGAAGTGCATTTTTGGCTTTCGCAGTGCGAAAAATCCTTAGATATCAGCACTCTCATCGGTCAGAGCGGGTAGGGCCGAGTGACGTTGCAACCTACTTTCACAGCAAGCGGGCTACTATCCGTGAAACTACTGGCTTTATCGCCAATTGAGTAAAACACGACGAGGGTGGCATTGTCAATTTCTCAGCATTACAGTATAAGTATCGGCTATTTTTGCCCGTCTGCTGTGATCGAAAGCGGAACCTCTATGTGATACTACTAACATTGTTTTGTGATTTAGGTCACACAAGCACTCAGTAAGCTCAACTAGCCACAAAAAGTTATGAGTTCGATCGGACTTTCCACCTAAAACCTTATAGATTCAGGGAAGTTTCACCCTAGGTGTGAATATTTCAGAATCTAAAATTGCAGAACATCCGGTGTAACCAGCTTGCTGACAGTATTCTTC
Organism: Microcoleus sp. D3_18_C2; assembly: GCF_036702395.1. NCBI lineage: Bacteria > Bacillati > Cyanobacteriota > Cyanophyceae > Oscillatoriales > Microcoleaceae > Microcoleus > Microcoleus sp. D3_18_C2. Next base: position 93,894 of record NZ_JAUBTG010000002.1, on the reverse strand, counting down.
ATTTAAAAGGTGTAGAGAAGCCACAATGAACGTTGACGAACTGCTCAAGCTATATGCAATAGGAGAAAGAAATTTTAGTGGGGTCTACCTGCACGAGGTCTACCTCTACGAAGCAGAATTGATTGGAGCCAATCTGTATGAAGCCGACCTGATTGGAGCCAATCTCAGCAAAGCCAAACTCAACAGAGTCAACTTTGGCAAAGCCAATTTGTGCAAGATTAATTTGAGCAAAGCAGACTTAGGTGGAGCAGACCTCACAGAAGCACTTTTACTTGAAGCTAACCTGAATCGAGCTGAGTTGATGGGAGCAAATCTCAGTAAAGCAGACTTGAGCGGAGCTTCTCTGATCCAAGCAACTTTAATTGGAGCGAATATATCTCGGGCAACACTCAGCCGTGCAGACTTGCACGGAGTAAATTTTTACGGAGTAAACTTGCGTAGGGCGGTGCTCACAGAATGCGATTTAATTGGCGCAAACTTGAGTAAAGTAGACCTTAGCGGAGCCGACTTAATGGGGGCGAGTCTAATTAGGGCCGACTTGACTGAAGCGATTTTAAGTGCGTCCGACTTAAGCGGAGCAAACCTGTTGGGAGCAAACCTTACAAAAGTCAACCTGAGCGGAGTATATCTTAAGGGTACAACGATGCCCGACGGCACGATTCACGACTAATTTATTGGTTAATTTTTATGGTTGCCGAGAACAGCGGCTAAAGGGTAATGAGTAATTCATTACCCTAATTTATTGGCAGCGAAATCTTTATTTGACCGAAAGCATCCATGATACCCGCCACGTGATTCATCCGTCCAGAAATAAAAAACCTGTATCCGAGAAACTTGCCGAACGTATTTCTCTCGCGCAAGTCAATGCTTCAATTCTAAAATCTAAAATCTAAAATCTAAAATCTAAAATCGATTGACACTCAGGTAAGGCCGAGAACTTCAATCTAGGCTGCTGATGGCGCTCAGAACTCCTACATACGGCAAGTCAAAAGATTTGTTGGGTGAACTTGTGTTATGGTGATTTTCAATTGCTTCGATAAAAGCTATTTTAGATTTAATATTTTGGATTTGGGACGGTTAAAATGAAACTCAGAATCCTCGCTGCTGCAACGCTGCTGAGCGCGATCGCCCCGATCGCTCCTGCACCCGCCGAGAACATCCAACACACGCAACAATTACTAGCCACCCGACAGTGCCCCAACTGCGACCTCAGCAGTGCTGGCTTGGTTTTAGCCAATTTAACAGGAGCCAATCTCAAAGGTGCTGACTTGAGGTTGGCTAACCTCAGTCGAGCCAACCTCGCGGGGGCTGACCTCAGCGGTGCCAACCTCAGCGGCACTAGCCTGTTTGGCGTCAACCTGACAGGGGCAAACCTCAGCGGTGCGAACCTCAGCGGTGCTGACTTGAGAAGTGCCTATCTCAGCGACGCCAATTTGCTCAACGCCAATTTAACTAACGCGCAACTGCTCGGAGTTAGAGGAATGCCAACCAATATCGGCACCGCTGAAGACTTCTATCGGTTGGGAGTGCTGGAAGCTCAAGCAGGAAACTACAGAAACGCCATTGATTATTACAATCAAGCCCTGAATCTGAAATCGGATTTAGCAGCCGTTTATTTTGCGCGCAGTATGTCTCGCGCTGACTTGGGAGAGTTCGCCGGTGCGGCTCAAGACGCTGCAATAGCAAACAAACTCTTTGCAGATCAAGGAAATCCCCAAGGTGAGGAGTTGTCAAAGCAGTTAGGCGAAGCCATTGTGGCACGCCAAAAGCCAACGGAACCCCGCACTTCCAGCCGCGGCGACTTTATGAGTCTTCTGGGGTCGATCGGTTCTGTTCTGGTGAAGCTAATCTTGCCTTAAAGACTTGTGAACGGCCTGCTCCAACGACTTTTCATGCTGCGCCAACCCAAGCGATGTAGAGCGTTTCTTACACCCATCTGGCTTTACTAAACCCCTAATGTCTGTAAGGCAGGTATACTTAGCCTAGTCTCAATATATGTGTCTAGGCTAGTTTCACTATTTAAGGACAGAATATGAATAGATTTGAAAATATATCCGTAAGGGGTTTTCGGCGTCTTCAAAATATTGAGCTTGAGATGAGAAATCTCATCGTCATGATTGGTGCAAACGGAGCAGGAAAAACTTCTTTTTTAGATGTCCTTTCAATACTAGCCGCTTCAGCAATTGGAAATTTACAGAATTTATTACAACTTAAAGGCGGCTTGAATGAAATTTTGACAAGAGGTAAAGTACAAGAACTTGAAATTGAAATTTCACTGCAAGTGCCAAAGGAACAACCTTTGAAGTACAGCTTAACATTGTCACCTAAAGGTTTATCTTATGAAGTTAGAGACGAATCTTTAACACAGCAGAGAAATCCCAACAGAGCTGAACCATTCAAGTATATTGAATCACAAGGTTTGGATATTAAATATTCTCAAGAAGAAAGCAGAGGATTTGTTAGACCGAGTTGGGAGCATAATCCTCTTGAAACATCCCTTTCTCAAGTTCCTAAAATGTATCGCGAACCAGAGAACCTGAGAAAGAGCCTTGCTTCTTGCACATATTATGGATCACTCGATGTTTCCGAGAAAAGTCCAATCCGTCTACCTCAAGCAATGCGCCCTGCAAAGTTGCCTGGAGCAAGCGGTGAAAACCTCGTTTCCTGTCTTTATGACCTTCGGGAAACCGATCGTGACCGTTTTGAAATGGTTGAAAATATCATTTCTGCTGCCTTTCCAGATTTCGAGCGATTAAACTTTCCTCCGGTTGCCGCAGGAACTATGTCTATGACTTGGACAGATAGAAATTTTTCTGAGCCTTTCTATGTCCATGAGCTATCAGAAGGAACGCTGCGTTTCCTCTGGTTGGTTGCGCTGCTGCAAAGTCAAACTTTAACAACTATTACGTTGTTAGATGAACCCGAAGTTAGCCTACACCCGGAACTCTTAAGACACTTAGTTTATCTAATGAGAGAAGCTTCAAAACACACTCAACTGATAGTTGCCACACACTCAGATAGACTCATCAGATTTCTCGATCCAAGCGAGGTTTTGGTCTGCGATTTGGAAGAAGGGGAGGCAAAAATGAGGTGGGGTGACACTTTTAACCTGAATAAATGGTTAGAAGATTATACTCTTGACCAGCTTTGGGAAATGAATGTGATGGGTGGCCGTCCATGAGAATTGCTATTTTGGTTGAAGGTGCTACTGAAGTGGCATTTAAAGAGAAGCTTCGTAAGTTTCTCCAAAGTCGTTTAGAGCAAGCAAAAAATGCCCAGACTCGACTTTAAACCCCAACATGGTGGAATTCCCAAGGAAAAGAAACTCAAGGTTATTGTTGAAAATTTCCTCGATAATGATGGCTATGATGCTGTAATTGCACTTACAGACGTTTATACGGGAAAGCCGGACTTTAAAGATGCCAATGATGCTAAAGAGAAAATGATGACATGGGTAGATAAAAACCCAAACTTCTATCCTCACACAGCATTACATGATTTTGAAGCATGGCTTCTTCCCTACTGGACAACTATCCAGAAGCGAGCGAAACACAACCGTTCTGCTCCTAGCGGTTTGCCTGAAACCGTGAATCACCAAAAGCCACCTTCCTATTGGATTAAGGAAATTTTTAGCTTGGGACAATGCAAAAGAGACTATAACAAAGTGATTGATGGAAAGGCTATTTTGGAAAAAAACGATTTGATGATTGCGATTCAAGCTTGTCCAGAGCTAAAAGCTTTTGTGAATCGAATTATCTCTCTCTGCGATGAAGAGAAAATAATTTCTTGACGTAAAACGCGATCGCTGTTAATTACCCGAATTCTCAAAGAAGCCGGGTATCTGGGTGTTCAGTTTTTTTAGGTTGTTCTACTTAATTCAGCGGAATCTCGATCCAGAATTCTGTACCATGACCGGGTACAGAAACACATTTAAGTACGCCTTGGTGTTTCTCAACAACAATTTGGTAACTGATAGACAGTCCTAAACCCGTGCCGCGACCGACCGGTTTAGTAGTAAAAAAGGGATTAAATATGTGAGAGATTAACTCTTTGGGGATGCCGTGACCATTGTCGGCAATGCAAATTCCTACCATTTTTTCATTGATTAATTCAGTGCGAATCCGAATGCAAGGAGATGGAAAATTAGGAATCAAACACTCGGTGGTGGCCTTTATATCTCCTGACTCGATAGGCAGTATTTGGGAGCTTAAATGCGTCGCGGCTGCATTTGCTGCTTTAAAGGGAAGATTCATAACTCCCTCTTTTTTTCTCAGTTCTAGGGCGTCGAGGGAATTACCGATCAGATTCATAAATACCTGATTGAGCGAGCTGGCATAGCATTCAACTAAGGGCAACTTGCCATATTCTTTAATGATTTCTACGGTGTTGTGCTCAGAATTGGCTTTGATCCGGTGCTGCAAAATCAACAGGGTACTGTCGATGCCCTCGTGAATGTCAACGGCTTTTTTCTCGGCTTGATCGATCCTGGAAAAATTACGCAAAGATACCACTAACTGGCGAATGCGCTCAACTCCGACTGTCATGGAACCCAAAATTTTTGGCAAATCTTCGGCAAGAAATTCGATGTCTATTGCTTCGGAGCACTCGCTAATTTCTGGGTTGGGATTGGGGTAGTGCTGGCGGTAGAGTTCCACCAAGCAGAGTAAATCTTTGGTGTATTCGCTGGCGTGGGACAGATTACCGTAGATAAAGTTAACGGGGTTATTGATTTCGTGGGCGACTCCGGCCAGGAGTTGTCCGAGACTGGACATTTTTTCGGTTTGAATCAGTTGGGCTTGGGTATTGTGCAATTCTGTGAGGGTTTTAGCTAGCTGTTCGGCTTTTAATCGATCGGCAGTTGCTGCATTGAGACTTTCTTGATAAAGTTCTGCTTGGTGAATGGCGATCGCAGCTTGAGCCGCTAAATGTTGCACCAATTCCTGTTCTGCTGTTTGCCAAACTCTCGGCCCCGAACACTCATGGGCAATCAGCAACCCCCACAATTGGGAATCTTTGCCCATCATGGGTACAATTAAACTTGCTCTCACCTGCAACTCTTCCAAAAATTCGCGGTGACAGGGTGTTAAATCCTCAGTATAAATATCATTAATTGCTCGCACCCGTCCGGCTCGATAAAAGCAGTCTGAGCCTTCGGGAAAGCATCCTTGTGGAGATGTGATACCTAAAATTGACCGCCACTCGCCGCAAACAGCTTCGACAACTACCTCGCCCTGTTTGTCGGCCGCAAATTGGTAGATTACCGTGCGATCGGTATCCAACAAAACTCTGACTTCTCGCACAATAGTTTGCAGTATGATTTTTAAATCTAAGGTGCTGCGAATCTGGTCTCTAACTCGCGTCAATACTTTGGCAAAGTCCAAGGATTTTTGCAATTGGGCGGTGCGTTCTTGAACTTGGCGCTCCAAGTTGGCATTCAGAGTTTGCACTTCTTTATAAAGAACGTACTGCCCAATTGCCGAACAAAATTGGCTGCCTATAGCTAAAGCTTGCTCAATTTCTTCGTACTTCCACTCTGGCGACTGACCTTTTTTTATTTCTCGCCAAAGTTCAAATGATTGTCGGGGAAGGGTTTGTGCAGCGCTGGTGTCAAAGCGCCCCGCCCACATTTTTTCGGTATCTATTGCATTGCGAAAAATGGTCAAACAGCCAACTACTTGTTGTTTGTAGTGGAGGGGAATTACCAACAAACCCCGAATTTTAGTAGATTGGAAAGCGGGAACTAAAACTCTAAATAGAGGTTCTTTGTATAAGTCGGTAATTATCAAAACTGGGAATTGAGAATTAGTAAAAATTGGAAATTTGGGAAATTCTTCGGTATTTTTGAATCCTTTGGTTAGCCATTCCTGCCAGAGGGCATGAGCTTCGATCGCCTTAACTTTTTCCCAGTTGGGAAGTGTCGGTTGTTCTCCTGTGGTGAACAGTTCAAAGGTAGCATCACTGTGGGCCGGGGCAATTGGCAATCCTCCTTCTATCTTGGGAGGGGATAATTTTTCACCGTTGATTTTCGGCTGGTTGAGATAGAGTCTGCCACCGCTGCCACCCAAAGCGGTGACGGTGGCTTCTAAACCCTGTTGCAGTTGAATGTTGACGTGACCGTACAACAGGGCTGCTATGCGGCTCACGGTAGCTTCGCGGGCCGCTTGAGAGCGGGTTTGCTGGAGGAGGAGGGCGTGGGCGATAGCGCTAGACAATTGATCCGATACGAGCTGAACTACTTCTAAATCTGCTGGTGAAATATTGAGGGGCGCACAGTGGTGAGACACTAAAAGTCCCCACAGTTCGATGTGAATTTTTTGATTATTTCCTGGCTCGTATCGAGTCAGACACGTCGCGGCTTGGCAGATATCTGTTTTGCTGTTTTCCGAGACGATCCGGCGGTGCACTATCGGCACGACTAAGGATGATTGCACTCCCATTGCGATCAGGTAAGCGGTGTGGCAAGGATCGAGCGATCGGTAGTGCATCTCCTCTTTTATTAAGGGTTGACCGGTGTCTGCTGCATCGAGGGGACTCAGGACGATCGTCCCTGAGTTAACATCTATTATTGTCCGCTGGCGCAAAGTGAGATACATCTCCCTGGCGCTGGCGGGAATGTCGTCTGCTGGAAAGTGCAGTCCTTTCAAGGAAGGGAGATGGTTGTTATTAAGTGACTCAGCAACAACTTCTCCACTGCCGTCGGCACTAAACCTGTAAATCATAATGCGATCTGTTTTCAAAAAAGACCGCACTTCTGCTACCGTACTGGTTAAAATATCTTCTAATTCTAGAGATTGGCGAATGCGTTCTGTTATCCGCCGTATCAAAACTTCTCTGTCTAGTTTATAATGTAATTCTTGCGTATTTTCTCTGAGTTGCATAAATCTCCTTTTGTACTTATACAATGATAATAAGAAGTTTTGATGTGCTCTTGGAGCGTTGAAACTCAAATGCCTCACCCTGAGTTTTTGACTCAACCGATCTGTACAATTAATCCGTCGCGCACTTGTCAGAGACGACGGTGTATCGCCTCTGGTGGGCTGGGGCAAGTCAAATCTGCGATCGCGCCAGTTTAATCCTTGCCTTCAACAGGCAGAGCGACTTAAGCAAATAATAATTATTATTTTAATGCTCTTATAAATTTCTCGCAATCTTACACTCTCACTAGGAGAATTCTTCATTGTTAGGATAACTTGACATTTGTTGTAGAACTTCATATAATGATAATTAACGAAAGAATTTGAGTTTCTATCAGCGCCCTTGGTGCTGACTAATTTCTTGGCGCACGCTCATCAGAATTTTACCCAAATGATTTTGACCGGTTCGGTCGCAGCCACACCCCCAGTAGTAATCCGTTGGCGAATCCTCTACAATTACTCGATCCCCTGTGGCAAGAAGAATCGCTTGAATGTCTGTATGAGTGAGAAACTTAGTTAAAACTGCTTCGCGCATAATGGGAATTTTCACGGCTTCCCAATCAGCGCGAATCCGGTGGTTGGGATCGCGACCTAATTTAGCGGCTTCTTGAGGAGTTGCTACGGCTTGAATCGCCGCCACTAATCTTTGATCGGTGCTGACAAATTTTTGGGCTTGATAGTAATGTTCCACCGTCAACCAATATTGACCGTGCAGAGAAATGTCGTGTAGTGAAAAATTAGAAAAGCAGCCATAAGGCTCCTCTACTTTATAAAAATAAATTATCATTTGATTTTAGATTTTAGATTTTAGATTTTAGATTTTAAATTTTACAGGATTTACGCAAAATCCAATTATCTAGGGTGCTTAGGGGCGCACCTTACCGCTATTGGGAATGAGGAATTGAGAATAAGGAATTGGGATTTAAGAAGATTCTCTCTTTTTTCTTCCCTCAAAATCCATGCGTTAAATCCGTTGCTGAACTTCCTTCGTTCTAAAGCGGCATCAGCTTTTTAAGAGCGCAGTTAGCGATATCGGCATAACGCGGTTCGCCACACAAAATTTTGCTCATCAACTGAGTAGTCATCGGCAATTTGACGCCCGCTCTGTAAGCAGCTCCTGTAAACTGATAGAATGCTCTAGCCAAGCGACTGACCCAAATCAGATGAGTGTTCCATTCTTGGGCGATCGATTGAGTGTAAGGCTCCTTAGCGTCGTCGGCACATCCAAGAGCTCGATCGAGCGCCTCAGCAGCCTTAAATCCACTAAAAATGGCAGGACGAATTCCTTCACCGGACAACTGGTAATGGGTGATTGGTCAATGGGGCAGGAGGAATGGGTAAGTTAATGAGTGTGAAATCTTGAGTTTTTAACTCACAACTCACAAATGATTAAGCGTCTGCTCGTTGTTCGCGGCCGGCTCTGAACAATCTCAAAACTCTTCCTATTCCCCATGCCCAATTTCCCATTCCCTAAACAGTCGTGATATCTTTCTCTTTGGCTGCCAGAACTTCTTCTATTTTGGCAACGTACTTGTCCGTCAGCTTTTGAATTTTATCTTGCAAGTCGCGGGATTCATCTTTAGAGATATCGCTGCTTTTTTCCTGCTTGCGAATCGAGTCAACGGCATCGCGGCGGATATTGCGAATTGCAACTTTACCTTCTTCAGCAAACTTACTGGCCATTTTGACAAATTCTTGGCGTCTGTCGCTTGTCAGCGGCGGAATGTTCAAGCGAATAACTGAACCGTCGTTGTTGGGAACGAGTCCTACATCGGACAGGGAAATTGCTTTTTCGATCGAGGTCAGCGCTGTACGATCGAACGGTTGAATGGTGATCGTAGTCGCATCCGGGGTGCCGATATTGGCAAGGGATTTGATCGGAGTTGGAGAGCCGTAGTAGTCTACCATGACTCGATCGAGGAGGGAGGCGTTGGCCCGTCCCGTCCGAATAGTATTAAAAGACCGTTGAGTAGCCTCAACTGCCTTTTGCATATGATCTTCTGCTTCAGCTAACTTCACAAAAACCTCCGACAAGAGTTCCAATAGATTCTCCCATTACAGCTCGGTAGATGTTGCCCGACACCGAGAGGTCAAATACCATAATAGGAATATTATTTTCTTTGCAAAGGGCGATCGCCGTACTGTCCATCACCCGCAAATCTTGATTCAAGACGTGGGCATAGGTGAGGGTTTGATACCTGCGCGCGTTGGGGTTGACGTGGGGGTCAGAATCGTACACCCCATCTACCTTAGTAGCTTTAAAAATCACCTCTGCATCAATTTCAGCCGCCCGCAAAGCGGCTGTAGTATCAGTAGTAAAAAAAGGGTTGCCAGAACCGGCACCAAAAATCACTACTCGTTTTTTTTCTAGGTGGCGAATTGCCCGCCGCCGGATGTAGGGTTCAGCTACTTCTTGCATGGCGATCGCCGATTGCACCCGCGTTGGCACTCCTGCTTGTTCCAGGGCATCCTGCAAAGTGATAGCATTCATCACCGTAGCAATCATACCCACATAATCAGCCGTTGCCCGATCCATCCCTGCCGAAGCAGCTTTCACCCCGCGAAAAATGTTGCCGCCACCGACAACAATCGCGATTTGAATGCCTTGGGACACGACTTTGGCCACTTCCTGGGCGATCGACTGAACCACTATCGGATCGATCCCGTAGCCCAAGCTGCCCATCAGCGCTTCACCGCTGAGCTTCAGCAAAACTCGCTGATATACCATCCCCATGCCGCCACTATTTTTTTACTCTTTTTGCCTCCACCATAAGATAGCAGTATGGGTGCATTTTGAACATCAATTGCCCGGAACAGGCATCCTGCTTGTGCTGCCAGAGAATTTGTTTGTGGCTTCGGCTGCGCCGGTGAACAGGCAAGATGCCTGTTCCACAATCGGATTGATTTTTTCTCAGTGAATGCGCCGGTGAACAGGCAAGATGCCTGTTCCACAACCGGATTGATTTTTTCTCAGTGAATGCGCCGGTGAACAGGCAAGATGCCTGTTCCACAACCGGATTGATTTTTTGTGGGGAGTAGGGGTTGGGCTTCTAGCTAGCCCCTAAAAGAATCAATCCTTGGGAACGAAATTAAGAGCAGCAGAATTCATGCAGTAACGCTGACCGGTAGGTTTGGGCCCGTCGTTAAATACGTGACCGAGATGAGCGTCGCAAACAGCGCACAGTACCTCTGTTCGGCGCATGAACAAGGTGTTATCGGACTCACACTTGACATTTTCTTCGCTAACTGGAGCGTAGAAACTCGGCCAACCGGTACCGGAATCGTACTTGGTTTCTGATTTAAATAGCTCAGTGCCGCAACAAATACACTTATAAATTCCGGGTTTTTTGTTGTCGTGATATTCGCCGCTAAAAGCTCTTTCCGTTCCTTTTTTGCGGGTGACTTTAAACTGTTCTGGCGTTAGTTGTTGTTGCCATTCCGCGTCGGTTTTTTTAACTTGTTCAGTCATGATTTGATGTTGGGTTAAGATGTATTTAGCTGTTGAGTGTTGACGGTTAACGGTATATTGCTAGTTAACTCAGGCTTCCATTAATATTAACCTAATTGGCTCGATATGAACATACCAGGGAAAAGGATTGTCCTTAATAGCTCTCCACTTTTCCTTGAAAACTTCGGCTTGTAAGTGATAATCTTGGGAATCATTGGGAGGCGAGTGCAATTTGAGATATAATGTCACCCGGTGCGGAGTTTCCACAGTCGAGGCGATCCAACAAGCAAAAGTATTTTCACGATCGCACCCGCTGACAAAACTCAGTTGATGAGCCCGAATTCCCACAGAAACTAGAGATTTGGGAATTGGTTCGACTACACTCAGAGTACAGCCCCAGTCGATCGCCTCGACGAGAGTTACGGAGATCGGTTTAGCGGCAGAGAAGTTCTTGCAGCCCGTCAACTGGGCGACGGTGAAGTTGCGGGGGCGATCGAAAATGTTCTGTTTTGTATCAAAGGCGATCGGCTTTCCCTCGGCCAATACCAACAGATTTTTGCACACCCGGTAAATTTCCTCTAAATTGTGGCTGACAAACAAAGTAATGCCCCGATAATTAGCCAGAGTCTGCATTAACTCCCGTTCCAGTTGACTCCGCAAATGAGTGTCCAAAGCAGAAAACGGTTCGTCTAACAGCAGCAATTCTGGAGAAGGGGCGATCGCCCTAGCCAAAGCCACCCGCTGCTGTTGGCCCCCCGAAAGTTCGTGCGGGTAGCGATTTTCCATTCCCGACATTTGCACCGAAATTAGTTGTTCTTTTACCCGAAGTTCTTGCTCGCTTTCAGATAAATGCTGCAAACCAAACGCAATATTTTGAGCAACAGTCAGGTGAGGAAATAAAGCATAGTTTTGAAACAAAAAACCGATGCGGCGGTCTTTAGAAGCTACATTAATGCCCTGTGCGGAGTCAAATAAAACCCTGCCATTGACTGCAATTTTACCGCTCATTGGAGTTTCCAAACCAGCGATGCAGCGCAGAGTCATGCTTTTTCCCGAACCCGACGCGCCCAAAATTCCCAGCACTTCCGGGCCGATATCGAAGCCGACATCCAAGGCAAAGCTGGAGAGAGGTTTAAAAATGTTTAAAAAAAGTCCGTTTTTAGGTTGTTGTTGGGATTTTGTGGTAAAAACAGACGCGAATTTAGGAATATTTGATTGCAATCTATAACTCGAATTCGGTTTGGGCGATATCTTTTGTAAATCAGTCCAAAAGTTAACAGCAGTTAGCACGCTCAAAGAAATACTCAGAATAATCAAAACCCAAATAGCAGCTTGCCTCATATCCCCAGCTTCCACAGCAAAATAAATTGCCATCGGGATAGTTTGAGTTTGTCCGGGAATATTCCCCGCTAACATCAACGTCGCGCCGAATTCACCCAAAGCGCGGGCAAATGCGAGAATAGTTCCTGCTAAAATTCCCGGCCATGCTAGCGGCAACATAATCCGCCAAAAAACTTGCCACTCCGATGCTCCCAAAGTGCGGGCTGCATTGAGAAGATTGGCATCAATTTGCTCAAAAGCTCCCAAAGCAGTTTTGTACATGAGGGGAAATGATACAACTGTGGCAGTAATGGCGGCCGCTTGCCAAGTGAAAATTATAGTTAAGTCGAATTGTAGCAAAAATTGCCCGATCGCCCCATTTCTCCCAAACAGCAGCAGCAGCAAAAATCCCACTACTGTCGGCGGCAAAACTAAGGGAGAAATGAAAATCCCTTCAATTAAAGCTTTACCTCTGATGCGAGTTGAAAGCATCCACCGGGCGGCGGCTATTCCCAGGAAAAAGGTAATAAATGTCGCAATAGCGGAGGATTTTAGAGATATCCAGAAGGGAGAAATATCAAATTCCATAAATCCTAGGGACGGGTTTCACCAACAATAATTGCCTCAAACACATAATTTACTAAACCCGCTTCCACCCAAAGATAAATCAAAATGTATAATTTGGGGATTCGCTCCTAGGGGCGGGTTTTACCAACAATCTTCGGCTAATACAAATAATCCCGTAAACCCGCCCCCACTTGGGCGGCAAATCGAAATGTACCTCTTTGAATACACAAGGTTATCTGTTGTGTGAGGGCGGGTTTATATAGATTGTTGGCGGGAATTAGATATTGTTGGTGAACCCGCCCCTACAAAATTTGGTTGTATCTCACATCTTGCACCATTCTCAAGAACAGGCTTTCCGGCCTGTTCCACAAAGAGTGAATTTTCTTGTGGAACAGGCCGGAAAGCCTGTTGCTAAACAAGTAATTGAGAATAGTGCAACATCTCAGTTGTATGAGACTAATTGGCGAGCCATCCCAAATCCGTATTTCTGAAATACTATTTTAGCCCGATCGCCCCCCAAAAAGTCAACAAACCTTTTCGCAGCAGCCGGATTGCGGCTGTTTCTGATAACTGCCAGCGGATAAACAATGGGCGAATGCAAATTTTCGGCAGCCGTTAGCAGCACAGTTACTTTGTCGGAGGCTGTGGCGTCAGTCGCATAAACTATACCAGCATCAACGTTACCGCTTTCGACGAATGTCAGCACTTGGCGGACGTTATTTCCTAGCACTAATTTTGGCTGTATTTGCCCCCACAATCCAAGTTTATTTAACATTTCCTGAGCGTATTGTCCGACAGGTACGCTCTTGGCTTCGCCGATCGCAATTTTCTTGATTCTGGCATCTGTCAACTGTTTGAAATCGCTCAAAGCAACACCGTTTTTGGGAGTAATCAAAACCAGGCGATTTGTCAGCAAATTGCGGCGCGTGTCGTTAATTAGCAGGTTAGATTGCTGCAAAGCATCCATTGGGTTGGTGGCGGCGCTGAAAAATACATCTATCGGTGCTCCCTGCTGAATTTGCTGTTCTAGAGCACCGGAAGCACCAAAATTATAAGTAATAGTAAAATTCGGATTACTGCTTTGATAAACAGTTTTGATTTCCCCTAAAGCTTTCGAGAGACTGATAGCAGCGGATACGTTTAAGGAGGTGCGCTGCAACGTATCGACTGAGGAAAAGTTCTTAAATAAGTTCCAACTAATCAGCAGTGCTAGCAGGAAGGCGACTGCGAAAATTAAGTTGGGAATACGTCTACTTTTTAAGTTCACAGACAATTGTTTTGAATCTTTTTACTCCTTACCAGGCTCTGCCTAGTAAAGCAGATTCGGAGGCTGTATCTCCAATTTTCATCCAGTCTTTGACGAGGCAGAGCCTCTGGAGATAGGTTCCCAGGCACAGCCAGGGAACCAGTTAATAATTAGTGCGGGAACGTTAATTTTAAATCTGCCTACGATCGCCATTTGACGGAACAGCCTATTGCCTCTGTAGTTGAAGGCTCAACGGGTTGACTGTTGAGCAATTGGTCGATCGCACTCCGCAGATAAGAAACCTGCACCGCCGCCGGATCGTCAGCGTTGTCGTCAATTAAACCTTTATAGCGCAGTTTGCCGTCTTGGTCTAACAAAAAAACCTCCGGGGTTTTAGAAGCCCCAAAACTTTCAGCCACATCTTGAGCAACATCTCGGATATACGGGAAGTTGAGTTGATTGTTGGTGGCAAAAATTTTCATATTCTCAAAACTGTCGTCGGGATACTGGTTTGCATCATTAGCATTAATCCCGATTAAAGTAACATCTCGATCTTGAAAATCTGCTTGAAGTTCTTTCATGCGATTGAGATACAACTGCACGTAAGGGCAATGATTGCACATAAATATCACCGCGATCGCCCGAAATTTTTCTAAATATCGAGCTAAATGGTGAACTTCGTCGTCAACTCCCGGCAGTTCAAAATCGGGAGCGTAGCCGTTAATGGGAGTACCCGTTGTATCCATTAGTAAACTCATGTTTTCAGGAGGTGAAGAGGAGTATTTGCCAGCATGAAAGATGAAACTGTCAGCACGAATAAAATTGGCTGTTGTTTGGCTTTAGCTTAATTCTAGCCTTGCCAACAGCCTATTGTGATTCGTGCTTCGCGATTTATTCCTCGTCTGGCTTTAGCCAACCTTGAGCCAGAGCTTGGTATCCAATAAGTTTGTATGCTAATTTGGCGGCGGTAAATTCTGAGACGACAGAATCTACAATAGGTGCTAATTCCATAATGTCACACCCGATTACTTCGTAGGACTCGAAGACGCGGCGCAAAAATGCGGTGAGGGAATACCAATTTAACCCGCCCGGTTCGGGTGTTCCCACCCCTGGAATTAAAGTCGGATCGATGCCGTCTAAGTCGATCGTCAAAAATACTCGCTTAGTTGTTATGCTGGCAATTGCGCGATCGGCCCAATCCGGTTGAGTAGCAATTTCTCTGGCTCGAATCACGTTTAGCTGTTTGGCTTTAATCAAGTCGGCTTCTTCCTTGCAGATAGCGCGAATCCCGATTTGCAGTGTCGGTAAGCCCATATCGACAACACGTCGCATCACGCAGGCGTGGTTGTGAATCGAGCCTTCGTATTCGTGTCGCAAGTCGCCGTGGGCGTCAATTTGCACGACTGTGAAAGGTTCATCCGGGTATGCTTGGCGATAACCTTCGACAACGCCGGCAGTGATGCTGTGTTCGCCTCCGAGGGAGATGACAAATTTATTTTCGGTAACTAGCTGGTAGACTGCTGCTTGGGTTACTTGCAGCATTTCTGAGGATGAAACTGGTTGTCTGTTGCGGGTATCGGCGATCGGCTCTTTTGTATAAATTCCGACATCGTAGCAAACTTCGGCATCCAATTCTTCGTCGTAGCACTCGAGTTGATGAGAAGCTTCTAGAAGTTTGGCGGGCCCGTTTTCGCACCCCCGGCGGTAAGTGGTGGTAGCTTCGTAGGGAATTGGTAAGATTACTACTTTGGCGGTGTCGTAGTCGGGTACAATTTCAGACCCCAGAAATGGTACGACTGCTGTGGAAACGATCGTTGGCATAAGGGAAATTTTAATACAGCAAAGAAGTCAGCAGGTTTAATCGTGACATACTATCGGCTCTAACTGCAAAGTAGTCATTAGTCATTAGTCATTAGTCATTAGTCATTAGTCAGCAGTCAGCAGCTAACAATGCCCCATGCCCTATGCCCCATGCCCAATCTAAAATCTAAAATCTAAAATCTAAAATCGCATGACATCTTCTACTCCCGCTTCGTCAACACTTATTTCGCCTCAAACTTGGCTGTGGAAAGGCTTTCCGATTTGCTACCAGGCTGCGGGTTCCCAGGGGCCTGCGGTGGTGTTTGTCCACGGTTTTGGTGCGTCTTGGGGCCACTGGCGCAAGAATTTGCCGGCGCTGGCTGCTGATTGCCGCTGTTATGCGATCGACCTCATCGGTTTTGGCGGTTCTGCTAAACCCGCGCCCAAGCTTGAGATTGACTATACTTTTGAAACTTGGGGTCAGCTAATTGCTGATTTTTGTCGGGAAGTTGCGGGCGGGCCGGCTTTTTTGGTGGGAAATTCGATCGGCTGTGTGGCAATTATGCAAGCGGCTGTTGATTTTCCCGATATTGCTTCTGGCGTAATTTTACTCAATTGTTCCCTACGCTTGCTGCACGATCGCAAACGCGCCGAAATGCCTTGGTATCGCAGTTTTGGAGCGCCAATTGCACAAAAAGTTTTAAATGTCAAGTGGATAAGTCAATTATTTTTTAAACAATTAGCAACGCCAAAAACAGTAAAAAAAGTGCTTTTGCAAGCTTATCACCGTCCTGAAGCTGTCAGCGACGAACTGGTAAATATGCTGCTGGAACCTGCTAAAGACAGCGGCGCAGTTGAAGTATTTGTGGCCTTTATCAGTTATTCTCAAGGCCCGCTACCGGAGGATTTGTTGCCGCGTTTGAGCTGTCCGGCTTTGATTTTGTGGGGTACGGATGACCCTTGGGAGCCGATCGCCTTGGGGCGAGAATTGGCAAAGTTTCCGGCTGTTGAAAAGTTTATTCCTTTGGAGGGAGTGGGCCATTGTCCCCAGGATGAAGCGCCGGAATTGGTCAATCCTATTTTACTCGATTGGATTAAAGAGCGATCGAGATTTGCCGACAATCCTCCCCTTTAATCAACAAAGGAAGAGGCACTTTAGCTAAGCGATCGGGTTAACTTAGAATTGAGAGTTTTTAGGAGTTGAAGTGGGAGCTATATTTGCGCGATCGCGCCATAGCACCAACGGAATGCTTAACGTTCCTAAAATCATTACAACTCCAGTTAGAATCCAAACTAGCACACGATTTGGGCGATAATCACCTCGCTCAATTTGCCAGAATACTCGATTATAACGCCATGCTGCTAAGGCAATGACCGCAATCCCAAAAACGACCAGACTCAGCCCTAAAGTTTCGGAGTTGAAGAAGGGAGGGGAGGAAACTTCTTGCTGAGTCACTGTAGCTTGAAATTGACGGAGAAATAAACTGAACCGACTGATTGCAAACCCAAAACCAACTAAAGCCAGTGAAGTTCGTAACCATGCCAGAAAGGTGCGTTCATTTGCCTGATGTTCTCGCTGTCGGTCTATTTTATCACCCTTGTTCATCAACCCTACCTTGATAAAATATCTTAAGCTTTCCCTCGTTGATTATTGTTTCACTTGTGACTGCGGAGGGAAGTATCGGTATTGCGATCGTGATTCATCATCACCCAAAAATATACTATCAGTAAATAGACAAAAAAGCGATCGCCTCCATCTCTACCAACAGAAAATAAGAGGACACAGCAATGCTGTGTCCCTACAAATACCCCAGTTAAAATCCAGTTTAAAAAGACTTAGGCACACTGCCGGACTGAGCCTTTTTCTCCAACCAATCCTGACCCAATCTGATTGTGACATCCGAATTCAAAGAACCGGTACTCTCAACCAACACATCTCCAAAACCCAAAAACTGGCGAATCGCTTGAGCACCTTTAATATCGCCCTGTTGAGCTACTAGAGTAGTTACCTCCAGCGGTTCGGGCCAAGCTTTATAAACCTGAACATTCCGATAACCGGCTTGAGTCAAATTATTGACAAAATCTTCAACAGCCGATGGATCTCCGGTACTATCTTGAATCGCCACCTTCAGAAAAGTCGAATCAGCATTCTCAATTGTCCAAGTATTTTGGCCGAAGTCAAAATGTTCCGCCACCATAGTTTCGATGGCATATTGGTCGGGCAACCAAAAACTTGCTTTGTAGTCCTTAGAATCGCTAAATTTGCCGGGAACCATCAACATCTGCACGCCAGCGCGATCGGTTTGAGTAGCAAAACCAGCCAAAGCTACCAATTCTTCTATACTCAAATTCGTGTCAAGGTGAGACTGAATCACCGATAAAATCTTCGGTAGTCGAGACAGCAAACCTACATTTACTTCCTGTTCCACAAAAGCCCGCATCAACAATTGTTGGCGCTGCACCCGCCCGATGTCGCCCAAATCGTCGTGCCGATAAAGCAAATATTGCACGATTTGTTCGCCGTTGAGTTTCTGCTTGCCAGCCTTTAAATCTATATATAAATGCTGACTGTGATCGGTATATTTCATGTCTTTAGGGACATTAATAGTAATGCCACCCAGGGCATCGACCAAACTTTTTATGCCATGAATATTAACTGTGACGTAGCGGTCAATTCCCACACCGCCCAGGAGTCCGCTGACTGCCTTCGCTGACGAAGCCGGGCCACCGTGGTAATTAGCTTCGTTGATTTTCACCTCGCCCCTGCCTTCAACATAGGTGCGGGTGTCTCGCGGAATGGAAAGCACGCTTAACTTTTTATTTTGAGGGTCAAACCTCACCAACAGCATGGTATCGGTTAAGCCCTTAAATGAGTTTTCCCAAACCTCGTGTCCGACATCTTTGTTGACACTTCCTTCGATGTCAGAGGTCAGAACTTTAAGCCCTAAAACTAAAATATTAACTGGCCGAGTCAGCTCCGGCATCTTCATGTTGAGCTTTGCCATGTCGCCTTGAGAAAATACGGCTGCTTCTTCAGGGCTCAACTTTTGTTGCTGAAGCGGCGTTGTAGAAAGGGAGACGGCTAGCAATGCTCCGGCTGTGGCTGAGAGCATGGCTACTCCAGCCAAACCAAAACCAAAACCCAGCCAGCGGCCTCGATGGGGCTGGGAAGCTTTTTTGGTTGCAGGTTGAGCAGTTGATTGTTGGATAGGGTCTTGATTAGGAATTTTTTGAGCTGGCACTGGCTTCCTCACACACAACAAAAATAAAAAAGATAATGGCAATATGTAGTATCAAGCTGAAGACGCACTCAATCAATAGGGTAGGGGCTTAAAAAAACCCTAAATTATGATAAATGTTTGCCTACTACTTGCTCGGCTAAGCGACTAATTCCAGGCAACCATAGCGGTTGACGCTTCCAGAGGCGAACCATCAGTCCCAGAGCAACGATGAAATAGCTGGTTGTTAGCAGGCTACTCATTAATAACATGGGAAGTGTCGGAGATTCCGCAGAAATCGCTCCAGCTTCTAAAAGAATATGTCCTAAGAGCCAACTAAAAGCAAGGGCAATTGCCAAGCGGCTGACGGCTTTGCGTTCGGGACTACCCTGACGGCGGTAAAGAGTCCACAGGGCGGGGAAAAAGCCGATGACTGGGATCATTAATACAAACAGACTGGCACGATCGAGTTCAGGATTTTCTAAGGGATCTGTATTTTTCATAAAAAAACTCGGTAAGTGGGAAACTCAGCGACTTCAGTCCTGAGAGGAAAACGACTCGGCGATTTCAATCGCCTTGAATCTTTCCCCTGTCGGGTTGGAGGGGTATGGTTGCCCCTCCGATGAGGTATGGTTGCCTCAGTCTCCCTTGCGGGGTAATGTTCGTGCAGACCTGGTTATAAAGGCTTGTTAGACCTGCGACACTGTTTCAGTGACTTTAAAACTGTTTAATCGCAGGTGACAGAGCGGAAAACTGGCGTCGCATTCGCCGGTGTCGTGACCTAAATAACGTCTCCTCTTGCGAGGGGTCTGGTCAGCATAGCTTGCTCGATTTCTCCTACAAGCTCAGTGGCTTTAGCCCTGAGTTACTGACAATTCGGTACTCAAAATTTGCAGAAGGTGAGATTTTGCACACAAGTTATTTGTTAGAGGGAAAATTTATATCCTAAACCAAAATTCCGAGAGCAGGGCTGGGGATATCGCCAAAATTGTCTGTCACAGGCCAAATTTTTCTGCCCTCCCAATCTCGCGACCGATCGTTGGCAACTTTTCGACCCGGAGACCCGTATTTTGATAAACTGGATACAGCACAGCAGTCAGGAGAACAGACTTAGCCATGACCCAATCCCAAAAACCCATCGTTATTGCTCCATCCATATTATCAGCCGATTTTAGCCGTCTTGGAGAAGAGATTCAGGCTGTCGATCGAGCTGGGGCTGACTGGATTCACGTAGATGTGATGGACGGTCGCTTTGTTCCTAATATTACTATCGGGCCGCTGATTGTTGAGGCAATTCGCCCTGTTACTACCAAGGTAATCGATGTCCACTTGATGATTGTGGAGCCGGAGAAGTACGTCGAGGACTTCGCTAAGGCTGGTGCTGACATTATTTCGGTTCACGCGGAACACAATGCTTCGCCTCACTTGCACCGCACCCTCGGCCAAATTCGGGAATTGGGGAAAATGGCTGGTGTGGTTCTGAATCCTTCGACGCCTTTGGAGTTGATCGAGTACGTGCTGGAACTTTGCGATTTGGTGCTGATTATGAGCGTCAATCCGGGCTTCGGCGGTCAAAGTTTTATCCCGGCTGTTTTGCCGAAAATTCGCCAGTTGCGTAAAATGTGCGACGACAAGGGCCTCGATCCTTGGATTGAGGTAGATGGCGGTTTGAAGGGGAACAATACTTGGCAGGTTCTGGAAGCGGGCGCAAATGCGATCGTTGCTGGTTCTGCTGTGTTTAAGGCGAATGATTACGCAGCGGCGATCGAGGGTATCCGCCACAGCAAGCGCCCGACTCCTGAGTTGGCTGCGGTTTAATCAAAGATTTTTCGAGTTTTTCGGGTTTTTCTCGTTCCCAGCCTGCTTTGGCTGGGAACGCATTTTTATACTCGGTTTCCAAGAGTCAGGAATTACTTATTTCGAGACAGAGGCGAGAATGCTTTCCATCTCAGAAAGCTCGACCGCCCCGGAGAAAGTTTCGCCGTTCATAATAAAAAACGGAGTGCCTTCAATGCCTAGTTGTTGAGCAAGTTGCACGTCTTTGGCAATGGCGGCTTCTGCAGCGGGGCTGTTGCGATCGGTGTTGAATTTATCTAATTTTAGATTGAGCTTTTGGGCGATCGATGGGTACAATGGATCGCCTAAATCTTTCTGCCCTTCAAACAAAGCGCTGTAATATTCCCAGAATTTGCCCTGCTGCCCCGCCGCCCAAGCTGCTTTAGCTGCCGGTAGCGCTTGAGGGTGAATAGAAGTTAAGGGAAAATGCTTGTAAGCTAAAGTAACTTTGTCCTGGTGTTTTGCCATAAACTGCTTGACAGTATCGTGAGCGCGCGCGCAAAACGGACATTGAAAGTCAGAGAATTCTAAAAGTACAATTTGCTGGGAAGGTGAGCCCGTAGTGGGAGAATCCCCGATCGCCGATTTGGGATTAGTTTTCATCTCCTGCAAAAATGATTCCTGCGCTGCTTTGAGAGACTGCTGCTGCTGTTGCTGGTACGCTTGTACAGACTCTAAAATTACTTGCGGGTTTTCGCGGATCACCTGCAAGACTTGCTCTTTGAACTTGGGATCGACTGAATTGCCAGCCGTTGACTGTGCGGGGGAACAACCGATAAATACCAGGCAACCTGCGAGGATTGCAGCCAAGCAGAAGGCTTGCTGGCTGCGGAGTTTTCGCCAAATAGTGGATATGTTCATCTTTTTTTTCTGATTCACGACAACACTTAATCCTACATTTAATTTTGCGGAGTGTCAGGTATACCGCTGTTGACTGCGGTGCAGTTATTTTTAGCTTTAAGCAATAATTAGTAATTCGTAATCAGTAATTGGCAAGTTTTTTTACTTACCGGAACCGCTAGGAACCCCATAATTAAGATTTAAACAATCGGGATTTAGTATTATAATCTTATGTTTCCTCGAACGACCGCCATCAAAGATGTTTGTACTGAGGACTAAATTTTGAGTGAGTTTTATGATGACTAAAATCCTCCATAAAAACGCGATCGCGGTTATTTTACTACCGGACTAGATATAACATCTAGTCCGATCGATTGACCCTAATATCCCGGCCGGGCGGGTTTTTGAGATTGTCAATTATTGGCAGATATGGTTCGTGAACCCGCCCCTACCTGATTTCGGGTAAAGCGAAGCGGAGGGAATTGACCGGACGAGATATAAAATATAAAAGGACGATCGCCCAGGCGATCGTCCTTTTATTTGCGGCAGGTATTATCAGTTTTTAGGCTTGTCTGAATCCAAGATTATTTGCGGTTGTTGAGCCATTTAGCAGCAACTATTCCCAAAATACCTGCAACAACTGGATTTCCCAAAAACTTCATCAAACTTGGCTGTTCGGCCAGCACTTCTTGGAAAATATCCGGGTGATTGTGATAGGTAAACGAGGCCAACTTGGTAACATCGTCAGCATTCATGCGGCTGGCGTGGTGGGTAGAAAGTCCTAGCTGCTTTTCCAATTTGCGATCGTCCAATCCTCTCTTGCCCAAATGCTTGAAGAATTCCCGCGCTACATCGTCGCGTTCGTTTGGCTTAATTTGGGCGATCGCCTTTTGCAATTCCGGTTCCAACTGAGCCGGCGGGAGGGAGTCGTGATTCAGGGAACGCCCGAATAATTGTTTGCGCTGAGCGGGCGAAGTTCTCTGAGCAAAATCGTCAAAGTTTTCGTAATCTTCACCAGTTGTCTGCGGCATCATTTCTCGATCGCCCTGGGCTAAATCGTTCATGATTTGACGCTTGTAATTATCGCTGCTACTCATGGTAACTCTCTTCCAATCTACACAACATTTCAGTCTTAAATTGAGATGGCTTCGCAATCAAAAAACTGCTGAATATTAAACCGCCTCGCGGCTATCATTTAAGCTTGCTAACTCGGTCAAGACTTGTATTCAATTTGATTTGATTGCTGGTCGTACTTAGCAGTCAAAATCAGTTTTTTGTCAGGAGCGTAAACCAAAACACTTACATCTTGATTTGGAAAATTGCGGTGAAAACCTTGTGCTAAAGATTTGGCCAAATCTTTCACTTCAGTCGGGCGGACTTGCGGAGTAATTACAACTCCCAACTTGTTATTGTCGCGCACGTAAGCATCCTGAACAAGACCCTGAGCCGTCTTTGTTACCCATTGACCAAAATCTTGACCTGCGGCGGTATTGCCACGTTCTAGTTGCGCGTAATAACCCTGACTGCCACCAATTGCTACAGGTACATCACTCGGTTTTTGGGCTGAAACGCTGGGCGCGCACGCAGTCGTAATAGCCAGCATTAATACCAAGAGTACGCCCGCAATTATTTTGCGACTCTGCTGCAATAAACTCACCTTTTTTCCTCCCTTCTGAAAACAACTTGAATACTTGAAAGGGTCAGGTTGCTCGACCCTCTCAATTAGTATTAGGCTTAGTCTAGTTTCTTTTTGAGCTCATCTTTTACATCTTCGATGGCGTGACCAGCTTCAGCTTTTGCCTGCTTGGCTTTGCCTTCTGCTTTATCCTTCGGGTCGCCAGTAATATTACCTAGGGCTTCTTGAGCTTTGCCTGCGATGTTGTTGCCAGTTGCCTCTGCTCTATCTTTAGTGGTCATGGGTTTCTCCCTATCTGTATTTAATTTGACATTTTTTACTTAAACTCATCATAGGTAACTATGAGCTGCGTTGCACTCTACCTCTAGGAAGAAAGAATGAATAACAAATGGAATAGGGAATAGGGAATAGGGAATGTGGAAAAATTATTTTAAAATTTTAGACGGACTGCCACTTTCATACTTGCCGCATTTTTTTTACCGCTTCTACTGGCTGCAATTAAGTATTTATTTTTGTAAAAAAATGCTGGATGGTCGCCCGTGCGTCCAAGAGTATTTTTTTAAACCCAAAAGAATTTATAATTTTAAAATTATCTTTAATTCTGCCTTAAAAAGGCGGGTGTCGGCAAGACTGTATCTTACCCACACCCGAAAAAATTCCGTATTAGTAGTTTTAATCTACCTTGTGATGACATTCTTCATCAATTTTGTGCTGAAGTTCTTCTTTAAACTGTTCGACAGCGTGCATAGTTTGAGCATCTTCTTTTTTTTGCTGGCCGAGGGCTTTTTCTGTTTCCTCGCCGAGCAAGGTTTCCTTTGATTTTGGTAGCGTGACTTGATTTTCGCTGCCAGTGTGGGTCGCGTTTTCTTGACTATTCATTAGTTTTTCCCCTATTGTTTGCAAAATTTATTTTTAACAAGGGTACTTAGAAGTTAACCTTATATTTATCATAAGGGAAATCACGAGGGCTTCCCTCTGTCTGAAGGGAGATAGGGGCTGGTGAAGAGTTTTGAGTTTTATAGTTAAGATAAATTACGGAAAATTGCATTAGCCCGAAAGGAGATAGGGGAAGGGGAATAGTGCGTGAGATTGCTTGGTGAGTAGCAAGGCGCGGGCTGTGAATGAGTTGGGGAACGGCGAGGAGGGGGGAGAATTGTTCTGCAGCGCGCGCGATGGCATTAAGTGTCGAATGTTGTTGTATGAGGCTCTTTGGACATCGGTAAAAGATGAAGAGAGAAATGGGAGGCTGTTTAGTCCAGACTTAGGTCTATGCTGAGAGTTTGACAGTTAAAATCAACAGGGTGCAGCAATTTCCACGTTTGGTGGCGATCGGGTTAAATAATCTGCTAAACAAGATTTAGCCTCAAGGCTAACTTCGTGCAGGATCGAACTAAAATTTCTGTTATTAGTAAAAATTATCTAAAACCCTATGGGAGCAAGGAGCAGTAACCCCCTCGCAGCAGCAGGCTCGACTCGTGAGCCGATCAAAATAGGCGTTTTGCATTCGCTGACGGGCACGATGTCCATCAGCGAAATTTCTGTTAAAGATGCGACGCTGTTGGCTGTTGAGGAAATTAATGCGGCGGGAGGGGTGCTCGGACGCCCCTTGGAAGCGGTTATAGAGGATGGAGCCAGCGATTTGCAAACTTTTGCTCAAAAAGCTAAGCAATTGCTCCTAGAAGCGCAGGTGGCGGTGGTATTTGGCTGTTGGACTTCGGCGAGCCGCAAAGCTGTACAGCCGGTTTTTGAACACGGCAGCGGTTTGCTGTTCTATCCGGTGCAGTATGAAGGGCTAGAAAAGTGTCCGAATATTTTCTACACTGGTGCTGCCCCAAACCAACAGATTGTGCCTGGGGTGAATTACTTGCTGGCACAGGGGAAGCGGAAAATTTTCCTGTTGGGTTCGGATTATATCTTTCCCCGCACGGCAAATCGGATTGTGAAAGTTCAACTGGCGGCACTGGGGGGAGAGTTGGCGGGGGAAGTGTATCTGCCGCTGGGTTCGAGGGAAGTGGGCGAGGCGATCGCACATATCTTAGCAGTGAAACCGGATGCGATTCTCAACACTCTCAACGGGGACAGCAATGTGGCTTTTTTCCAAAAGTTGCGGGAAGCTGGCGTGAAACCCGATGATTTGCCGGTGATGTCGGTTAGCGTAGCAGAAGAGGAAGTGCGGGCGATCGGGCCGTCCAATATTGCTGGACATTTGGTGGTTTGGAACTATTTTCAAACGGTGGATACACCGGAAAATCGTAAATTTGTCAAGGCTTATAAAGCCCGATACGGGGAAAATCGAGTCACGGATGACCCGATCGAAGCAGCTTATTTGGGCGTTTACCTGTGGAAGCAAGCAGTAGAAAAAGCTGGTTCGACAAATGTGGTTAAAGTCAGGGCGGCTGCTAAAAATATTGAGTTTGCAGCGCCTTCGGGGAAGGTAAAAATAGATGCCCAAACTCAGCATATTTGGAAAACAGTGCGGATTGGCAAGGTGAGGCTGGACGGTCAAATTGAGGAGATTTGGAATTCCGGCGCACCGGTTCGGCCCGATCCTTTTCTCAAGGGCTATCCTTGGGCGGCGGCACTTGCTACGAGGGGGATTTCTCTGGGAACTCGGGCGTCTTTGAGCGGGCTGTTTGTCATCTTGGTACTGATAACTTGGATGGCGGTGGGAGTCGGGTGGATGGGTTCTGTGGAGATGAAGAACTATTTGCTGGCAATAGAGGCGGCCTCAGCTCCTGCGGGGGTTTCTGAGGCCGCAATGGCGGTGTTGGTGCAGCAAACTCTGTTTGTGGCGAGCCGCACTCAGCACTGGCTGATGGGGGCTTTGGCTTTGAGTTTGATCGCGGGAATAGGGGGTTTTGTGTCGGTGTCGGCAATTATTCGGAATCTCGGCTTGCTGCGGGAAACTGCCGAACAGATGGCTAGCGGTGATTTGACGGCTCGATCGCCGGTGGTTTCTAATGACGCGATCGGGGTGCTATCTTCTACTCTCAATACAATGGCTCAGCAAATTAGCAGTTTGCTCAACGGTTTGGAGGTGCGGCAGCAGCAGCTAGAGGAACGATCGGAGGAATTGGAAGTCGCTAAGAATGCTGCGGAAGCTGCCAACCGGGCAAAAAGCACTTTTTTGGCAAATATGACTCACGAGTTGCGGACGCCCTTGAATGCGATTATCGGCTACAGCGAGCTGCTGCAAGAAGAGGCTCTGGAACTCGGCGAAGAAGAGTTTGTGATGGATTTGGCAAGCATTAATATGGCTGGCAAGCAGTTACTCTACATTATTAGTGACATCCTGGATATTTCTAAAATTGAAGCAGGAAAGATGACTCTTTTCTTGGAGACTTTTGAGGTGTGGGATTTGATCGAGCAAGTTGTCACTACTGTTCAACCGACGCTAGGGAAAAATGGCAATACTTTGATCGTCAATTGCGATCGCAATATTGGCACGATCTACTCGGATTCGTCGAAGCTGCGACAAGCGCTGTTGAATTTGGTGAGCAATGCTGCTAAGTTTACCGATCGAGGCAAAATTACGATTAATGTTTGGAAGGAAGAAGGGGAGGTTTTGTCGGTCGGCAATTCCGAAGAACTCTCGGCAGATCCTTCTCGGTGTCAACAGCCGTCGATCGTGTTTCAAGTCACCGATAGTGGCATCGGCATGACTGAGGATCAGGTGTCGAGGCTGTTCGGAGCTTTCGCTCAAGCGGACGATTCTACTACCCGCAAATACGGTGGCACCGGTTTGGGGCTGACAATTAGCCGGAAGTTTTGCCAGATGATGGGCGGAGACATTACCGTTGAGAGTGAGTTTGGCTGCGGTTCTAGTTTTACGATCCGGTTGCCGATTGCGGTTAAAAACCCAAAAGAAGCGCAGGAAGATCGAGAAATTGAAGAAATGCAGCCGAAGTATGGCGAGGAGTTGGAAACGAGTGTAGCGGCGACTGAAGCGAAGCAAAAAGAAGTGCGATCGCAACCGCTGGATCTGCCCGATGCTGCTACGGTGCTGGTGATTGATGACGATCCAGATGCGCGGGATTTGATGACTCGCTGCTTGTCGAAACAGGGCTTTCGGGTGCGATCGTCGGCTAGCGGTGAAGGGGGGCTGCTGTTGGCGAAGGAGTTGCTGCCCGACGCGATTATTCTGGACGTGATGATGCCAAGTATGGACGGCTGGGCGGTGCTGTCTGCGCTGAAAGCCGATCGAGATTTGGTTGATATTCCAGTGATTATGATAACTTTTTTGGACGACCAAAATCAGGGTTTGGAATTTGGAGCGGCGGAGTATGTGAGGAAGCCTGTGGATTACAAGCGCTTTGCTGCTTTATTGAGTAAATATCAGGGTATCGGGAAGTAGTTAGTTGACTGTTGACTGTTGACTGTAATTATTACTGTTCTGGACGCCACAAATTGTTAGATCCGCTATTGATAAGGGTAAGGTGCGTCGCCCGGAAAAATCTGCAAGTTTCATTTCTCATCTGAGGGCGACGCACCCTACAGATTAGCATTTCACTTCAAGAGAAAACCGCTATACATCCCTCTCGATTACCAATTACCAGACGTACTTCATTAAACCCAGAAGTGCTATGGTTATTGCTTATTAGTAGCAGGTAACCAATAAGAAATAACAACAGTCAACTGACAACTGACAACGGTCAACTAACAATTGACTAATTAATCTAAGAAGCCCATTAATGTCGAGCTATCGTCAATTTCGTTTGAGGCAATAGGGCGGTTTCCTCCCATTGTGGAGTAAACTTCATCAATGTGAAGAGTGCTGATTGCAATAGGGCGAGCACCGGACATACTGAACATTTCACTGACTTGCATGGCGCTGGAACCGATCGGGCGATTGCCGAGTGTAGCAACCACTTCAAAGTCGCTGGATTCGATCGGGCGATTGCCTACAATGCCGTAGGTTTCGCTGATATGCAGGGTGCTAGTGCCGATCGGGCGGTTCCCCGATATCGAGACGGTCTCGCTGATGGTAAAATCGTCGGGGCCGACGGGGCGGTTGTCATGCATGAGTTGCGGCCGATAAAGTTGAATTCCTGTTGCTTTGGCATCCGTGGGTTCTGTCGGTTGGCTTTTGGAACTGCCTTTGCCGCGGCGGGCGAGTGCTTTGCCTTTGCCTGTACCTGTGCTCCTCGTATCCATAATTCTTTTCCTCGCTTATTACTGTTGATTGCTGGGTTCGGACAACTGCTTTTGTGGGCTTTCTGCTTTCTATTTGGGCCGATGATTAAAATAATATTACCAAAAACTTGGGTTTAAAGCCCCGTCCTTATAGGACGGCTTTGTGTTAGACTTTTAACGTAGCGAGTTCTCACGTAAAATGTTCGTTTTAGAATTCAAGGCTAAAGGCAAACCAAATCAGTACGCAGCAATAGACGAGGCAATCAGAACTGCTCAATTCGTTCGGAACAAGTGCATCCGATTTTGGATAGACAACCGAGGAGTAGGGCAAAAAGACTTGTATCGGCACATCACTGCGCTCAGAGAAGAGTTTGCCTTTGTCAAAGATTTGAATTCTAGTGCTTGCCAAGCTTCTGTGGAAAGGGCTTATTCTGCGATTGCTCGGTTCTACGACAACTGCAAGAAAGCCGTTCCCGGAAAGAAATGCTATCCGACTTTCAAGAAAAACAGTCGGTCTGTTGAGTACAAAGTCAGCGGTTGGAAACTTTCAGAAACTCGGAAGCAAATCACATTCACTGACAAAAAGGGAATTGGCAAGCTCAAACTAAAAGGGACGTGGGATCTTAACTTCTACCAAATCGATCAGATCAAGCGAGTTCGCTTAATATGTCGCGCTGACGGCTACTACGTTCAGTTGGCAATCAGTGCTGATCACAATGTAGATACAACGCCAGCAGGTAAAACAGTTGGATTGGACGTGGGCTTGAAAGAGTTTTATACAGACTCCGACGGTCACACTGAACCAAATCCCAAGTTTTACCGAACAAGCGAGAAACGGTTGAAGTTTCGACAGCGACGTGTCTCTCGCACAAAGAAAGGCTCTGCCAACCGAAAGAAAGCAATTAATCGATTAGGGCGAGCACACCTCAAAATAAGTAGGCAACGTGAAGAACACGCTAAGAGACTGGCGCGTTACGTAATCCAATCTAACGATTTGGTCGCCTACGAAGATTTGAGGATTAAGAATCTTGCAAAGAATCACTGTCTGGCTAAATCGATTAACGATGCTGGTTGGTATCAATTCAGGAAGTGGTTGGAATATTTTGGCGTAAAGTTTGGCAGGGTAACGGTTGCTGTCAATCCTGCTTATACTTCGCAAAAATGTTCTAACTGCGGTGCAATCGTCAAAAAATCCCTATCCGTAAGAACCCACGTTTGTGAATGTGGATTTGTTATGGATAGGGATTGGAACGCCGCGATTAACATTCTGAAATTAGCCTTGAGTACGGTAGGGCATACCGGAACTTGGGTCAAAGACCCGAACGCTTTGGGAGATTCGACCTCTACTTTGGCTGGAGAAATCCAGTCGCAAGCAAGTTGAGTCTGTGAACAAAGAATCCCCTCGCCTTGATAGCTGGGGAGTGTCAAAAAGTCTAACTATTTTCTTAGAGAAATTGCAGAATCTCTGCATTTTTGTTAAGATTTATGGGTAATAGCTACATTTTCCTATGGTAACTGCGGCAGCATCTTTTCAATTGCAAGCGCCCTTCCAGCCCACAGGCGACCAACCGCTAGCGATCGAGCAACTTGTCAAAGGCATCGAAGCGGGCGATCGATTTCAAACCTTACTCGGTGCCACAGGTACGGGCAAAACCTTCTCCATTGCCTCGGTGATTGAAAAAGTCGGCAGACCCACCTTAGTCCTAGCACACAACAAAACCCTGGCAGCTCAACTGTGCAACGAACTGCGAAATTTTTTCCCGAACAATGCAGTCGAATACTTTGTCAGTTATTACGACTACTACCAACCTGAAGCATACATCGCCGTCACCGATACTTTCATTGAGAAAACAGCCGCAATTAATGACGAGATCGATATGTTGCGGCACTCCGCCACGCGATCGCTCTTTGAACGCCGCGACGTGATTGTAGTTGCTTCAATTAGCTGCATCTACGGTTTGGGAATGCCCGCAGAATACCTGAAAGCTGCTATTCCTTTGCGAGTAGGAATGGAAGTCAACCAGCGGCAAGTTTTGCGTGATTTAGTCAACGTCCAATACAGCCGCAACGATATAGATTTAGGCAGAGGCAAATTTCGCGTCAAAGGCGATGTTTTGGAAATTGGCCCCGCTTACGAAGATAGAATTATTCGCGTTGAATTCTTCGGGGATGAAATCGATGCCATTCGCTACGTTGACCCGGTAACAGGTAAAATTCTGCAAAGTTCAACGGCTTTAAATATCTATCCAGCGCGCCACTTTGTCACAGCAGAAGATAAATTAGAGGCAGCTTGCCAAGGAATAGAACTCGAATTAGAAGACCGACTGGCAGAATTTGAAAAACAGGGTAAACTATTAGAAGCTCAGCGGTTGGAACAGCGCACGCGATACGATTTGGAAATGCTGCGCGAGGTAGGTTACTGCAACGGAGTCGAGAATTATTCGCGACATTTGGCAGGAAGAAATGCGGGGGAACCGCCAGAATGTTTGATTGATTATTTCCCGAAAGATTGGATGTTGGTGATAGATGAATCTCACGTCACAGTGCCGCAGATTCGGGGGATGTACAACGGCGACCAAGCGCGCAAAAAAGTATTGATCGAACACGGTTTCCGCTTGCCCAGCGCGGCCGATAACCGCCCTTTAAAAGCAGAGGAATTCTGGGCAAAAGAAAATCAGTGCATCTTTGTTTCTGCTACCCCTGGGGATTGGGAAATGGAAATATCGGAAGGCCGAGTTGCAGAGCAAGTAATTCGCCCTACCGGAGTAATAGATCCGACTATTTTTGTGCGCCCGACGGAAGGACAAATTGACGATTTGTTGGGGGAAATTAAGGAGAGAGTAAGTCGGGACGAGCGAGTGTTGGTGACGACTTTAACGAAGCGGATGGCGGAAGATTTAACCGAATATTTGCAGGAGAGAGCTATTAAAGTCCGGTATTTGCACTCGGAAATTCAGTCGATTCAACGCATCGAAATTATCCAAGATTTGCAGGATGGTAAGTTTGATGTATTGATTGGGGTTAACTTGCTGCGGGAAGGTTTGGATTTGCCGGAAGTTTCGCTGGTGGTAATTTTGGATGCGGATAAAGAGGGGTTTTTGCGATCGGGACGTTCGTTGATTCAAACGATTGGAAGGGCGGCGCGGCACGTTCAGGGACAGGCTATTTTATACGCGGATAATTTGACTGACAGTATGGTTAAGGCGATCGACGAAACGGATCGACGCCGGGGGATTCAGCTAGCGTACAATAAGATGCACGGGATTACGCCGCAACCGATCGCGAAAAAGCGATCGAGTAATGCGATTTTGGCATTTTTGGATGTGTCGCGCAAGCTGAATTCTCAGCAGTTGGAGGAGGTTTACGAACAGGTAAACGAGTTATCTCTAGATGAGATTCCTCAGTTAATCGGGCGGTTGGAAGCGCAGATGAAGGCGGCGGCGAAGAAGTTGGAGTTTGAGGAGGCGGGTAAATTGCGCGATCGGATTAAGCATTTGCGGGATAAGCTATTGGGACATTAAGGAAGAGTGGGAGGATATGATGTTCGATCGCATTACCTTCGATCCAAAAATTATGGGAGGAAGAGCTTGCATTCGAGGAATGCGAATTACTGTTTCTTTGGTAGTGAGTTTAGTAGCAAATGGGATGAGTGTAGAGGAAATCTTGGCAGCTTATCCCTATTTGGAAGCGGAGGATATTAAAGCTAGTCTCCAGTATCAACTCTCAACCTCAATGCTATGAATGCACCCACTCGTTTAGAGTTTCCCATTGCTAAGGCGCAATATCTCTTCAGCAGTGCCACGGAAGCAGGAGTAGGCGGAGATAAGCAGAAATTCTGGCGGGAGGTGATGGGGTTTGAGTCACCGGAGGCGATTCGAGACGCAATTATAGCCCAAATCTCGCTAGAATTGTTACAGCCAGTCGGACAGAATGACTATGGAGAACGCTACCAAGCTATTATTTTAGTTACAGGGCGATCGGGAGTATCTTGGCAAATCCGTACAGGTTGGATTGTTTTATTTGGTGAAGATATTGCTAGATTTGTTACCGCATTTCCTCAACGCTTTGGGAGACAGCAATGAGCAAATTTCAGTTATTGGATGCAGTGACTTTAACCGAAGCAGTCGCCCTCGCTGATGGCGAGATTGCACCGCCACAAACAGCCGGGGCAATTGTTGAGGTTTTCAAGAATGGTGAAGCTTATTTAGTAGAATTATTTGGGGGATGGGTGAAAGCAGAAGTTGGCGGGGATTTTGTGCCTGCAACTCAGGATGAACCGGGCGCATTTATGGAAACGATTGGTGTTGAAACAGTTTATCCGCATCAGTTGCAATTAATAAAATCTGCCGACGAAATGATGGGGATTCGAGAGCATTTACTGTCGGTTTTAAATAATTTACCTGACGAGTTAGTGGCTGAAGTCTGCGACTTTGCGGAGTTTTTGCAGGAAAAACAGCAAAAAGTGCGATCGTATTAAGCATTTAGGTGAAGTGCGATCGCCTTTTACCATTGTCCTATTTTTTGGATGGGAAGGGCGATCGTACTTTTGATGAATTTACCTACATCCCTGTTTAATATTCCTCGTCAAAAGAGTCTTCAATCGAAAGACAATCTGGCGAATAGGGATCTACTCGTTGTCGCAGTTCAAGGTTCTCATCCTCCAATGAATCTATCTTGTGTTGTAGTTCAAGCTTTTCATCTTCTGCGTCATCTAACTTTTGTTGCAGTTCAAGCTTTTCATTGCATTTTTGTTGATTCTCCATTTGAAGCAATTCGATAGTTTTGTCCTTTGCTTCAATTTTTTCAAGCAGAATGCGGTTCAAGTTTGCTTGAGTAGAGAGTGCTTTTTCAAGTAGCTCACTGAGTTGTCTGTTTTCAGCAATTTGGATGTTAGCCATTAGCTTCTTTGACTAAGTGTTGGGTGGATTGATACTCGCAATTGCAACAAGTAGATTAGATACAGCTAAGCCAGCCAGTAAGCTGACTGGCTGCTCTCTAGGCTATTTTGTTCTCAGTTAATTTCCTGGTTGGGAGAGTGCTGAGCAATCCACCCGCGAATCTTGTCATTAGCCATACCTTTGAAGAACGGTGGGTCTTTTATACCTTGACGCTTGGCTAGGTTCAAGGCGATCGCAACAAGTTGAGGCTCTGGCTGTGTCTGTTTCTCAGGAGTCGAACGCTTTTCCTCAAGATTTTGGATCTGAGTCTGAAGCCTTTTGATCGTTTTGTCTTTCGCTGTGTTTTCCTCAAGCAGACAGCCGACCAACTCCGCCAAAGCCCGGTTAAACTTCGCGAAAGTAGAGATGGCACTCTTAGTCGGCTTGTCTTTCGCTGTGTTTTCCTCAAGTAGACAGCCGACCAACTCCGCCAAAGCCCGGTTAAACTTCGCGAAAGTAGAGATGGCACTCTTAGTCGGCCGAAGGTTAGTGTACAAGGAGGCGGATTGTGGACTATAATTGTTGGACATAATTTAAAATTTGTTTGTTTGCTTTTGGTGGTCTGAAGTTTAGAGGTCAAACCACCCTGAGTTAGCGAAACCAAGGCCTCTGTCTGAATTGGTAGTTCAGACGGGGGCTTTTCCGTATCACACCCGACCCATCTAGATGTTATGGCGGGCGTTTTTTTTGAGTGTAGCTAAATTTTGCGATTTATGCAAGGGGGAGTGGCATGATTTTTTTGAGATTTTTTGAAACTTTGCTGAGCTGTGGCTAGCAATAACATGGCTTGTATTGACGAGTTGAGAGTTTGGGTGAGAGCGCTCCTCACTTTTTTTAGATAATTTTAGGGAACCATCAGCAGTACGTGCATAGGTTTAAAGCACCACTATTACTAAAATCAGATTGTAACTATGCTCAAGTGGTTGATTTACAAGGCTTTAAAAGATTAAATGATTTCAAATGGTATTAACTTAAGGTATATACTTAAATTAAAGTAATACCTGGTATTACCTTATGTATGCACCTAAAGCACAACTTATGCCGACTGAGGAGAATCACCCCAACAGAGACTACCCTGTCCTTAACCCTGTGGAAAACCCCCAAAACACCTTACCCTTGCCACTTGTCCGTTCAGACCTTGACGAGTACGGCCTAGACCCTTACGAGTTTCGCATTTACGCCCATGTGGTTCGCAGAACAGGCGGAAAAGTTACAGGTGAGTGTTTCGCTAAACTGAAGAAAACAGCAGAAATCTGTCATATGAGCGTCAGAAAAGCCCAATATGCCCTAAAAACTCTATGTGATGCCGGCTTATTGCTGAAGGAACAGCGGAGGGGACGTACTGATGTGTACAAACTAACTCCCAAAAGCAACTGGAAGCCAAAAGAAGAACTCAAGCAGATTCGACAGAAAGCCAAAGAGTCTAAAGTTGAGGACTCAGAAGAAGAGTAAAATGCAAACAAGCTAAACCGTAGTACGGGCGTCCCGCCCGTACATCATCTGCGGTTAAAATATTCGTAGGATAAATTAAGAGTTAGGCGCGATCGTCCTTAACAACCTTAGTTTAGGGGTAATAATTAGGGGTAAATGTGAGGGGATAAATTAAGAGTTAGGTGCGATCGCCCAAACCACCACCCAAACCAACTACTTGCCTAATACCGCAGCATCCGTACTGCTAGCAAAAGCCGGACGAATAAATTCCTCCTTCTCTTCCAGCGTGATGTAACCCTTATCTACAGCTAGCTGCATCACTTCCTGAAGAAAACCTCTCAGCGCATCTAATACTTGAGTGCGATCGAACTCAAAATGCTTTTCCCAGCACGAAGTCCCAAACTTGATCCAAGTGCAGTTAATCTTATTGTCGATCGGTACCAACATAATAGTGAACCAACTCTCACCAAAGTCTATTTCTATTGGTTTACCTTGCGATAGCTTCGCAATTTCCTTGGGAAAGTAATTGTCAATCATCATACAGATATCTGGATCTAAAAATACCTCTTTTTGAGCCTCACCTATTTCTATGAAAACTTTATGGTTGTATTCAAAACAGAAACATCGCCATCCCATTTCAAAATGAGAAAGCTCTCCCAATGGATCTTCAGGAGGATCTGCGTAGTTTTCTAAGAAACGCTCGGATAATTTAAAATTAAATTTTTGACTGCTATTCATCGCTGTTCATCCTAAACAATATAAAAACTTAATAAGTTGGGTTTCGTTTCGTGACCTCAACCCAACCTACTAATACCAAATTTGCGGTAAATTTTGCCTCTATTTCTTAGTCCGCGAAGGCGGACTTTGTTTGTGTAGTAGCGGTTTCAACCGCCGATAGAGGGAGTAATAAACTTACGGTGTCGGATTAGGATACTTAGCGTGCACCGCATCGATTTCCGCTATGATATCCTTATCCAGCGTCACCTCCAAACTACCGATATTTTCCTCCAACTGTTCGAGACTGGTTGCACCGATAATAGTGCTCGTGACAAACCAGCGCGATCTCACATACGCCAAAGCCATCTGCGCCGGACTTATCCCATGTTTCCCCGCAATCTCAACATACGCTTTCACCGCATCATTCAGATTAGTTTTATCGTAACGCTGACCAAATCCTGCGAATAAAGCCAACCTAGAATTTTCGGGAACTCCATTCAAGTATTTACCCGTTAACAGCCCAAATCCCAAAGGACTGTAAGCCATCAATCCCACATTCTTAAAACGGCAAGTTTCTGCTAAATTAAGGTGAAACGTCCGATTGCTCAAACTGAAAGCATTCTGAATCGAAACAACTTTCGGCAAGCCGTGTTTTTCAGCCAACGTGCAAAACTCGCAAACTCCCCACGGCGTCTCGTTGCTCAAACCTAAATAGCGAATTTTCCCAGCTTTAATTAAGTCAGCAAATACCTCTAATTGTTCCAAAATCGGTACAGTTTCGTGTTCTTGCGCGATGTCGTAATCCGGCGCACCAAATAAGGGCACGTAGCGATCGGGCCAGTGGATCTGATACAGGTCGATGTAGTCGGTTTGCAAGCGCTTCAGGCTGTCATTTAGGGCTTTTTCGACATTTGGGCGATCGATCTGATTTTTGCCTTCCCGAATCCACTTCAATCGAGTGCTTCTGCCCGCCACTTTAGTCGCTATAATGACTTTATCCCGCTGCTGTTTCGCCAACCATTCCCCGATATATTCCTCTGTTTTTCCCTGAGTTTCCGGTTTTCCAGGGACGGGATACATTTCTGCCGTATCGATAAAGTTGATGCCTTTGGCGATCGCAAGATCGAGCTGTTCGGCAGCTTCTGCAACGGTGTTCTGCTGGCCATAAGTCATCGTACCCAAACAGATTTCAGATACTGATAAATCGCTGTCGCCGAGTTTGTTGTATTCCATGATTTCGCTTGCTGGAAAATTATATGATTCTATATTACAGAAAAACCTAGATTTAATTGACAACTCCAGAAAAGTGCGCGAGGCTTACTCCTCTCTTCCTCTTTTCCTCTGCGCTCTCTGCGCCCTCTGCGGTAAAAAAAAATTAAAATATCTCCGCACCTAAATGTTAATATAAATAATTCGTATCCCTCTGATGTATGAGTAACCGCCAGCCCAAAGTTCCCTTTGTAAATCTCTCCCTGCAACACCAACCAATCCAATCCCAAATAGCAGAAGCTATGGGAAAAATAATCCAGGAAGGAGACTTTATTTTAGGCCAAGCACTCACCGAATTTGAAACAGCATTTGCAGCAGCTTCTGGAGTAAAATACGGCGTAGGAGTGGCTTGCGGAACAGATGCGATCGCTCTGGGACTCCAAGCTTGCGGCATTAATCCGGGCGACGAAATTATCATACCCGCTAACACTTTTATCGCCACCGCGATCGCCGTCCTCCAAGCCAAAGCTATACCTATTCTTGTAGATTGCGACCCGGAAACCGCCCTGATTGACCTCACAGCAGCCGAAACAGCAGTTACCTCAAAAACTAAAGCAATTATTCCCGTACACCTCTACGGTCAAATGGTATCGCCGGGACAGCTTTTAGATTTTGCGAACCGCCACGATTTGATCGTATTTGAAGATGCCGCCCAAGCGCACTTAGCCGAAAGAGAAGGATACCGCGCGGGTTCCATTGGAAAAGCAGCAGCATTCAGCTTTTATCCCAGCAAAAACCTCGGTTCTTTTGGCGACGGCGGGATGTTAATTACTAATGATGCAGAGCTCGCAGAAAAAATGCGAACTCTCCGCAATTACGGAGCACCCAGCAAATATTTGCACACAGAAATTGGCACCAATAGCCGCCTCGACAATTTGCAAGCCGCCGTGCTCAATGTTAAATTGCCTTACTTAGAAAAATGGAATCGCGATCGCGCCGCCGCCGCCCAACACTACAATAGTCTATTAGAACCCCTGAAACGCAAAGGCATTGTACCCATCGCCAACCACAGCAGCAGCGGTCACATTTATCACCTCTATGTTATCCAAATTACGGAGAAAAGCTCGCTCAACCGCAACACCCTTCAGGAAAAACTCGCCCAACACGGCATTCAAACAGGTATACACTATCCCGTACCTTGTCACCTGCAACCCGCCTACCAAAACTTAGGCAATCCGGGCGACTTCCCCCACGCAGAAACCCTGTGCCAACAAATTTTATCATTGCCAATGTATCCCGGATTGAGCAATACTCAGATCGAGCAAGTTGTTCGGGCGATCGTACTATCATTGAATTGCTAATTGTTCATAAAAGTTATGCGGAACCTGTTTCCAGCAGTAGAGTGCAGTTATAAAAGCATTTAAGTTCCGAATTAACTCACATCAGGCACCCATATCAAAAACCCGTAGGGGCGGGTTCACCAATAGCTTTAAAGGGTGCAGACAGGTTAAATAAACCCGCCCCCACCCTGCGCGAGAGTCCTTTATTGATATTGATGCCTGATGTCGGGAATTAACAAATCTTTAACTCACACTTTAAAACCCCAAAGCGTTGCGAATCCAGCGCGGCAATCTTAAAACTTCTCAAACCATGCAAATCCAGCGCAAAATTCGCATTGTTTTCAAGCGATACCTCCTGGGGGAAGGTATCACGGCGCTCCTAGTGCTGCTGTACGCCCCCTTGCTAGTACACTGGTACGACGGCTGGTTCAACAAAACCATCAGCCTCGAACACGAATATTTCAGCCACGGACTAATTGGTTTACCCTACGCAGCTTATATTGCTTGGATGAACCGAAAGTGCTGGCGCAACTTGCCCAATTCACCGCATCCTTTGGGAGGCTTTTTGCTGGTACTAGCCACGCTTTTTTATCTGAGTCGCTTGAGCGATTTAGTAAATTTATCCCTTCCCATAATGCTGGCCAGCATTTGCTTATCTTTAAAAGGAATTCCCGGCTTAAAATTGCAGGCGATGCCGCTTTTATTCGTATTTCTGGCCTCGCCAAACCACATTCCTTACCTCATAGAACCCTACGCCTTGCCCTTACAGCAATTCATTGCTGAAACATCAGGCTGGATATTAATTAAGGTTGGTATCAACGTGAGAGTGGAAGAAATTTATCTGTACGTGAACGATCGCATTGTAGAAGTTGCTCCACACTGTGCAGGCTTGAAAATGCTGTTTACCAGTCTTTACGTTAGCTTAATTCTGCTGGATTGGACGGGAGTTTGGAACTCGGGCAAAAAAAGTCTTTTGTTTTTAGTGATTACATCCATTATTAGCATCACTTCCAACATTTTTCGCAATACTTTGCTAACTTACTTTCACGGAACCGACAGAGAGGCGCTTTTTACTTGGCTGCACGCCGGATGGGGCGGAGATTTATATTCTGCTTGTATACTAGGGTTATTGGTACTTCTCCTCAACGGAATGGAAAAGTATTTCCCAAGTCAGTCTGGCAATTAATGAAACAGATGATTTCAGCACAGAAACTCCTGCGGCGGTATCAATTATCTAAAATTATGGTACTGGTGTTTTTGCTGGTATTAGTTGGGGCAGTAGCAATTCCCGGCTACGCGACGGGAAGGTGGCCTTGGACAAACCCGCCAACCCTTGCCAACCTCAAGCAATTAAGAAGTGTACGCCAAAACGGGATAAAAATTCCTGGGTGGCAGGTTATAGCCGTTCAGAATAACGTCCAAATTGGCACTCACAGATGGTTAGTTCAAGAAATTAAAAAGGATAAAACAATTGCCATTTTATTGCTGTTGCCTCAAAATTACCCCAAAAACCAGCCCCAAGTAGAATGGCTAGATATCGATGGATTTCACCGATGGCAAACCGATTCTCATCGCACTTTGAGGTTTACAGTTAAATTAGCACCAATACCCGGCCAGCCACCGCCTACTGTCGAGGCGAGGTTTTTCCGAAGCTGGACTCGCCAACAAACTTTTGCTGTCGTGCAGTGGTACGCTTGGCCTAACGGGGGTTCTCCAACAACCAGTCGCTGGTTTTGGGAAGACAGCATTGCTAGACTCTCGAACCGCCGCGCCTCTTGGGTTGCTGTCAGTATCATCCTTCCCATTCAACCCCAGGGCGACATTAAGATAGCTCAACCATTGCTGGAATCTCTTGCCGAAAGTGTCCAGGCTAAATTAATTACAGAAACTTTTCGGTTTTAGTAAGCAGGTAGGTGCAAATAAATCAGCCTAGGGCGTGGGCGAGTTTTGCCAAAATCTACTGCTTCCTAGTCAATATTCTAGTTCAACCCGCACGAAAATATCTTATTGTTTTTTGTCGTCGCTATATTTAGATGAAACTTACAAATCAGGTCATTATTCAAAATATTACTTTTTTAAATCCTCTGAAAATGCGGCAAAAATCCACTATTAAAAATCGCCTCGCTTTTTACTTGGCAGGCCTGCATTCCACTGTTTGGACTCTATCTTTTGCTGCTGTATTCTGGGGTTTTAATAGCAAAAATTTTTCGGAAACGGCTTTAGCTCAATCTGTTGTTCCCAGAGACGAGCGACTCGTGGCGCCACCGCCACCGCCTGTACCGCCACCGCCGCCTGCCAATTTCAACCGGGATATTAACCCAGCTTTTCGGAATCGGCCCTACCGCCTGGGGCCGGGAGACCAGATTTCTGTTCAAGTTCAGCGCTTCCCTGAGCTAGGTTTTACAGGTGCAATCAGCCCTGAAGGGGTAATTGTACTGCCGCTAATCGGAACAGTAAATGTGCGCGGTCTTACTGTCGAAGAATCACAGCAGCGCCTCCGGGAGCGCTTTGGTCAATTTATCAAAAATCCTCAAGTCTCGGCTGCTTTGCTGGTTCAGCGCCCCGTAGTGGTGACGGTGACGGGGGAAGTTGCCAGACCGGGTTTTTATCCGCTGCAAACTCCCCAGCTTCCTGCGGCTTTGGCGGCGGCTGCTGGGACTAATCCTACGGCGGAACTGCGAGGGGTGCGGGTGCGGCGGACTCTGCCTTCCGGTGCTGTGGCGGAGCAAGTTGTTGATATTTTGACACCGTTGCAAACTGGTATTGCTCCACCGGATTTGCGTTTGGAAGATGGAGATGCGATCGTCGTACCGTATAAACAGGTTACGCCCGATCGCAACTCCGATCGAGATTTGGCGTCCAGGTACAGCCTCGCTGCTGCTGCTGTCCCCGTCCAAATCACTGTCACCGGAGAAGTCAGCAAACCGGGTTTTTACACGCTTCCTGCGGGTTCTGGTCGAATTTCGGCTGCTTTGGCGATTGCGGGGGGAGTCACGGGAAAAGCCGATTTGCGGGAGGTGCGAGTGCGGCGGACGCTGATGGACGGCTCCTCGGTGGAGGAACCAATCGACCTCTACACTCCCCTAGCAAACGGTAACGATTTGTTCGATTTTCCTTTGGCATCGGGAGATGTGATTGTCATCCCGGAATTGGACGCTAGTACCAAAAACCTAGACTACGATAAAGCTCTGGTTTCGCGGTCTACTTTGATTAAGCCCAGGATCTACGTTCGAGTTTTGAGTTACGCTAGTGGTGGTTTGACCTCGTTCTATGTTGAAAATGGCAGTCGGTTTTTGGATGCTCTCAACAACTTGCCTGTTAATCTTGCTGACTTGCGAAAAATAGCCCTGATTCGGTTCGACGAAAAGCAAGGTAGAGCAATCAACCGTTCGATAGATGCTAAAGCTGCTTTGGAGGGCAATGTTTCTCAGAACCCGATGCTCGAAGATAATGATGTGATTGTGATTGGTAGGAATTTGGTAGAGCGCATTGGTTATGTAATCAATACTTTTACTCGACCATTCCGGGATACTTTGGGATTTATTCTGTTCTTTGAGCAGTTGAGAAATGGGGTAACAGATTTGTTTGGCCCATCACGTAATGAGAGGTAGTCATACCATTTTAGATTTAAGATTTAAGATTTAAGATTTAAGATGGAGAATGACTTAGGCGATATGGGTTTTAATCACCGACCGAAAGTTCTAAGGTTTTTGGGGGATTTGTAGAATTAGTCCGCAATCATTAGTTATCGTTAACACTTAGCAATCTAAAATCTAAAATCTAAAATCTAAAATCGTCATGACTTTATCAGTTGTTAAACGTTATTTAATTGCTTTCGACCAATACAAGTGGGTGGGACTGGCTACTCTCGCGGTGACTGTGGGGGTGTCGGGGGTAGTTGCCATGCAGCCAAAGCCTGCGCCAGTTTACGTTGCAATAGGTACGCTTGCTTACGACAGACCGAGCGTGATTTTTTCATCTACTACTACTAAAATCCAACAGGAAGGACAAGAAATAACTAAAGATATGCTGCTGGATACAAGGGTGGTTGAACCAGCAGCGAAAAAACTCATCAAACCCGAAGGAAAATTAAACAAAGAAGAAGCGGAAAAAGTAGAAGCTTTGGCTAAAAAGCTGGGAAAAGATGTGCAGATAAAAATGCCCAGTAAGAATAATGACCCCAGCGCTTTGATTCAAGTATTGTATAAAAATGCCGATCGCAAAAAAGCAGAAGCGGTAGTAAAGACGCTGATGTACGAAATGGTGGAACACAGCAAAAGT
Source organism: Microcoleus sp. D3_18_C2 (assembly GCF_036702395.1). Lineage (NCBI taxonomy): Bacteria > Bacillati > Cyanobacteriota > Cyanophyceae > Oscillatoriales > Microcoleaceae > Microcoleus > Microcoleus sp. D3_18_C2. The sequence continues at coordinate 52,021 of NZ_JAUBTG010000002.1, read as the reverse complement.
ATTAATACTTCTAGACTGCGTGAGACGATCGCCCAAATTAACAAGCGTTTGCCGACAGTAACTCAGGAACTTAGAGACACGGAAGCAAAACTTGAAGCCTACGAAAAACGAGAAGGAACTTCAATTTTAGCAGCTCAGAGCGGTGCACTGCCGCAAGCGATTACCAGCAGCCAACAGCAGCAGCGGCAACTCCGCGTGCAGTTGGGAGGAATTGAAGCTCAAATTAACAGTTTGCAGGATCGCTTGGGATTGAATGTGGAGCAAGCTTACGTCGCTCAAGCACTCTCTGCCGATCCAATTATTGCCCAACTGCGAGTGCAATTGTTTTCGATCGAATCTCAGCTCAAAATTCTCCGCAGCGACTTGCAGGAGGAACACCCGAAAATTGTGGAATTGCTTAAACAAAAACTTGCTTTTGAGCAGCAGTTGCAGCAGCGGCAGTCTGAGGTACTAGGCGGTAACGGGGTGGCGGCTCCGCTCAGAAGTGCCGATCGAATTCGGGTAGACTCTTCTTTAGATCCGGCTAGACAGCAGTTAGCTCAAACTTTGATTGCTTTGCAAACGCAGCGGGATACGGTGCAACAGCAACTCCAAGGAATCGAGAAAACTGAACAAGAATTGCGTCGGGAACACGCGACAATCCCCAACAAGCAGTTAGAACAAGCGCGGTTAGCCCAGCAAGTGGCGTTCAAAAAAGCTCTCTACGACAAGATGCAGTCGGCTTTGGTAGATGCTGAGGCGGCGGTAGCTGAGACAACGGGGAGTTTGAGAATCGCCCAATTGCCGCAAACTGATGACGTTGAGTCAAACAAGAGAGGTTTGCCCGTGATGCTGGCGGTGGGCGGCTTTGTGGGATTGCTGTTGGGCGGGGGGTTGATATTTTTGTTGGGGATGCTCAACGGCAAGTTTTACAGTTGGGAAGAAGTGCGGGCGGCTTTGGTGGAAAAAGAGGTGCCGATACTGGCAGTTTTGCCTGAAGTGACGGTGTTTGATTCCTACGGCGATGAAATAATGCCGCTCGCCTTGGAGGCAAATTCTCCCTATTTGGAGTTTTACGAGCGGTTGCGTACTAATTTGCGCCGGATCGGGAACAAACCGGTGAAGGTGGTGTTGCTGACTTCGGCGGCGCCTTTGGAGGGGAAAAGTTTTAGTGCTTACAATTTGGCAATTGCATCGGCTCGATCGGGTAAACGGACTTTGCTAATTGAAGCAGATTTGCGATCGGCTTCTAACGTTGAATCTTTGAAAATCGCCGCTGATCCTCTGGCGACTGTGGAACCTTTGCACTATTACGGCAATATTAGCGAGTGCGTTCTTTTGGTTCCAGAGGTAGAGAACCTATACGTAGTGCCGAGTCCCGGCTTTTTGCGACAGGCCTCCGCCGTACTAGAATCCAGCGAAATGCGGAGATTGTTTGAGGATGTTCGCAACCGCTTTGATTTTGTGGTTGTGGATTCTCCGGCTTTGAGCGAGTGCAACGACGCGCTGACGCTGGAACCGTACACGGATGGTATGATTTTGGTGGCGCGGCCTGGTTACACTTTGTCTAGTATGTTGTCTGAGGCTGCAGATCAGTTGCTGGAATCTGAGGATGACGAGTCGCATAAATCTGGGCCGCGGCTGTTGGGAGCGATTATTAACGGTGCTGATATTCCGGTGAAGTTCCGCAATGATCTTGATATTGATGAATGGGAGTTGCCTGTGAGTGCGATCGGCGATCGGGCGATCGAAGTGCGATCGAGGCAATTACCGCAGCACTCAAAGCCTAAAAATAAGGCTATTAATAGTAAATTTAGATAATTTATCAGGCTTGATTATTGTAAAGCCATCCTCAAGCAAATGTGAATGTTTTGTAGGTGCAACCTAAGCAGGTTAAGCCGAAAGCACCGTTAACAGCCAGTCGATTTTAGATTTGGAATTGATATAAATTCCGGTGGCATTTGGAATGATTAAACCGCAGAGGACACAGAGAACACAGAGTCAGAGAACAGAGAGATGAATCATTTCTATTCTATGAGATTTGAGATTTGAGATTTGAGATTGATATCAATTCTGGTTGCTTTGGAATGATTAAACCGCAGAGGACACAGAGATCACAGAGTCAGAGAGCAGAGAGATGAATGATTCCTATGCTGCCGAATTTGACATTAAAAATTGACTCCACAGATTCATCTGGGATCGTGAACATTAATCTAAAATTTTTCGCTTGTCAACAGTCAACAGTCAATCGATTTTAGATTTTAGATTTTAGATTTTAGATTTTAGATTGACTTGCGCGAGATAAATGCTCTTTCTTGAGGATTTTAGATTTGAGATTTTGGATTGATTCCACGGATCAATCACGTGGCGGGTACCACCTTTGAAATTCGCTTGTCAACAGTCAACAGTCATTACTTGAAAATGTGTCATCGTCCTATTGATTGGATTCCGGGCGTTTGGAGTGTTTACTCTGGATAAACTGTTCCAAATCGGCGATCGCATCTTCAAAATCCGACAAATTAATTTTCGCAGGTCTAGTCTTCTTCGGCAAACTCGAAGACTGACTCGAAGGTTTAGCCGGAGGCGGTGGAGATTTCGGTTGTGCAGCTTGCGTGCTGTTCGATTCTATAGAATCGAACAATTCATCCAGGGACTCAAAAAATGATTGAGCCGAGGCCCGGCGTAAATCTTTCTGGTCGTCGTCATCCGTCATAAGCCACTCCATAGGGTCTAAAATTTGCCAACAAACTCTGTCCGCCCCGGCGCGTGCAGATATTAGACATGAAAACCGACTAAAACAAGCAGGAGGACAGAATTTAACCGGGCGATGGGAATGCCTGTGGCTGAACTTGCTGCCCCATATAAAACCTGCTGCGGGCATTGTCAGCCTTCAAACTATATTTAACTCTACACCCGCTTACTGAGTGATTTGAGACTTGGTGCAGACCCAGCTCAAAATCATTGACCCTGAAAAAATCTCAGTTAGGGCTCTTTCGTTGTCTAATTAACCCTAGTCTAGTCGAGAATAAGGAGACAGGACTTATGCAACTATTACCGCTGTTCAAGGGTTGCGATGGCAACGCGCCACCCCGAAAGGACGGAAATACGGTGTTTTTTGCTTGAGTCCTAAGATTTCAAAGGCATTAGGAGATTTTAAGGTGACTCAGGGATTTGATTACGATTTAGCAATTATCGGCGCTGGCGTGGGCGGACACGGGGCTGCCATACACGCGGTTAGCTGCGGGCTGAAAGTGGCAATTATCGAAGCAGGGGACATGGGGGGGACTTGCGTCAACCGGGGCTGCATTCCCTCGAAGGCGCTGTTGGCGGCTTCCGGGCGGGTGCGAGATTTGCGGAATGCCCACCACCTAAAGACTTTGGGTATTCAATTGGGCAGTGTGGATTTCGATCGCGGGGCGATCGCCAATCACGCTAATACTATTGTTAGCAAACTTCGTGGCGACTTGACTAACAGCCTCAAACGTTTGAACGTCGATGTCATCCAAGGTTGGGGCAAAATTGCCAGTGCTCAAAAAATTACCGTCGAAACCGATAAAGGCGAGAAAACTATTACCGCCAAGGATATTATTCTCGCTCCCGGTTCGGTTCCCTTCGTCCCCCCTGGGATAGAAATTGATGGCAAAACTGTATTTACCAGCGATGATGCTGTCAGGTTGGAATCGCTACCGAAGTGGATTGCAATTATTGGTAGCGGCTATATCGGTTTGGAGTTTTCGGATATTTACACGGCCCTGGGCTGCGAAATTACGATGATTGAAGCTTTAGACCAATTGATGCCGACTTTTGACCCGGATATTGCTAAGTTGGCAGAACGAGTGTTAATTGCACCCCGCGATATTGAAACAAAAGTGGGTGTTTTGGCGAAGAAGATTACTCCTGGTTCGCCGGTAATTATTGAATTAGCTGATTTCAAAACTAAGGAAGTTGTCGAAGTTTTGGAAGTTGATGCTTGTTTGGTAGCAACTGGTCGGGTTCCTGTGAGTAAGAATTTGGGGTTAGAAACTGTTGGCGTGGAAACGATGCGCGGTTATATCCCAGTTAACGATAAGATGCAGGTTTTGGCGGCGGGAGAACCGGTGCAAAATTTGTGGGCGATCGGCGATGTTAATGGCAAGATGATGTTAGCGCATTCTGCGTCTGCTCAGGGAATTGCTGCAGTGGAAAATATTTGCGATCGTGCCCGCGAAGTTGACTATTTGAGTATCCCGGCGGCGGCGTTTACTCACCCGGAAATTAGCTATGTGGGGATGACTGAACCTGCGGCGAAGGAGTTAGGAAAAACTGAAGGGTTTGAGGTCGGTTCTGTCAAGAGTTATTTTAAGGGAAATTCTAAGGCTATTGCGGAGGGTGAAACTGACGGTATGGCTAAGGTGATTTACCGGAAAGATACTGGGGAGTTGTTGGGAGTTCACATTTTCGGTTTGCACGCTGCGGATTTGATTCAGGAGGCGGCAAATGCGATCGCCCAGCGCGATTCTGTTAATACTTTAGCATTCCGAGTTCACACTCACCCGACGCTTTCGGAAGTGCTTGATGAGGCGTTTAAACGGGCGGCTGGAGCGGGTAGTCATTAATTTGTAGGGGCAGTTTTATTGTTTTAAATCCCCGGCTTCTTGAAGAAGTCGGGGATTTAAGTATTCTGTTTTAGGGCGGTGGTAGAGCAAGTTAAAGGAGATGAAAGTGCTCGCAATTGCATCTTTTAGCATTCTCGCTTAACAGGCTTTCCTGCCTGTTCCACAAAGAGTAAGTTTTTTTGTGGGGAGTAGGGTTTGGGCTTTAATTCTTTAATTCCTTGTATATTCAGAAGCTCTGTTAGAACTTTAGTACCTTTTTTGTGGTGATGACTATAATTCGCTCCCCCAAACTAAGAGTGACTATTTATAGTTAACAATCAAACTCGCTTAAATGTCAAGCCTGAGAAGGACTTGATTGGCATTTTGACATATTTGTTCAATTGATTTTACTGATTTAACTATTGATTTAGCATAGTAAGGAATGAGAATTAAATAACTTCCACTCTTGAAAGTGGGATGGGCGTCCCGCCCGTCCACTCATGACGGGCGGGACGCCCATCTCACAATAACAATTAAAATTGTAAGTTATTTAATTCGCGATTTTAAGTAACGAAGAAGCTAATTTTAGCTCAAATTTATTCCCAATCAAACTGCCTCCCAAAATATTGCTCTAATTCCTGATTGTAAGGTCGGAAATAATCGCTCAACCTGTCGCGAACCGATCGATCGATCGGCTGGTAAGAACCGGGATTAGCATTTTGGTATTGAGACAATTGATATTCCGGCAAATCTAAGAATTCTAAAACTTGCTTGACGGTTGTCGCCGCACCTGCATAAAAATCTTCGCTTTTCAAAATTAACAACTGTTCTTGGGGAAAGAAAGTCCGCCAGTTTTTGATAAATTCTATGTACCTACCGCGAGCTAAATAATTCCCCGGTTCCTCGCCGATGATGTATTCTGGATTTTGATTCAACCGTTCAATTTCATCGCTAATTACTCGATCGAGCGATCGCGCTTCCCAATTTAAGTCAGTCAAGCGGTAGAATTGAGAAATCGCCCGATCGACCGGATTTCGCAAAAGTACAATCAGCTTAGCCTCTGGAAACGCGGTGTAGAGACGTTCCGGTGCTTCCCGATAGTCAAAATAGCTCGGACTTGCTTCGCCCGTCAAAAATTCCTCTCCCGAAGGCATTGGGGGAAAATGAGCCAAATACCAATCAATCCCTCTGTCAAAGTGCCACGAAAAAAAATCCATCTCCTTTTTAATCGGAGTCAAAATTTGCGGGTGTTGAGCTAAATAAGTATACAGAGAAGTCGTCCCGCACCGCTGAGAACCAATAATTATAAAGTTAGGAACTTTAACGGCTTTTAAGTTCCAATTTTGTGGAACAAGCATCTTGCCTGTATCTGCTTGTGGAACAGGCATCTTGCCTGTCTCTGCTTGTGGAACAAGCATCTTGCCTGTATCTGCTTGTGGAACAGGCATCTTGCCTGTTCTCTTACTGAGAATAGATGCCAAACTTTGTTTGTAACTGACAGTTCGATAAAAATCAATCGCCTCAGCAATTTTACCTTGCCTCGTCAAAGCTTCGCCCAAATTCAGATAAGGCCAAAAAGCCTCCGGTTTAGCTGCAACAACTTCGCGGCACAAATTTTCAACTTCATCTAACTTGTCTTGCTTAACAAAAACTTCCCACAAATTGTAATAAAACCACCAAGGAAGATCGGGATTTATTTCTATTGCTTGGAAAAATGCCGCCGCCGCTTCCTCCCAATATTTTTGGTGGCTCAGAACAGCACCTAAATTATAATAAGACCAGCAATCATCTGGTTTTTGGGCGACAGTTGCGCGAGATGACGCTAATGCGCGATCGCACTTTTCTTGCTGCTGCAACAACTCCTCCAATTCCGCTGACAGACTTGCACAAATAGGCAATTTTGTCAAGAGCATTTGGTAAAAAATAATTGCGCTTTTTGGGCGATCGTACTTGGCTAAATTCTTTCCTAACTGCAAATAAAAATCCCTATTTTCCGGTGTAATTTGCAATTGACATTCTTCTAAAACTAAGTTTAAATCAGACTCTGTTTGTCCGAGAGCGTATCCCAACTTCTCGTAACTTCCCGGCAAATCTCCGTCAATTTCAATAGCTTTTAAATACGTAGCGATAGCTTCATCCCACTGTTTGAGTTTAGTTAAAGCGTCGCCTAAATTGCAAAAAGACCAAGCAAAATCAGATTTGAGTGCAATCTCGCAGCGGTAAGCAACAGCAGCTTCTTCCCATTGCCTAAGTTTCAGCAAAGCATCGCCCAAATTGTGATAAGACCAGGAAAAATATGGATTTAACTCAACAGCTTTTTTGTAAGCAGCGACAGCTTCCTCCCATTTTTCAAGTTTCAGCAAAACATCGCCCAAACTGTGATAAGACCAAGAAAAATTAGGATTTAATTCAATAGCTTTTTTGTAAGCAGCAACAGCCTCATCAAACCGACCGCTTTCTTGCAGGGAATTACCCAAATTGTGGTAGTTATTATCCATGCAAAACTCCTGCAAGACTCAGTAATTTTTCCAGCGAGTTCAAATCCACCCGCATATCTTTATGTCCCGGACATTTCTGAATTTTGTCATCCACCAATTCGCCAAGTAAATAGTAATGTTCCAGGCTGCACAAATTGCTAATCATCCAATAACAATGCGGCACGTAAAGGGGAGAAAAAAGCTCAATTACCTTGGTTCCCGGACTGCAAAAAACTAGATTAGTCAACCCCCCTCCGTGAGGTGCGATAACTACTTTAGCAGCAGCTAAACATGATGCTTGTTCCCCTACCGACATCGTTTCTAACTTGACACTGCGAAACCCAATTTTTTCTAAGTATTTAATTACCTCTTCCTCGTTGACGAGTCGCCGATAAGATGCTTGTTTACGGGTGATATAAATTCGCTCTGAATAGTCTGTGTTTAGTGGCTGTTTTTCATTTAAAAATGTCTGTTTTAGATATTCACACTTCCATTTTGAAACTGCCCCAGATCCGTCATAAGATATTGAAGGAACTATTAATTTATCAGCGGTAATGTGTAAATTGCAGCGACTTTCTAAAATTTTAGCTTGAGGAATTCCTAAAATCTCTAAAGTTTCTGCTTGATAGGAAGAATCCGAGGCATTGACAACAAACTTATCTATAGTTTCTATCAATCCGCTCCGCTGCAAAAGGTCAAATCGCGTAATCACATCAAACATCCAATGAAAATAAGCGGCTCCACCCCAGCGAGCAGATAAAAAAGCCACATTTCCATCGACGTGTTCAGCGGGAGGCAATTTGTCGGAAGTGATTACCAATTCAGCACAACCCATTGAAATATCAGTAACAAGTTTATTGTTTGAAGTAATCACGGCGGTAGTCACCACATCTGCCCAAGCTCGTCCGTTTGGCAATACGGCAACAAAAGCTTTTCTGGAATGACTTTGATGCTCCCAAAATCTGTGGCTGCTGTCGATTGTTTTGGAATCAGATAAATTAATTTGACTCGCAGGATGGATGTCAATGCAGGTGAGGTGCGGATTCGATTCTGCTGCAACGATCAAATCTTCTGTAAACCCACAGTATTTTTTGAGAATTCTTAAGGGTAAGATTTGATTGCTGTATTCTCCCCGCTCGCTCTCATCGACTTCTCCTTTTTGTTCCAGAGCATAACCTATGTTATCGTAAACTTCAAACAAATCGGGTTTAATTTGCAGGGCTTGAACTAAATTAGCGATTGCAGGTTCCCACTGCTGTTTAGCCATTAAACTCAAACCCAATCCTTCGTAACACCAACAGGATTTTGGATCGAGATTGATACCTTTTTCGTAAATTGCGATCGCCCTTTCCAATTCCCCTTGATTCCGCAGTGCATCACCCAACTTTTTGTACAGCCAACTATGATCGGATTCTAGCTCAATAGCACCACCAAAAGCCACTGCTGCTTCGGGCCAATTTTCTTGGAATTCCAGAACTTCCCCCAAACAATTGTACAACCAACAATCATCGGGATTTAATTCAATAGCTTTGCGGTAAGCCGCCGCCGCTTCTTCCCAGTTTTCCAATGCAATCAAAGCCTTACCTAATCTGTCGTAAGACCAACAAAAATCGGGATTGAGTTCCACTAACTTGCGGTAAGCAAGGGCAGCTTCTCCCCAATTTTCCAGTGCAACCAAAGCCTTACCTAATCTGTCGTAAGACCAACAAAAATCGGGATTTAGTTCAACTAACTTGCGGTAAGCAACAGCAGCTTCCTCCCACTCAGAAAGCTCCATCAGCACATCGCCTAAATTGTTGTAAGTCCAACAAAAATTGGGATTTAACTCAATAGCTTTGCGGTAAGCAGCAGCGGCTTCCTCGTGTTCCTCAATCGCCTGCAAAGTTTCCCCCAAAAAGTGGTAAGACCAACTAAAATTAGGGTTGAGTGCGATCGCCCGTTGGTAAGCTGCCCTAGCTTCGTCAAACAGTTCTTTCTCTTGCAGAGCTTTACCCAACTTGTGGTAAGTTAAGTAGTTGCCCGACTTAATTTTAATAGCTGTTTGATAGCGGGCGATCGCCTCATCCAAATAACCCGCATTTGCCGCAATATCCCCCAACTTTTCCCAACCAAGAGACAACAAAGTTTGCTCGGCGCCCAAACTTTGATTGCCGATTTTTTGGACAATCAGTTGATAGCCTTTGTGTACTACTTCTAACTGACTTCCAAACATCTCCAAAAAAACATCTATCCCAATTTTAGTATCTTGCTCCGGGCTGTCGGGAAACGTAAACTCGTAATCATCAAAAATCATCAAGCCCCCAACTTTCACCAACCTCCAAGATAAAATCGCATCTTGCAGAGCACTTGTGGGTTTGTGACAGCCGTCAATGTAAGCAACATCGTAATATTCCGAATTTAAATTCACTAACAAATCTTGAGAGTAACCTTCTAATTCAATTACCCGATCGGCTGCTCCCGTTTTAACAATATTGCCCTTAAAATGTTGTTGAAAATACAAATCAATACAAGTAATCTTTGCCGTCGGATGAGTTAAAATATTATCCAGCAGCCAGCAAGCCGACATTCCCTGAAAACTGCCGATTTCCACAACTTGAAAATCCGTAATCCCGGTAAATTCCTGCAAATGCCGTTTCCAAATAGGAATATTGTGGGTAAACCAATCTTGGGTAAATTGATAATCTTTCGCCGCACACTCAGGCCAACTCCTCAATTCTGCCGCTTTTTGGTGGCAAATAATTGCTTCTTCCAATTCCCCTAATTGGGGTAAAATATTTCCTAAATCGTTGTAAGGGTTAGAATTGCTCGGATCGATTTCTATTTGGCGACGGTAAGTGGCAATTTGTGCGTATAACTCATGTTGTTTCGCCCGAACCTCCTGGAGTTTTGCAACAACTTCCGCAGCATTGGGTTCAATCTTCAGTGCCATGCTATAAAATACGATCGCACCTTCCAACAGCTTTTGTTTCGCTAAAATATTGCCTAAATTTATATAAAACTCTGCTCCATCTAACTCAATTCCCAGCAATTTGTGGTAAATTTTCCCGCTGGCAAGTACCTCGATACCTTGACAATAAGTTGCGATTGTGCTGTCTAAACCCGATTCGCTGCGCTTCCGCAAAACATATCCCAACCTCTGATTGATTCCCGTCAAATTCGGCTCAATCTGAACCGCGTGCAGGTAAGCAGCCACAGCTTGATCCCAGGATTGTTCACTGGTTAATGCAATTCCCAAATTGACATAAAACCAAGGAATATTGGGATTTAATTCAATAGCTTTGCGGTAGCAAATAATAGCTTCTGGCCACAGTTGTTTTTGAGCCAAAGCTTCCCCTAAACAATTGTATGCCCAGTAGGAATTATCATTAATTTCAAGAGCCTGACGGTAACATTTAATAGCTTCATCCAACTCGCGCTTCTGCACCAAAACATTACCTAAACCCACGTAAGCACGAGCATAATTTGGATTGAGTTCGATGCTTTTGCGGTAACAGGCGATCGCCCGATCTAATTCTCCTCGCTCCGCCCAAGTTTTACCCAAACTGTGGTAAGATTCAAAAGAATTTGGATTGATGGCAATGGCTTGTCGGTAATTGGCGATCGCCTCATCCCACCGTTTTTGGCCAATCAGCATTTCCCCCAAATTGTGATAAGCTGTTGCCAGTTGCGGGTTTAACTTAATTGCCCGCGAATAACACTCCATAGCGCGATCGAACTTTCCCAATTCAACCAAACTATTTCCCAGAGTGACGTGCTCCTCAGCAGTTGCCCAATTCGGCTCAATATTAAAAGCTTGATACCAACAGTCTGCCGCCTCTTCTCGCTTCTCCAACTGCGTCCAAATTCTCGCCAACTGCCGATAAACAGCAGCAAAATTCGGCGCTAGCGAAATCGCTTTTTCACAATTGGCGATCGCCTTTTCCCACTGTTTCCCCTGAGAATACAAAATGCCGAGATTAGCATAAACTTCCGGCAAATTTGGATTGCGATCGATCGCCGCTTCATACCACTGCTTAGCTTGCTCGATTTCACCTCGAACCTGCATCACCTTTCCCAGCGTCTGACAAGCTGCCGCCAAATTCGGTTCAATTTTCAACGCTGACTCGCAAGCAGCAACTGCCTCATTTAACCTTCCTTCGGCTAAATAAACTTCTGCTTGCCGACTCAAATCAACCGCTGCCTTTTCCATCTTCTCAATCGAGGGCATAATTAAACTTGCTCCAGACACCAACTAACTCAAACCCACCACCTCAACCATCCTTTTCAGCGAACTCAAGTTCACTAAAATATCCTCAGTCAGCGAATTCTGATACATCAACTGTCTAATAGGATAGCATTCAAAAGCCTCGCCCGTTAAAAAGTAATGTTCCAACTGCAAATATTGACTGATTCCCCAGTAATAATGGCTGATATAGTGAGGCGACACCAACTCAATTACTTTAGTTCCCTTGCCACAAAAAATTGTATTTGTCAATCCGCTGCCGTGGGCTGCAACTATTACCTCAGCGTGGGAAAAATGAGCAATTTGCTCTGCCAAAGACATCGACTCAGGAAAAATTGAAACAAACCCAAAGTTCTCCAAAACCTCAACCGCATCTTCCTCGTTCAAAACTCGTCGATATCTTGCTTTGCTGCGGCTGATGTAAATGCGTTTTGGATAGCTCGAACTAGGTATAATTTCCTTGAGAAACTCGCGCCTCAAAAAATCCATCGCCCACCCAGAAGGCCAGCCCAAATATCCCGCAAAAGACGGCACAATCAACTCGGTTGCTTGAATGTGAGGCACGCGATCGCTCTCCAAGACTTTCTCTTCTGGAATGCCCAGAATTCTTAGACTTTCCCGCTGAAATTGGTGCTGACAACTATTCACCAAAAACCAATCAATCTCCGCCAAATCCCTACCGCTGTGCCGCAGCAATTCTATCCGTGGCAAAACATCAACCATCCAGTGAAAATAGACATTTCCAGACAAACCCGAAAGCACCGCCACGCTACCGTCAATTTGCTTTAAACCTGGAAAGGATTCTAACTGAAAAACGCTGTGTTTCCTCACATCATGCTTTTCGCATCCCGGCAAAAATCCCGGATAATCTCTCGACACATCAGCCAACAAATAATTGTCAGGAGTAATTACAGCGATCGCCTTGCAAATCAGCCAATAATTTTCCTGCGGCACAATCCAAACTCGCCCGTTGGGAATTGCCGCCACAAAAGTCTTGGGCGACTCCACAGGTAGCGGTTGCGAGTTGGACAAACGGCAAATTCCCCAACCCAAATGCACCGGATCGAACCACTTAGAAAGTCGCTGCAAACACAGCCCGCAAGTTAACCCCGCACAATCGGAATTTGCCAATTGGGAATTGGATCTCGCAAATTGGGAATTCGGAATATTTTCTGCACTTGCTTCGGGTGCAGGTTGCCAAAATATTTCCACATAATTGTCAGCCTCCAACTTAGCATTAACCAGCCAATCCCAACTCGATAAATAAATACCGTCAGGAGGTTTGATAGAAGTGCTATCTGGCAAGATAAAACTCAGTTTTTTCCACTCTTTCTGCTCCCCATACCCGTGCAATTGCAACTCTAAAACTTTTTGATAATAATCGAGCGCCCGTTCCCAGCGCCCCTGTTTTTCCAGCAGTTTTGCCAACTCAAAATAAACCTGCGGTAAAGCAGGTTGAATCGTCAAAGCCATGCGGTAAACGGCAATTGCTGCAATGAACCGCTTTTGCTGGGCTAAGGAATTTCCCACCCGCCAGTAAATCTCTGCATTTTGTGGCTGAATTTGCAAAGCTTTTTGATAATAAGCGGTGGCAGATTCATGCCCGCCGTACTCTGTTAAAGCATTTCCTAAATGCAAGTAAATTTCGGCTAAATTATCGCAAATTTCAGCAACAGGTAATTCGCAAGCTGCACTTGACAAATATCTAGCCACACCATCTTTTTTATTTACTTTTAAATCTGTTAAATCCGTGACATCCGTGACATCCGTGACATCCGTGACATCCGCTACAAAATCCGTTGCCGAACTTCCCATCAATGCTGTGAGAAATCGATCGCACGCAGCGATCGCCCTGGACAATTCATCATCTTCTACCGCCGCAACTCTGCGCCTGTCTCCTAAGCGGCAGTAGGCTTCAACAAAATCAGGCTTCAGAGCTATTGCCCGCTCAAAATAAGGCATGGCTTCAGCAATTTTGCCCAAAACCATCAAAGAAAACCCGGCGTCTGTATAGCCTGAAATATAGTCGGAATTGAGCTCGATCGCGCGACCGAAACAAGCAAGCGCCGCCGAATGTTCCCCCTGCAATTGCCACGCTTTCCCCAGATTGTAGTGAGCCAAAACCATGTCCGGCTCCAACTCAATAGCTGTGAGGTAAGATGCGATCGCCCTATCGGGATTTTTGTCCAGCAAGGCTTGACCCAAATTATTGTGCAGCGTCGCCCAATCCGGCTTAATCTCGATCGCCCGCTGGTAAACCTCGATCGCCTCAGCAGCCCGATCGTCCTTGAGCAAAATCACACCCAGATTGCTGTAAGCTTCCACGTAATCCGGCTTTAGAGCGATCGCCTGTCGGTAGGTATCCATTGCCGCTTCGAGCTGACTATTTTCACCTAAAACCACAGCCAGATTGTATAAAGCATCGAGATAATCCGGTTTTTGGGCGATCGCCTTTCGGTAACAGTCGATCGCCCCCAACAAATTACCCTGCTTGTGAAAAATATTTCCCAAGTTATAATGAACTTGGGCCCAATCTGGTTTCAAATCCAGAGCTTGTCGGTAGTGAAAAACCGCCTCATCCAGCCACGCATAGTCGCTGTAAAGTTGACCCAAATAAGCATGAGCCAGAAAAAACTGGGGCGAAATCTCCAAAGCTTGCACAAAAGCGTCTCTTGCCGCCGTCGGATCGCCTTGAGCTTCGAGAATTTCCCCTAAAGTCGTGTAAGCCGAGGGCGAAAACGGTTGAAGTTCGATCGCCTTGTTGCAAAACTCGATCGCCTCAGTTAACTTCCCCCGGTTCAAATAAATTTGGGCTTGCCGGATATATTCTTCAGTGCTCATTGCTAGCGGTGCAGTTGCGGTTTCTTTACCGCTTCAGTAAAACCTAGAAATTCTAATTTAAAAACTTTCTATTTATATTTTGCCCGATCGGGCGATCGGTTAATTTTATCAATAACTGTCGATCGATTTTTTTTAACTGCCCCTGCTTCAGTTCCTGCATTGAAGATTTCAACCTCACCCCGCTTGTAGCAGAGTGAGGTTGAAATCCTTTAAAACTACCGGCTTTGTGAGAACAGCCCCGAATCTTATCCGGTGCTGCCCCACAACTGCCAGTTGTTTTAGAACAACTCGAAGTTGTTCGAGGTAATAGTCAGGCCAGGCTGCAATTGAGCAACAGTTAGCACTCCGCTGGCGCCGTTGAAGAACAACTTACCGCTTGTTGGGTCGTAGACCAACTTGTTCGTCGTGGCTGTTCCTGGAGTAGCTTCGTTGAAATTAGAAACGACGACAAACTCGCTTGCCTCGAAGCTGCTGCCCAAGCCAGCGAACACACCGCCCTGTTTCAAGCGGATCTTATCTTCGCCTGGGGTAAAGTCAGTGATCGTGTCTACGCCGAAATCGCCACCAGCACTCGCGAAGTAGAACGTATCGCTGCCAGCACCGCCGATCAGGACATCGCTGCCTCTGTCGCCAGAGATCAAGTCATTGCCAGCGCCACCATCGACAGTATCGTTTTCTTTACCGCCGTAGAGAGTGTCGTTGCCATCGCCACCGCTGACAAGATCGTTGCCTTGGCCACCAAAGACTGTATCGCTGCCACTTCCGCCAAGTACAGTGTCGTTGCCTCTGTCGCCAGAAACCAAGTCGTTGCCATCGCCACCGTCTACCAGGTCATTCCCTTTACCGCCAAAGATTAAGTCATCGCCGCTAACGCCAGCGACCACATCGTTGCCGCTGCCTGAAATGACGGTATCGTTGCCGTCGCCGCCGCCGACACTATCATTGTTGCCACCCGATATAATCAGGTCGTTGCCAGTGCCACCAGCGATGACATCAGCGGCCTCAAAAGTCAGAATGATATCGCTGCCGGGGCTGCCGTTCAACCTGTTAGCGCCTACGGGGGTGCCAATAATGGTTGAGCCACCGCCACCGACACCGCCTGGTTGTGTAGTTGGTGTTGTTGGATTTGTTACCTGTGTCATTTACACTCCTCCTAAAAGATCAATCATTTTTCTACAATACACTTTTCCCTCCAAAGGGATTCAATAAATGAAACCGGACATCGGTTGAGACCCTAATTGACCCGGCTGCTATAAGCTGTCATGTAATTTAAATTGTCAGCAGCGAGCCTGGGAGCGCGAGTTGAATCCTGTATTCGTTGAGCAGCAAATCTCGGTTGTTTCCTGCTTTTGACTCTCGACTCCACCACTGCCTCCTCTAACACGAAAATATTCCACTTAAACGTTTGCGAGTTTACCATAATGACCATCGATATGGCTAGTCATTATTAAAACAATACCCGGAAGATACACAGAGACCATTTTTAATGGAAGTATGCTCTCAAGATTGAGAAGTTGCACCGGGCCCGCGGGCCCTGTCATCGCCGGAGAGTTCGATCGCCCGCAATGAGGCTGGAACTGAGCTGCGATTTTTTTAAGTACACTGTACTTGACCAGACTTTTGATTTTCGCCAATAGTTCCCCAGAAATCAAAAGTTTGTAACTCGCTTTGAAAGCAAGCCCACGCACGCTGGAGGCCGGATTCAATCAAAAGTGGCTCCCAATACAGTCCCGGACGAACTTTTGAGCCTCATCGCCTTGATGTTTCCAGCCAAATCCCTCACGCTCAATATAGAATTTTGGCTAAAAACCCAGTTTTTCAACCCCCATCCGTCATTTCAACCACGATCCGCATCCATCCGCACAATCAGACAATGTAGCGCGATCGTCTTTTGGTCAAAAGTTGGGATCAACGGTGGGCCGGTAGATTTGTGAGGGTAATGTCACTAGATTTTAGATTTTAGATTTTAGATTTTAGATTTAGTCCACAGATGAATCTGGGAACTGGAACTAGGATATAAATTTTTGGGCTGCTGGCGAATCCTGCCCCAGTTATGGGTTAGCCCCATTGTAGTTATGAATAATTTACCTGTTTATCATGAATGCTGAAGCCGTCAATTTTTTGATGGCATCTATCAAAGCCAATGTAAAATTCTTACCTCGATACTCGCCGGATTTATCTCCCATCGAGCTGTAGTGGGCAAAAATCCAAGCGATTTTCCCTTTTGAAGCATATCCACCTTCAAATGTTCTTGATGAAGCGATTACTAAAGCTCTTAAGGCTCTTACTGATGAAAATGCTTGGCCATCCTTTCATCACTCTGGTCTATTTTGAGAACAAATTAAATAGTTAATTTTTGCGGTACATTCGATGGCTAATACCTGTGAGTGAAAATATTGAGTTTTTAGCAAAGACTTTTTTACTAATGGTTGTTAACTTCGAGCCGATCATTAACGATTAGCCAATTCCCCGAAATTTGAGCCGGCAGTCATTCAGAGAAAATCTCTACTTATTCCTAGCGGTGTGCTTCTAGTTGCGCTGGTGAGGCGTTATAATTGCTCTGGCTGTCGTACTTGTAGATGTGAGCGTGAGAGTCACTCTCGAAAATATAATTGATGGAAGTAGCTCCATAGTATGCCAGCGCTAGCAGCGACAATAGATGAAGAACTCTATAAATTGGTTTCTCAGATACTTCGTTCATTTTGACTCCTACTTTTTATGCAAATAACTAATTTGGATACCGTGACGGCACTTTTTTTTTGAAGTTCCCAAACATCTCGTACTTCCAAAAATTTAGCTGGCTCGCGTTATACACTCCTGATGCCCGATCGCCAAAAATAAGTCGTACTTGAGACTTGAAACAGTTTTGGTTGCCTATTTCATATTGCAGTCTCTGCCTTGAATTGTCTATCTAACTGCGGTAAGAGTTAGGGATTTTGGGCGCAAACGAACTCTACAATTTCCTGCTTAGAGCTGCTACGATTTGAATAAAGGGATCCCGAAAAGCTTAAATGGCAAAGAGTCTAGCTGTTTTTCCACGCCTCGCCAGGATTTTCCCACCTTCGATTAATGGTACGCAGTGGTCGGAAGTAATGAAAATTCTTAAGTTGGTCAGCGACCGACGAAAATATGTCTGAAGTTATATTTTTGCAAGCAACAGGCCATGTTACATTACATATTTATTTTGAGCTTGGTTGATGTGGCAGATAATTTTTTAGTAAAAAAAAATTGCGGTCGTTGTTCGACAATGTGAGTCTGACAATTTTGCCGGAACAATTTTAACTGAAAGCATCCAGGATACCCGCCACGTGATTCATTCCGAAAGCAGACTCAGTACCCAGAAATAAAAAACCTGTATCCGATAAAGGAACCCCCGAATTTATCTCGCGCAAGTCAATGCTTCAAATCTAAAATCTAAAATCTAAAATCTAAAATCGCGCAATCGATTGACTGAGCCGCACCGTTAATTCACGATGTGACAGAAGAAAATTAGGCATCAGTCAATTGGAGACTTTGGCGTGATACGTGGGCTAGGGCGTGCGTCAATCTCGCTTAGTTCAACGATTGGAGATTTGAGATTTATGCCACAGATGAATCGGAGAGCTTGAACAAGATCCTAAAATTTAGGGCAGCAGCCGACTCCTGTCGGAAACTTGTATCCGTTTTTGGGCTGGATCAAAAAGCAGAAGGCAGAATTTGATAGCGGTAAAAAAATACTGTTTTAGGATTCAGAATTTTTATTTGATTCTACCTTCTAGCTGCATTTTTTTAGTATGAAACAAGATAAATTACTCGCTGCCAAAAGCGATGCACGCCGAATAATTTAGGAAGAGATAAGCGAGTGTGTTGAAGCCAGTTACTTCCAAAAGTTATTATATTTTTTGCTCGCATTGAGCTGTTTGTACAACAGACTTTTTGCTAGTAATTTGCAAAAGGGATAGGGGCAGAACAACAGGCCAAACCAGAGGGCCGATTATTAAGGCTATCCAAGATATCACGTCTTTTTTAGATGTCGCAGTATCATTCCAAAAACTTTTGAACCAAACAAGAAAAACGATTAAGGCAATAGAAAAGTAGCTAATCATTATCATTTTTTGACCTCCCTGTCTATAGATGGGATAGAAGTATTTATAATTATTGTATCTCAGGCGGTGGCTCGCCGATCGCAACTTTATGCCCTGAGCCACAAGCTGCAAGTGTCTTAAACCAAAAGTTTCACAGCTATGCAAGTCCATAGCCTGCAATGTTGAGCGGAATTACTCCTGCTGCGCGGCGGTATTGGAAACTTAAAGCCTTGCGTTCAGGGCTTTTCGAGGTTTTGTCAAACCTGGAGGCTACCACCCCAATCATAGCTTATGCGATCGAGGTATTGGGTTTGCTGTGATTTAAATCACGTATACTGGTAGACTTCGGTCACAAATCGAGCCAAGAACGATCGCACAGCTTAGCCGACTGCAATCACCCTACTCTTTTGTCAAATGCTCGATATTATAATAGTCGAGTTCAACGAGATTTCATGCAAGCTCTGACTTTAAAATCCGATCGGGCGATCGCTGAACTGTTCTATCAAGTCACCAATTCAGGCAATCTGACTCGCACTCAAAGCCACGGATTGCGCGAACTCTGCCAAAGCGCTCTCAGCGAAGATGCCAGAGATGCAGTCAACCGCCTGCTGCACGCCATCCGCCGCGGATGGGTCAGGATTTCCGATTAGTCTCCTCACACAAAAAGTTGAGATGAGTATTTTTACTTTCTCTCCTGTCAAGCTTTGCCAACAATAAGATTGAAGTGAGTAGGTCGATCCATTAACCCTCTCCAAAAAAAAATTGTAGTGCGATCGAAAAACTCGAACCGGTTTCTTGAAGAAGCCGGGATTTTTGATTGGAAGCAGCCAGTCGATTTTAGATTTTAGATTTTAGATTTTAGATTTTAGATTGACTTCACATATGAATCTGGGAGCTTGAACTAGAGCTTAAAATTTTGGATCGATGCCCACTCCTATCGGAAACTTGTATCTGTCTTTGGGCGGGTTATTAAGTATATCCACGGAACAAAGACCACACCAAGAAACTAGGTAAATGTAGGTAAAAGCGGGTTCCTAAACAGGCTAAAAGTTGTACCTTCAATTAAGCCATGCGATTTAGCTAGCAGTCATTAGTAATCTCTTAGGATCGCGAATTAAATAACTTACAATTTTAATTGTTATTGTGGGATGGGCGTCCTGCCCGTCATGAGTGGACGGGCGGGACGCCCATCCCACTTTCAAGAGTGGAAGTTATTTAATTCTCATTCCTTAATAGATAAATCTTAATTTATTTGTCACCGTTTCTTAACCAAAAGTAGAGATTTCGGAGTTGCCAAAAGCGAGAAATCGGGACGGGGTTTGTGTTTACAGTGCCAGGGCTATCGAGGAAATATCCGATCCCCTAGTCCGGCTGACACAAATCACTCATCAAGAGCCAATCGATCACATTTACTCCCGTAGTTGAATCACATAAATTTTGGAAAAATTAGTTAATACTGTCAAAAGTGAGTTCAAAAAAAAACACATGATGACAACCCAAACGCTGTTACCTCAATTTACTATTGCAGAGCTAGTCTTTCAGGTATATCACTCCGGTCTGCTGACTCCCACTCACCGACAACAGCTCAAGACAGCGCTGTTAAATGACTGTCTTACCGAAGAAGATCAAACAGCCATCAACCGCTTGCTCCACGCAGTTCGCCGGGGCTGGCTGAAAGTTGTAGATTAAACTCGGTGCTAAATTTTTTGCCACTACTCTTTAAATGCACTGTCACTTGAAGGCAGAATTAAATCCCCTTAAAAAAATTAGGCATTAGCCTAAATGTAGGGTGCGCCATAGGCACCCTGCCGTTTTAACTTCTATTTTCTCAGCTTATTTAGTCACAGATTGTGCCGTCAGGCATCATGGCCTCTCTCAGATTCGCTTCATCCAAATTAGTCCCACGCAAAGAAGCTTGATGCAAGTTTGCTCCCCGGAGATTTGCTCCCTTAAGGGAAACTCCGCTCAAATCTGCTTGATGGAGATTTGCACAGCTCAAGTTAGCTCCACTCAAATCGGCTCCCTTCAAATCAGCTTTTTCCAGATTTGCTTCCGTCAAATTAGCCCAACTCAGATTTGCTTGAGTTAGGTTAGCACGGCTGAGGTCAGCTTGTGTTAAGTTTGCATCGGTTAAATTTGCTTTGCTCAGGTTGATTCCGCAAAGCTTTACTTCTGTCAAGTTGGCACCTTGCAAGTTAGCGTTAACTGCATAAACTTGAATCAAAATTGCCCCCTGAAGGTTTGCATCTCTCATGTCTGCACCCCTGAGACTCGCCCCCGTTAAATCGGCTCCACTGAAGACGACACTCCGCAAGATGGCTCCGCTCAAGTTCGCTCCCACCGCCTCGCATTCGCCAAAATTAGCGGACATGAGGTTGGCTTGGGAGAGGTTGGCTTGACTGATATCTGCTTGATACAGATTAGCTCTGTATAGGGTGAGACCGATCGAATTTGCACCTTTTAAATTAGCGTGACTCAGGTCAATATCGCGCAAATTTGTCCTTGACATATTGGCACCGCTCAGGTCTACTTTGTGAAAAACCCGTTCTCCGGCTGCATACCGTCTGAGAAGTTCATCTGCATCCATGTCATTTTCCCCAAAATATTTAATAATACCTTTGATATTTAAATAATATTAGGAATGAGTGACCTTTACGTTTCTTGGGCTGAGTACCATCGGAAAATTGAGGATTTGGCTGTAAAAATTGAGGAATCTCAGTGGAAATTCGATCGAATTGTCTGTCTGGCGAGGGGAGGGCTGCGGGTTGGAGATACTCTGTCGCGGATTTTCGACAAACCTCTGGCGATTTTAGCGGCCTCGTCCTATGGTGGGGCCGAGGGAAATGTCCGGGGCGCGATCGAGTTTGCCCGCGATTTGACAATGGTGGGCGATAATTTGGGCAGCAGCATTCTCCTGGTTGACGATTTGGTGGATTCGGGAATTAGTTTAGAGCAAGGTATCGCTTGGCTCAAGAATCGCTACGGCGAGGATATTCAGGAAATTCGGACTGCTGTACTCTGGTACAAGGCTTGTTCTGTTGCAAAGCCGGATTATTATGTAGATTATTTGGCGGACAATCCTTGGATTCACCAACCTTTTGAAATGTACGAAAAGATGAGTGCGGCTGATTTTGCGGCACAAGTTGGGAGTTAGTCAATAAAAAACTAAAATCAGGTCAAGCTTTAATATGGTTTTGCCGATATTTTGCACTTTTTGGCATAGTCCGTCAGGGGTTGAAACCCCTGTCTCATAGCTAAAGTCCTCTGAAGAGGACTGGATATTTATCAAGGTTCGGCAGTCTGTTTCAACTCTGATATTGCACCAGTATCAGCAACAGGCAAGATGCCTGTTCCACAAAGAGTGAATTTTCTTGTGGAACAGGCATCTTGCCTGTTCCTAAAAGGCTTATTGAGAATGGTGCAAGATATAAGTTTCAACCGACTGTCTTCTATGAGACGGGGAATTTATTCACTCCTAGGGCTTGTGGGTAAGTACAAGTCGGCTGATAGAATTAGCGAACCGAAAGAATACGATCGCCCAATTCCATACTATCTGCCAAAACTTCCTGCCGCGCCCACCTATCCGCAGCCAAAATATCGTCTAAACCAGGACTTTCACAGTTATCGGCTTGATGTTTGTCGCACGCCTTCTCAATCAACTTCGGAATATCCAAAAACTGAATCTTCTCCTGCAAAAATAGCGCTACCGCCTGTTCGTTTGCCGCATTCAGCACCGCAGGCATCGAACCGCCCGCACGTCCCGCCGCATAAGCCAACTGCATACAAGGATACTTTTCGTGGTCTGGTTCTCGGAAAGTTAAATCCCCAGCTTTTACCAAATCGAGCCGTTCCCAATCTGTATGAATTCGCTCCGGCCAAGACAAAGCGTAAAGCAGCGGCAAACGCATATCCGGCCATCCCAATTGCGCCAAAACCGAGGTATCTTGCAACTCAATTAACGAGTGAATTATGCTCTGAGGATGGATGACAATATCAATGTCGTCATAATCCATTCCGAATAAGTAATGAGCCTCGATGACTTCTAATCCTTTATTCATCAAAGTAGCAGAATCGATCGTGATTTTCTGCCCCATCGACCAATTTGGATGTTTCAAAGCATCGGCTACTGTTACTCCTGCTAATTTGTCGATCGGCAAATCTCGAAAAGAACCCCCCGAAGCAGTGAGAATAATTCGCCGCAACCCGCCAACCATAACACCTTGGAGGCACTGAAAAATTGCCGAATGTTCCGAGTCAGCAGGTAATATTTTAACGCCGTATTTTTCGATTAAGGGGTTGACAACCGGGCCCCCAGCGATTAATGTTTCTTTATTGGCTAAGGCGATATCTTTGCCTGCTTTGATAGCCGCAATTGTTGGCAGCAAACCGGCACAGCCAACTATGCCAGTGACGACGGCTTGAGCGTCACCGTATTGGGCAACTTCGACAACGCCTGACTCGCCAGCAAGTAAAATAGGTTGAGGGTCGATGTCTGCGATCGCCTCCTTCAATTCCAGTAATTGATCTTCGTCGCAAATCGCAACAATTTCCGGTCGAAACTGGCGAATTTGCTGGGCCAGCAACGTTACATTTCGTCCGGCGGTTAACCCGACAATCCGAAATTGATCGGGGTATTGAGCTACAATATCCAGAGTCTGAGTGCCGATCGAGCCTGTGGATCCGAGAAGAGTTATTGCTTTCACAATTTTTTAAGGTTTTGTGGATTATTCTAATATTACGATTGCGGGGATAAAAATTAGTGGTTAACTATTGCGTGGAAAGCACATTCGATGGAATCATATTTTGAGTGACCGAAAGCATCCAGGATACCCGCCACGTGATTCATCCGTCCAGAAATAAAAAACCTGTATCCGATAAAGGAGCCCCCGAATTTATCCGTGGGGTCAATGCTTCGATCTAAAATCTAAGATCTAAAATCTAAAATCGATTGACCACAAGGTGCCAGATTTCATGCAGAATAGGGAAAATTTTGCTGATGACCGTGAGGACATCAGTGTCTCGATCGCCGAAAATATAGATGAAGGTCGATCCCAGCTACCGTCGAGTTTGGTTTGGGCGATCGCGACTGCTGCGGCAATTTTCTTGTTGTGTAGCAGTTTACGCCACGCTTTATTCCAATCAACTGCTTTCGATTTGGGAATTTTTGACCAAGCAATTTACTTAATCAGCCAAAACCAAACGCCTTTTTCTTCTTTAATGGGGATTCATATTTTGGGCGATCACGCAGCGGTAATCTATTATCCGCTAGCTTTGCTGTACAAAATTTACCCAGATGTGCATTGGCTGCTGTTGGTACAAGCAGTTGCATTATCCCTGGGGGCTTGGCCTACCTGGAGTTTAGCGCGTTTGGCAGGTTTGAATCAAGAACAATCCCGTGCGATCGCATTGATTTATTTGCTCTATCCGGTGGTATTTAACATCAATTTATTTGATTTTCACCCGGAAGTAATCGCTTTACCCGCACTTTTTGCCGCAATTTTGGCAGCGCGTTTAAATAAAATTGTGTGGTTTTGTACCGCTATTGTGTTAGTTCTCAGTTGCAAGGCGGTTTTGTCCATAACCGTTGCTGCTATGGGTTTCTGGCTGTTTTTTTGCGAAAAAAAGCAACGGTACGGGGCGATCGCACTTTTGCTAGGTGCAGCTTGGTTTTTGATAGCTTCCCAGAAAATAATCCCCTTCTTTAGCGGCAGCGAAGTCGCTGGAGTCGGGCGCTACAGCTATTTAGGAAAATCCGTACTAGAAATTATCATCAATCTCATATTAAAACCACAGTTAGTATTAGGAAAAATTCTTTCCTTCGATACATTCAAATATTTATTTCTCCTCACCTTACCTGTGATTTGGCTGCTATTGCCATTTTCGGGCAAACTACGGATACAATATCTAACAGCGCTAATTCCTGCCCTCCCTACCCTCCTGATCAATATCCTCTCTGACTTGCCATTTCAACGCAGCTTAGCCTATCAGTATTCAGTACCTGTAATTCCCTTTTTATTTTTAGCAGTAATCGCGAAGGAAGAAACCAGGAAGAGGGAAGAAATAAAAGGCAACAAGGAAGAAGATCAAGCAAATAAGCAACAGTTTTTAACAGGGGTGAATCTGCCACAAATTAAAAACTTCCGAATTTCTCAACTTTGGCGGGGAATTCAATTGCCGAGAATCATGATAATTTGGTCATTACTAATTTTCCTATGTCTGGGCGAATATAAAGATTTTTATCTGTACCTAAATAGACTAGATACCTGGCAAGCTACACGCGAAGCAGTCGCACAAGTCCAACCCCAAAGCAGTATTTTAACCGATAATAGACTTGCCCCTCACTTTGCCCATCGCCCAATAGTAAAATTGCTTTCACAAATTTCGCCCCAAACAAATTTAGCTGAATTTCAATACATATTATTAAACCTGCGCCATCCCTGGCCTGATACTGAAAAACTTGGTGATACCTTAGCAAAGCAACTGAAAAAGTCTCCCGATTTTAAATTAACTTATCAAAAAAACGAAGTTATGCTATTTAAACGAATCGCTGATTAAATAATAAAATGCGAACTTTAAAATTCCTAAAAACTCATCCAGTATTTTTAATGATTGTCGTGACAACGATAGTCTTATTTACCGCCAGCAGCGCGCGGCACGCTTTGTTTCAGTCAACTGCATTCGACTTAGCAATTTTTGACCAAGCAATTTATTTAATCTCCCAAAATCAAACGCCATTTTCCTCTTTAATGGCAATCAATATTTGGGGCGACCACGCCGCTTTTATTTTCTATCCACTAGCTTTACTTTACAAAATATATCCAGATGTTCACTGGCTTTTTTTAGTACAAGCTGTTTCCCTAGCTTTAGGCGCTTGGCCGAGTTGGAGTTTGGCACGTCAAGCCGGATTAAACGAACAAAAAGCAATTGCAATTTCAGCCGTATATCTGCTTTATCCCGCAGTATTTAATGTCAACCTCTTCGACTTCCACCCAGAAGTAATTGCTTTACCAGCATTGCTAGCAGCAATCTTAGCCGCGAGGCTGAATAAAACCTTGTGGTTTTGTGCTGCTATTGTATTAGTTTTGAGCTGCAAAGCCGTGCTATCTTTAACTGTGGCTGCGATGGGTTTGTGGCTGTTGTGTTTTGACAAAAAACGCAATTGTGGGCTCATAGCTCTCTTTCTAGGCGCGGGTTGGTTTCTGGTAGTTACTCAGGCAGTTATACCGTATTTTAATCAGGGAAGAGAACACGCGGGTATCGGGCGATATCAATATTTGGGAAACTCTGTTTTTGAAATTGCTATTAATTTAATAGTGAAACCAAATCTAGTTTTAGGGCGTTTGTTTTCTTTAGATACTTTTGGATATTTAGCGTTATTGCTATTACCTATAATTTGGTGGCTGTCCCCGCGTCATCTGTCATCTTTAATTAGTGCTGTGCCGATGTTGGCGATGAATATTCTTTCCGATATCCCCGCTCAGCGGGATTTAATTCATCAATATTCTGTGCCGATATTGCCGTTTTTGTTGGTGGCCGTAATTTCCAGTTTGGCAGCTACCAATCAGCAAAAGGGAAAAACAATATTTGAGAGATTGCCACTTCCTAATTATCCCTTGCCTAGAGTCATTGTAATTTGGTCGTTGATTGCTTTCTTAGCTTTAGCGAAATACGGCTATTTTTGGACTATTTATTTAAAGGGGATCGACACTTTGCCGGCTACCAAAGAGGCAATTTCTCTTGTAGAAACCAAAGGCAGTGTTTTAACAACTGCTCAGATTGCTCCGCACTTAGCGCACCGCCCTGTAGTAAAATTAACTCAGGCTAACACGCCGCCTGCAAATCTCGCAGAATTTGATTATATATTGCTGAACCTCAGATATCCTGGCTGGATGAGCGATCGAGATTTTGTTAATAACTTAGTAGCTCAACTAAAAAACACCCCTCAATTTCAACTAAAATATCAGCGAGACGACATATACCTATTTACTAAGAGTCATTAGTCAGCAGTCATCAGTCATTAGTCATCAGTCAGTAGTCAACAGTCAACAGTCAACAGTCAACAGTCAACAGTCAACAGTCAACAGTCAACAAATTCGCGCTAATCCTCCACTTTCACAGCCCTTCTTGCCAACTTCACGTAAGTTTTCACAGTTTCATAAGGCATTTCCAAATCAGCAGCAATATCCAACAAAGATTCCCCGAATTCCCGGCGCGCCAAAATCGTTGCCCAAGTTTCAGCAATCTCAGCAGCGCGACTTCCACCTTTACGCTTTCTGTGCGCCATAAACTTCTTTGTCAATTCCTCTATTCGCGCCGCCAAGACGCTTTGTATCGACACTTCAGGTAGCGCTTTTGTCAACCATTGTACTCGCGTTTGTCCCAATCCAAAAGTTGTTTTGTAGCCGGTGCCGAAGTAAGGCGCTAACCGCCCCAAAGCATAAAATAATTGTACAAAATCAGGACGATTGTGAGCAGATCGCCCTAGCCCAAATTCCACAGCCCCAGTGAATCCCGTTACCATGCCTTTTTTGCCCGCCGCTACCTTTTGCGACTCCAATTTGTGGCGGCTAATAATTGCATTTTCATCAATCCAATTCAAAAATTCTGTTTGGTCAAAATTTACCCCAGAAAAGTTATTCCAGCGACGCAAATAGCTGTGAAAAACATTTTCGGGAACTGGCAGAGGGAAGTGATGGCTTTTGCTACGAAAGCTTGTAGGAGTCACAAAACTAAGTTTGATGGTTGGCGAAAATGGGGGTTTTGCTGTTAATAATTGCTGGTAAGTTGTGGGAGCAAAAGCAATATCCCAAGAGCGAATTAGCAGCGGAGCATTTCGCAAATCTATCTCTTCGGGCAAATTTTGCAGCCACTGACTCAGCCACTGCACTACTGGCTTTGAAAGTCCTGTTACGTACCAGCGATAAATTCGATCGCCCAAAAGCTGAAATTCTTTGCCACCGGGGAGCAAATCACCTTCCAATCCCGAAAGAGTAAAGGCTTTTTCTGACTGTTCATCGCGCAAAAGTTTCGATAAATCCGGGTCAGTTTGTTGTACTTGACCTAAAAACCAAGCGTGCAAACCTATAGCATACTGCGCGTACAGATGGCTAGCAGCACGGGGAGTCAATTCAAACACTAATCCGACTAACTCGGTGTCAGCCGGCCAAATCAGCCCAGAAGGAGGAGATTTTTTGCTGTGGGTGCGGTTCGGGGAAGTTGCCATCAGATGCCGTGCCTATAACCGTCACAGAAAGAGTGCCGTGCTATCTTATCCGATTTTTATCCCCTTTGGGGGATGATAGTTGAGGGCGATCGATCGCCCAAATCTTTTGGCAGCTCCAAAAACCGGGTCTACCGCCAGTTTCCCGCACCCTCCGGGATAGACAAAAACCACTAAAAAACCAACAACCTAAAACTCAATCTTTGTCAAGGTTTTCTTCCTTGTAACTAAACAGAAATATACCAGTGTTTAAAATCACATTCTGCGCTACAATTGTCAAAAGCTCGTAGCATCCTCAACTCCGATCCTAAACTATGAACACAACAGAAAAATCTAAACTCTCCAACGAAAAAACTTTGGAGGCGATGAAGAATTTCTCCGAAACCTACGCCAAGCGCACGGGAACTTACTTTTGTTCCGAACCTTCCGTCACTGCTGTCGTGATAGAAGGACTAGCAAAACACAAGGATGAACTAGGCGCTCCCTTATGCCCTTGTCGCCATTACGAAGATAAAGAAGCCGAAGTAAAAGCCGCCTACTGGAACTGTCCCTGCATTCCCATGCGCGAGCGCAAAGAGTGTCACTGTATGTTATTTCTGACGCCAGATAACGATTTCGCTGGAACTAATCAGGAAATAGGAATGGATCAGATTCAAGCTGTCAGAGATACTATGTAATCGTTTAAGTAGGCGGTCGTGAAATGGCAGGAGTTTGGAAAACAGGTCGTTATTTTTCCTATTTTTAAGACTTAGCTATTTAAAAGAAATCGATCGCCGCCTACTCAAACACGCATCCGCCATCGAAAATCGCGAATCTCCAATCAAATGACAGAGGAAATCCCGCTCGAATTTTGGCAAGGTATCGAACAGTTTAACAGCCAAGAATTTTACGCTTGTCACGATACTTTAGAGGCTTTGTGGATGGAAGCCGGCGAGCCGGAAAAAAGGTTTTATCAGGGAATATTGCAAATTGCGGTCGCGCTTTATCATTTAGGAAATCAAAACTGGCGCGGTGCGGTAATCTTGCTGGGAGAAGGAATAAATCGGCTCAGTTATTATCAGCCGAGTTATGCCGGAATTGCCGTTGAAGAGTTGCTCGGACAAAGTGCTAAACTTTTGAGCGCTTTGCAACAAGCTGGCCCGGAAAAAGTAGCAGAATTTGTGCCGTTGTTCGCAGGTACAGAAGTTGCAGGCTTGCAATTGCCACGAATTATCAAAGTAGAAGGTGAAACCCGATTGAGAAAAGGAGATTCCAACGGTAGGTAAGAAGGGTGGGAAAATCGCGGTATTTTCAGGTTATACCATATGTTGTACAGCAGATGCGATACAATTATAAGTTGTGCTGCTTAGGTTGTTGATTTCAGTAGTTTGAGGTTGCCTTGAAGCGGTTTCCATCAAGTTTAAAAAGTATGGATATAGTTGAATTTCGAGGCATTTCGTTTGTTGTAGCGACTCCACCGCTACAGCCCATCTCTATTCAAGATTTATCTGCGATTGAGGATTGTCTAGGCTTTCTATTTCCGGAAGATTACCGTGCGTTCGTGAATACATTAGGACTGGGCGAAACCGACCTGAGCATAAGAACACTTCCTCCACAGGAAATTTTGGATAGCTATCTTAGTGAGGTTCGTGGTAGATTGTCTGGGGACTGGTTCTGGGCTAAAAATCCCGATGTACTTACACAAGCTCAAGCTATTGAGTGTGTCCCATTCTTTGATAGCCCTAGCGGTGACGATATTCTGTTCCATCCATCTGACCTAAATCGTTGGTTCATTTTGCCTCATGAAGGAGAGGAAGCCATTGTTGTTCACTCTTTTCAGGAACTCTGTGATTTCTATTTGCGAAGATCTAATGATTTGCAACCTCCCTATAAGTTCTACGGTTATGATGATATCTGAAAAAAGGTGGGAACGATCGCCACACAATAACGCTCATGCACACCAACCCCCGAAAGTTGATCGGTTGTGATGCAAAGTCTATCTGCGGTGTGCGATGGACGACGTTGCATTTTTCACCGACAGGTGAAATGCGATCGCGCTAGGGATGCGGAGCATTATCGCCCGCAACTTCGGACGATCGATCGCCAGCTTTCCCTATCCTAGAAAAATACAGCCCCCGCGAATGCTCAAATGAGATGGAAACTAATTTAAAGAAAGAACCTAATAAATCAAAATTTGCCGAACTCACTGCGGACAGCTAATGCCTTAGTACGTAGAGAGTTTGCCAGAAACTTCCCGAGGCGAGCAACCGTCAAAAAACTTGCAAATCCAGCAAATCAGCCAAACACGTCGTGAAAATGGCTATTGTCTTGCTAGGATAATTGGTTGACGCTCTCGGGCAGGTCGATCGACCTCACGGGAATTTTTCACGGCCGTTAAGATAAAATACCTAACTCTCGCCTGTGGGAGATCTAATCTCCATAGAGAAAAATCTGGGGGTGAGATAATGCCCTTCAGCAATTTTATAAATTTTGAGGCTTGTAAGCTATGATGCCCTCCGCTAAACTACTCAATTCCCGAATATTCAAAGGATTATCGCTGCTGTTGCCCCTCACTCTGGCAGGCGCGATCGCCTCTCCCACCTACCCGCAAGCCGGGCCGCCCCGCACTCTCAGCGTGCGATCGGACATTCAAGAAGCCGACTCCAAAACCGGCATCGTGACAGCCCGCGGCAACGTCCAAATCAACTATCCAGCCCGCCAAATACAAGCAACTGCGGCTCAAGCTCAATATTTCAGCCGCGAGCGCCGGATCATTCTCAGCGGAGATGTTTACGTATTGCAGCAGGGCAACAGCCTGCGCGGCGAAACCATAACATACCTCATCGACGAAGGGCGGTTTATTGCCCTGCCAGACAACCCAGGACAGGTAGAATCTGTTTATTTGGTTGCCCCGGAACAAGATGCGGCAGCTCAAAATGCAGTTGGCTCCCCACGTCCAACTACAGCCCCCCGGTAACAGTGGATCGCAGCAGCGAAATTTCGCCTCAGCCAAAACATACTACTTGGGATAGATGCGAAATTTCGTCTTTATAAAAGTCACAAACTTGAAAAGGTAAAATTTAAATTAGAGAGTTGATCGCACAAAGCTGCAGTCTGAAATTGAGCTTGTAGAGGTTGCCGGGAGCGAAAATGAAAATTGTACTCGAAAATATTCACAAGTCCTACGGAAAACGCAATGTAGTCAGCCGCGTCAACCTGTCAGTAGCCCAAGGAGAAATCGTAGGATTGCTAGGCCCCAACGGTGCCGGCAAAACCACAACATTTTACATAGCAACCGGATTAGAAAAACCAAATCAAGGCACCGTTTGGCTAAACGATTTAGACATCACTAAATTGGCGATGCACCAGCGAGCACATTTGGGAATTGGCTATCTCGCTCAAGAAGCAAGCATTTTCCGAAACATGAGCGTGCGGGACAACATTTTGTTAGTCCTAGAACAAACTCAAGTGCCACGCTGGGAATGGCGCGAGCGAGTCGATTTCCTATTGCAAGAATTTCGCTTAGAAAAAATAGCATCTAGTTTGGGAATTCAAATATCAGGGGGAGAAAGGCGGCGGACTGAACTGGCCAGAGCCTTAGCCGCAGGGCGAGACGGGCCCATGTTTCTATTTTTAGACGAACCGTTTGCAGGCGTCGATCCGATCGCAGTAGACGAAATTCAAACCATTATTGCTAAACTGCGCGATCGTAAAATCGGCATCCTCATCACCGATCACAACGTCCGAGAAACCCTCGAAATTACCGATCGAGCCTACATCATGCGAGACGGCCAAATTTTAGCCTCCGGGGCTGAAGAAGAACTCTACAGCAACCCTTTAGTGCGACAGTATTACTTAGGTGACAACTTCGTGCGATAGTCTTTTGAAGGCATTCGGCAAACGGTAGAATTTTAGATTTGAGATGTTAGATTGAGGAGCAAACTGCAAAAATCCCAAACTATGAAAATAGCAATATCCAATTCTTTGAATCCCATCAACTGGCTGCCGAGAATTTCCGTAATGGACTGGTACATTACCAAAGAACTAATCGGCCCATTTTTATTTGGCGTCGGACTCTTTACATCCGTCGCCGTCACAGTTGGAGCCTTATTTGAATTAGTCCGCAGAGTAGCAGAATCCGGCCTCCCCTACGGCGCAGCCATAGAAATTTTTCTCCTGCAAATTCCCTACTTCGTAGTATTGGCTTTCCCCATGTCAATGCTGCTAGCAACCTTAATGGCTTACAGCCGAATGTCCAGCGACAGCGAACTCATCGCCCTCCGCAGTTGCGGAGTTAGCGTTTACCGATTGATACTGCCTGCTGTGATCATGAGTTTAATTGTTGCAGGATTAACCTTTGGTTTGCAAGAGTTAGTTGTACCCGCCGCCAGCTACAGAGCAACTCTGACTTTAGACAGAGCCCTGAAGCGAGAAAAACCGACATTTCAAGATAGAAATATTATCTACACAGAATTTCGCAAACCAGAAAAAGGCGGCGACGAAATCCTCGCCCGCTTTTTTTATGCAGAACAATTTGACGGCCAGCAAATGAAAGGTTTAACAATTATCGATCGCTCCACCCCAGGCCTCAATCAAATCGTTTCTTCAGAATCCGCTACTTGGAATGCCTCAGAAAATACCTGGGATTTTTTCAACGGAACCGCTTATATAGTAGCTCCTGATGGCTCTTACCGCAATATAGTTAGGTTTCAACACCAGCAGTTGCAACTGCCCCGCACGCCCTTAGATTTAGCTGCGAGAGCGCGGGATTTCAAGGAAATGAACATTGCCCAAGCTTTAGAGCGTTTGGATATCCTTAAAAACAGTGGCGACGAACCGCAAATTCGCAAATTAAAGGTGCGAATTCAAGAAAAATATGCTTTTCCTTTCGTGTGCATGGTATTTGGTTTAGTGGGAGCTGCTTTGGGAACTCAACCGCGCCGCTCCGGTCGAGGAACGAGTTTTGGTATTAGCGTAGTTGTGATTTTTACTTACTACGTATTTTCTTTCATCACCAGTTCTATGGGCGTGAAAGCTGTTTTGACTCCGATTCTTTCGGCTTGGCTGCCCATCGTGTTTGGTTTGGGAATCGGGGGATTGTTGTTGGTGCGGGCTGCCGCTAGGTAAGTTTTACCAATAACATTGGGAATTGGGAATTGGGAATTGATAATATCGTTTTCGTGGCCGAACTTCCATCATTTAAGGATTAGAAAAAGTATTGATTTCGCCACCGCCAATGTAGCGTCCCGGAGCCAGGGAGCCTGGTGTAGCAAAAGTTTGAGGTTGAATGGGCTGCACGCCCTGATTGGTATTTTGGGGAACAACTCCAAAGTTAGGCTGCTGTGGTAAATTAAGCTGACTCGGTGGAGGTGTTTGAAATTGAGAATTCGCTGAATTGGGAGAGAATTGAGGGTTAATTATCTTGCTTCCCCCAATCCCATTCGGAAAGGGAGATGGACTGACATTCGGAAGTAGAGGTGTTGGCGAAGGTATGGCTACTGGAAGTGCCACAGGTTGAACTTCAGTTGCGAAGCCGGAACCAGATAAATCAGTTTGGTAGGGATTTTTCGGCAAAGCCACCGGTGCAGCCCCTGCATTAATTTCGGGGAGGTTCGGCACTCTGGAATTTAACCCCGCCAATGATTCAGCGACTGTAGCTGTCGGTTTTAAGAATTCTTGAGATTCCTTGCTCACAGTATTTGTCGGAGTCACAAGGGGGGGAAGTGCTGTGGGAACATTCACAGGATTGGCTCCACTTTGAGCTGTAGCGGTCGTTGGGAGCAAATTTGTCGCATTTCCTGCAGCAGGATCGGAAGCCGGTCGATCGAGCAATGTAGCCTCGTCTGCTGTTTTCTCACCTGAAGCCGCCGTTGCCGAAGTGTTAGCAACGACGTATTTTTTCATAGCTGCTTGCAGCGGACTCAAAGGCAGAGAATTTTCGTTTTGTTTATCTGAATTAGCATCATTCGACGCCTGCGATAAAGTTGCTGTCGCTGTACCCCCAGACTCAGGCTTAATCGTTTTTATCCCAGAAGTTAGTCTCCCGCTGCTAGATAAACTCAACGGTGATGTTGCGTTTGAACTTGGCAAGCTGGAATTTTGGGGGTTATTGTTTCCCGCCTCGACAGCAGGATTTGCTAAATTTGGCAAGGAGAAAAATCCGCTGCTTCCTACCTGCTTGGGTGCTGAAGATGGCTGAGGAGTTTCTAAGTCCCGATCTCGAAGTTCCTCGAATAAACCTTTGCTTTTTACTACTGATGAATTTAACAAGTTCAGTTCAGAAGCAGTAGATCCATTAAACTGATTGACTAGCACTGGTGAGCTGTCGATTTCAGCGGCAATGGCGGTATCTTCAGCAGATAGTCCCGATAGCGAAGCTGGAGTGTTTGAGGCTGGTTCTTCTTCGCCATCTATACTCAACCTTTCTGGATTTACAGAGACCTCCCAGATAAATAATCCCCCTGCACACAGCACGGCTAAGGGAGCCCAAACCGCCGGTTGCGTCCAGTGGCGCAACCGCGCTATTAGATAGCGGACTGATGTAGGAAATCGCTTAAAAATTGACATAGTTTTGCTTCCTTCCGAGCGTGCGGATTTAAAACTATTTTTCCTAGTCTACCACATCAATCTTGATTATTTTTGCTATGTCGGCGTAAGTGCGATCGGGAGCATCTCGGTTTGGCTTTTACTGTCGGTGTGCGATCGTCCGGCTGGCTATATTTATAGACTTTGCTGTGTGGGACGGATCCGAGTCCCAAAAAACGCTTTTTACTTTCTGCACAGATGCTCCGAGTACGATCGAACTTTTGATTGAAAGTTGCGACAGCTCAATGCAACCGGTGAAAATCCATAAAGCACTGGTAGAAATAAGTCTTGCTTTCCTTAAATCAAGGGGCATAACATGATAAAATCTTATGGGATGCGGTGCGCGGCCTGCCGGGTCTGTCAGCCGATCGACCTCAAACCAAAATGTCAAGGTAAAATTGGCAATTGGTGAGAACAACACCCAAGTAAAGTTGAGAGGAAATTAATGAAAAAAGTAGTTGAAGTATTAGCAAATCGGGAACAACTAATAGATCGATCGCTGGAGATTGTGCTGTCGAAAATCTCAGAAGCCATAGCAGAACGCGGACTTTGTACGATCGCCGCAGCGGGCGGAAGCACACCAGAACCCCTATACAGATCGATCGCAGCCCAAGACCTGGCTTGGGACAAAATTCACGTTTTCTGGGGCGACGAACGCTACGTTCCCCCAGAACACCCAGACAGCAATCAAAAAATGGCGCGCCTCGCGTGGCTCGATCGAGTGAATATCCCCGCCAGCAACATCCACCCCATGCCCACAGGCGCCGGCGACCCCGCAGCCGACGCAGCAGCGCACCAAACCGAATTGCAGCAGTTCTTCAAAGTATCCGACGGCGAGTTTCCTGCCTTCGACATCATTTTATTGGGCATAGGAGACGACGCCCACACAGCCTCTCTATTTCCCGGCACAGCAGCCTTGGAAGTCCGGGATGCCCTAGTAACTGTCGGCAACAAAGACGGTCAACCCCGCATTACCTTTACAGTCCCCTTAATCAACCGGGCCCGGTGCGTCATCTTCATGGTCGCAGGAGCCAGCAAACAACCCGCCCTTGCTCAAATTTTTGCCCCCGCAGCCGACGAAATGACTTATCCAGCCAGACTCGTTCAACCAGAGGGCGAGCTTTGGTGGCTCCTCGATGCGGCGGCTGGCGCAGCAGTAAAATAGCCCATAGAGTCGCAAGCGTGCCAACACAGTCAGCATTATCACTAACTCAATCTTGCCCATCACAGCTAACGTCACGGCGTCAGCTCAGTTGCTAGTATTAGAAGCAATATAAGAATTGTGGCGGTTAAAGTTAAAATTTGACCATATACACGACGAGTATTTTTATGAGGCTGATTTGAAAATCTGGCCGATAGCAAGGAGAAATCGATGATTGTCTGTCCCAATTGCAATCACCAGAACCCCGACGGGGCCAGCCAGTGTGAGGCTTGCTACACGCCTTTACCTGTTACCGCAAGTTGCTCGAACTGCGGTGCAGCAGTTCAGACAGATGCAGCATTTTGCGGTCAGTGTGGCTTTAACTTGCGTCCGGGTTCCATAGTTCCAGAAGTTGAGGTGACAGTACCGTCCCCCTCGCCTGTAGGCCCCACAGTGGTATCGTCACCGGCGCCCGATTTAGTGCCACCCGATCCCTTGATGGCAATGGAACCTCTAGTTACCCTGAATAAGGGGCTCAACTTGGAAAAAACTCCCGCCAGCATTCCGACGATTCCAGATCCCCCGCCTTTGCCCTCGGTTCCTGTTACAACTGAATCGGTGGCAACACCAGTAACTATCTCTCCTCCGGTTCCGGGCCTACAGCCAGCAGGTGTAGCTAAAACTCAACTGCAACAGCAGTCGGCGCGCCTGCTACACGTTCAGACAAATACCCCGATGGAATTGCCTCACAGTCTGGCTGTGGTTCACATAGGCAAGCCAAATGACTTAGTACCCCCGGATATTGATGTTTCGGGATTTGCTAATTCTGAGATAGTTTCTCGGGTACACGCAAATCTCCGGGTGGAGGGAGATGCTTGCTACCTAGAAGATGTAGGCAGTTCCAACGGCACTTACGTCAACAATACTCCGCTACCCAAGGGAAACCGCCACCGGTTGCGACCGGGAGACCGCATCTCTCTGGGCAAAGGAGACCTGGTTACGTTTTTATTTCAAATCTCTTAGAGCGAGTTTGGATTGGGCGATCGAAAGTCTAAAATCTAAAATCGCATCTTGAGGCGCTCTACCAAAACTCAATGCTGCCAATGTGATTAAGCTGACCTTGCTACATCCACTCCAGTCTATACCCGTCCGCAGTTGGATCTTTGAAGACGAGCAGGTCGTGCGGATCGGGCGCTCGACCGAAAACCACGTCGTTCTTTTTAGCGCTGTGGTTTCTCGTCGCCACATCGAATTGCGGCGCAGCGGCATAACTTGGGAACTGATCAATTTAGGTACCAACGGCACTTACCTCGATGGTAAGCCGATCGCTAAGGTTCCCATTGTGGACGGTCTGATCGTTCACTTGGCTCGCTCTGGGCCGAAAATTCAAATCAACGTAGGCCCGAATCAATCCTCCGTCCAGTTAGGACTTCTTGGCGTCAAGCCCAGGGAGGCTAAGGAAATTCACGCTCCCTCGGCCGGCGTGCACATGAGCACGATTCCCGTTCCCGACCACAAAGAAGTTGGCACTTCCAGGGAAGAGGACGAGTTAACCCAGGCAGATAATAATCGCCATTATTCGGAAGAAGAATATTAAATCGGCTTCTTTGGACGATCGACATTTTTCAAAGGCGGCACTCAGGAGTTTATTTATGAGTACATCACCACAGATTGTTAGGCGCAGCGAACTGCAGGGCCGCCGCACCATCGACCGCAGAACGGCGGAAGAGGTCGGCAGGGTAGATCGGGTTTGGCTCGATGCTCACTCCCAACGGGCGATCGGCTTTACTTGCAAGTCGGGACTTTTGGGGAGCAAAAAAACTTGGTTCGCTTGGGCGCAAGTAGATACGGTGGGGGAAAATGTTTTTGTCACCATTAACCCGGAACTGCCGGAACTTCATCAGCCGGAACAAGCTGTTTGTCCGATCGGGCTTGAGGTGCTCACGGACGCTGGAAATAAGGCAGGTGCAGTGGTTGACTACCTATTTGATGTCCGCACGGGTTCAGTCACCAACTACCTATTTAAATCGAGCGGCTGGCGCGGTGTTTTAGACGACATTTACTTGTTACCTGTGGCAGCTATTTCGACCATCGGCAGCAAGCGGGCGATCGTCTCTGAAGCTGCTGTATCGGAGCCAGTGCAGTACGCGGAGGGACTGCACAAAAAAGTCGGTCTGGTAGCAGAGTTTTTACATGAAGATTTCGACAGAACTCTCAAAAATGTGGCAGGTGTGAAGCGGGGCGCTCAAAGTCTGGCGGAAAAATTCCAAGATAAAGCTCTCGAAGTCAGGGATGTAGCTCAAGAAAAAGTTGCAGAGTTGAAGCGGCAAAGGCAAGAATCTGTCCCGCCAGATCCGAATCCGGAGCCGCCTGAGTCAGATTTGAGCTGAAGTTTGGCCTTCCCGCTCGCCGGGGGACTAATTGCCGAGCGCATTTGGGGGCCGCGCGCGAGGAAGGTCGATCGGTATTTTCGCTATGAGAGATTGATGCCTTGTCGCTCAAAATTCCAGTGCTGCTCAAAGCATTGTATTTTAAAGGTATTGCATCAATAAGGAAAATGTTAGCAACTCAAAATGACCTATGCTGTTTGATACAACTCACATCTTGCACTATTCTCAAGAACAGGCATCTTGCCTGTTCCACAAAGAGTGAATTTTCTTGTGAAACAGGCAAGATCCCGCTCCCTAAACAAGTAATTGAGAATGGTGCAATATCTCAGATACAATCCACAAGTATTTTATCTAGACACCCCAGGATTAATAATTGGTTAACTTCTTTCTTTATAAACAGCAAGTCGTTGAGCAGTGACTCTCGCCCGACCGAGAACTCGAATCAGCGGTGCAACCAGCGCGGGTCTGAGTTAAATTCTCTGGTTCATCAGCGGCAAAAGGATTATTTAGCCGATAGAATTGAGCGACTCACCCATCGGCAGAATCGCTCCCTCACAGACCAAATTAATCAAGCGGTTAAAACCGCTGTCCATTACTGGGAAGTTCACCCGATTTATCACATCGTGTTTGGTTGTTACCGAGTACCGCAAAAATTTGCCCCTGCGCCAAAAGCTAACCCTCAAAAGTTGCTTCAAATACCTCAAGCAGCCAAAAGTTCGACTTTTAGGGCAGATAGGGGGAATAGTGGTCCACTGACGACGCCTTTAAAAAGCAAATTTTTTGCAGTTTTCTCCCAAAAAATCTCTCTGGAAGTATCCCCGTTGCTGTCTGGCGGTGGAGTGTCAAAACATCAGTGATTACCTTAACTCTTTTACATCCTATCCAGTCTGTCCCAGTTCAAAGTTGGTGTTTTGAATCAGAACCGGTGGTTCGGATCGGTCGATCGAACGACAATGATGTAATTATTTACAGCGCTGTAGTTTCCCGCCACCACGTAGAACTGTGGAATCACGCTAATGGCTGGGAAATTATTAATTTTGGTGCTAACGGCACTTATGTAGATGATAGACCGATCGCTCAGGTGTCCGTTGTGGACGGGATGACAATTCGCTTGGGCAATTCTGGGCCAAAAATCAGGATTCGGGTGGGCGCAATGAATCAACCGGGCAAAATAATCAAGCCACCGCAGCGCGAATTTCGCCAAAAGGACGAAGTTTCAAAAGACAAGTCAACTCCTTTGCCGGGGGGCGTGGGAATCATCGAAGACGATGAACTTGGAGGGATCACTCAAATCGATCTTGACTGAGCGGCAGCTATCTATCCCTGCTGGCTCGTTCCGACAAATATCCCGATGTCCAAATCGAGCGTCTAAGTAATACTGTGGTAAGTTGCCTGATTTGTGCCTAAATATCCCTATACATTAATTAACAGCTTCTTTAGTAGGATTTCAGCCTTCTAAAGATAAGATAGGGGGGATCTCGATCGATCTTAGTTCACTTTCGCTGCTTGCCCAGCGGCGGTAATCTAAGAGCAACTGGTGCATCAACCGCTGTTTGACGCTCAGCAGTACGCTCTTGAGCAAAGCATTCCCCGTTGCTTCTAAAATGGGTTTGGGCGTCAGCCAAAACGGCGGCGGTAATTCTACTTGCACTTCCAAATCCGCTTTTCCCCTCAAGTATGCTACCCCGCTGCTTTGGTGTACACAAAGCTTTCCTTTGAGATTGAGAGCAAAGCGATCGTTTATATAACCCACGCCACGAATTTCGCAGGCGACGGACTCCAAATTGATTGTGCCATCCGACTGGGCCCACACCCTCATGTCTACTGTGGGTTGAATGCTCAGCATCATAAATTGTAACGGTCGCATTTTTAAGCGGAAACAGTCCTCGCTTAGCTGTTGTGTGCGACTTTGATCGACAAGGGCGTTCACCAGTCGCCTCGGCTGACGCAGATAATGTTGAATGGGAACCCGTTCCTCTGGTACGGCGAGCTCAACGGATTGGGAAGAATTAAAGCGGGTATACATGAGAAAATATCAAAATATAGGATTCCTAAGCATATCTTAATAAACTATCACCTTTTTTTGGGTGACATAAGTCGCGTCCTAAGTCGTGTACCCAGCAATGTCATCCGAGAAATCACTGATAAAAGCTTTCGGGACATCGCTAATTTTTCATCATACTTCCTAGCTGATGAGAGTAAAGCAAACATTTGTAACCTAAAATTGCCTGTAAATGAAAATTTCGTTAGCGAAGCCCTCGAAGAGGATCGCACATCTCGGCCCTGTTGGTACAAATGCAGAAACAGCGGCTCTAGCTTATGTCAATTGGTTGAGCCTGGAAACTAACTTGGAATGCACCCTGTGTCCTTATTCCACCATTTCTCAAGCGCTAGAGGCATCTGCCGTAGGGCAGGTTGATTATTCAGTTGTGCCCGTCGAAAATTCGATCGAAGGCAGCGTGACTGTCACCTTAGATACACTGTGGCGACTCGATCAACTCCGCATTCAACACGCCTTAGTTTTGCCAATTTCCCACGCCCTAGTGTCTAATGCTAAAAATTTTAACGAGATTAAAAAAGTTTACTCTCACCCGCAAGCGCTAGCTCAGTGTCAGGTATGGTTGGGGCAGTTTATTCCCTCAGCCCAATTAATTCCGGCGAATTCAACCACGGAAGCATTGCAATATCTGGAAGATACAAATGTAGCAGCGATATCTTCGCCAAGAGCTGCTGAACTTTACCATTTGCCAGTGTTAGCTCACCCCATTAATGATTATCCCGATAATTACACTCGATTTTGGGTACTCAGTAGGAGTGGTGGAGAAATCGCCAACGTAGAACCAGGGGATCACTCATCCCTTAAATCCATTACACAATCTGCTTCTAAGTTGATCCTCGATGCTTCATCGTCTAATTGCACCCATACCTCACTAGCTTTCAGCGTACCTGCCAATATGCCGGGAGCACTGGTAAAACCTTTGCAAGTATTTGCCAGTCGCGGTATTAATTTAAGTCGGATTGAATCTAGACCGACTAAACGATCGCTCGGAGAATATATTTTCTTTATGGACGTTGAGGCTAACGCCTGCGAAGCATTTGTTCGATCGGCACTCGAAGAATTAAAAAATCACACCGAAACTTTAAAAATATTTGGTTGCTACAATGTACTGTCAGTAGTATAATTTATTTTTAAGTAAAACTTAGGAGGCTGGCGAGATGAATGCTGATGAACTTCTCAAGCGATACGCAGCCGGAGAAAGAAATTTTCATGAAACCAACTTGAAAGAGGCTTTTTTGCGAGAAGCTTTCCTAATTCATATTAATCTAGCCTGTGCAAATCTGAAGGAAATCAATTTTGCTTTGGCGAACTTAAGGGGGGCAAACTTAATAGCTGCCAAGCTAAAGAATGCTTGCCTAGTGATGACCAGCCTAAATGGGGCTAACCTAAGCGGAGCCGATCTAACTTTCGCAAGATTAACAGGAGCTGACCTGATTGAAGCAAACTTGGAAAACGCCAACTTGAGCGACACCAAAATGATTGGTGTTAATTTGAGCGGAGCAAACTTGGAAAACGCCAACTTGATGGAGGCGAACCTCCTAGATGCTTGTTTGGACAAGACAAACCTTGAAAAAGCCAATCTCAGCGACGCTAAACTGCGGGGAGTGAGTCTCAGAAGAGCAAACTTGAGAAACGCTTTTTTGTGTGAAAGTAACCTTGAGGGCGCTGATTTGAGCGGTGCTGATTTGAGCGGTGCTAATTTGAGCGGGGCATTTTTATGCGGTGCTAATCTGGAGGGAGCTAAGCTAGATGAGGCAAATTTAAGTGGGGCAATACATTTTTGCGTCAGAC
Source organism: Microcoleus sp. D3_18_C2 (assembly GCF_036702395.1). Classification (NCBI taxonomy): domain Bacteria; kingdom Bacillati; phylum Cyanobacteriota; class Cyanophyceae; order Oscillatoriales; family Microcoleaceae; genus Microcoleus; species Microcoleus sp. D3_18_C2. The sequence continues at coordinate 10,699 of NZ_JAUBTG010000002.1, read as the reverse complement.
AAGTTTGAACTCACGGAATATATAACAGAATAATCCGACAATTAAGGACTAAAAAATATACTATTGACTTGGCTGAAAGTGAAGTCTATTTGCTGCTGTACCTTAGCAAAATGAAGCTGCATCTTGAGGATCTCTTTCTTGGAATTAGCTTGAGCAATCTTACTTTCCAAAGCCAGCAAGTTGCGATTGAGAGTTTCTACTCGCACAGTTTGGTAGTCTAAGTCAATTTTTAGTTCTGCTGCCCGATCAACTTGAACCTGCTGGCGAACCACGGCGAGGCGGATTGAATTCTTATCCTGTGTCTGAAGAGCTAGCAAAGCTCGCTGCTGCCACTGGTGGGCTTGAGATTCAGCTTGATTGTACAGCCACTGAATCCGCAGTTGGGCGGAAATCGCACTGCCAACAGCCTGACGCAGTTCTTTGAGAGGTTCCTGAATTTCTAAGATTAATAGTTCCCAAAGATTCATCAGTTCGGTGGTAAATTCTTCCCGTTCAACAGAGGCTACCAGTGCTTCTAATAGCAACAAATTTGGTTGCATTTGCTGCGTAATTGTCTCAAATATTAACTGTGCTTCGGACATTTGCCGATCGTAATTTTTTTCGGAGACTGCACCGGATGAGTGCTTTAATATTTTTTCGGTGCTGTCTACCTCAGCTTCTGCATCTGAACTTGAAGCTACAAAGGCCTGTAATTTTTCGCGGGCGATCGAATTCAGCCTTTGTCGAAGCAAATCGCAGGCCGCCCGCTGCACTCGCCCTGTTTCGCTTTGACAAATCTTGATGACTATTTTTAAGCCGGCATCGCCGTAATTCAATGTCTCTCTCAGGGCGGCGATTCGATGTTCTTTGACAGAACTAGACAGCCGATGTTTAACTCCTGCTAGTCCGCCGAGCACTACACCGCCCACAGGAGGTGGTAGTTGACCGCCTCTAACTGCATCGTATGGTTTCGGTTGGTCGTGATTTTCTAACACAAGCATTTACTGCTATAAGGAACCTATCCGAACCTGTTTGAAGTTAAGAATTAAACAGATACCTGTTCCAAAAAAGAATGGAACTGTAGGCAATCTCCAAACCCTTAGTTCAATAACTCATTCCCCATCGAAAATCGAAAATCGAAAATCGAATGATTTTTGTGTAATTATTTCTTCAATGCAGGTCAAACCGATCGTGCTTTTTCCTAGGCAAATTGGCTACTTGAGGGTATCTTTAAGTACAGTCCTCGCTGCCAAGTGATTGCGAGTAGAAGTCAAAATTTCGGTTTCGCGTTCCAATCTCGCAGCAGTATCTTGCAATTCTAAAAGAGTTTGCTGTTCTGTCGCTGCACCGTAAAGGTAGCTGGCTACCCAGTAGGACAATTCTGTAGGCAAACTGGGAATGTCTTCGGGCAGGTCGATCGGCTGATCCATCAATTTGCTGGAGAGGCGAACTACATCTCTCAGCAGTTGTTCGACATCTTTTCCCAAAGGTCTGAGGTCTTGTTGCGGGGGTGCGTCTTCGATCCATTCTACTAGACCGACTAAATAGGGTTTTTCCCGAACGGCGTCGAGGACTCGGAACCGCTGCTGGCCGAGAGTCATAATTTTCATGCGATCGTCGGGCAGGCGCTGACAGTGAATCACTTCGGCGCAACAGCCAACTGCAGAGACTTTGTTTTGGTTGGGGTCCCACATGAGCACACCGAAACGCCGATCGCCCTCCAGAATCGTATTCATCATGATTCGATAGCGAAACTCGAAGATTTGCAGTGGGAGTGGCCTACCTGGAAATAGAACCACTTCCGGCAACGGAAATAAGGGGAGTTCGCGAACTGCTACAGAGGAAGAGGATGCCATTGTCGCTCAAAAGTGACGGTACTTGCGCTTATTTTTCTTACTTTAACTGATTAAAGGCAATTCCGGGGCAGGAGCGATCGGGCTTTTGCGCTGGCAACGGGATCGACTGCTCGCTATCTCCGGTGCTGGCAGCTTGACAAAGGCGTTATTTCGTCAAAATGTTAAATATACCTTTTTGCTAAACTCAGTGCTGCGGAAGGCGATGATAGCGACTGCTAAAGGAGGGTTTTTGTAGTGATACCCCCTTAATTAAGAATAATTATTTAAGTTAGTGCCGGAGCCAAAATTATTGCTGATTAATAACTAATAACTCATATAGCCACTGCCAAGACGGTTAGGACGTTGTTAATGGCTGAAACGATTGATTTTCTTCCTTCTTCCTTCTTCCTTCTTCCTTCTTCCTTCTTCCTTCTTTCTTCTTCCTTCTTCCTTCTTCCTTCTTCCTTCTGCTATAACTAATGACTAGGGAAATTTCAACAAAAAGAAGGAACAATTTATTTAATCTTTGTTCCTTCTTTTCAAGTTTTCGATAAGTCAATCTACAGCTTGACTTCGATATCTACGCCGGCGGGCAAATCCAGTTTCATCAAAGCGTCAATTGTTTTTGCCGATGGCTGGTGAATGTCGATAATCCGGCGGTGCGTGCGGGTTTCAAAGTGTTCGCGAGAATCTTTGTCTACGTGGGGCGATCGCAGCAAGCAGTAAATCCGTCGTTTTGTCGGTAGGGGAATCGGGCCGATCGCTGTGGCTGCTGTCCGATTTGCTGTATCTACAATCTTTTCGCAGGATGCGTCTAGAATTCGGCGATCGAAAGCTTTGAGGCGGATGCGAATTTTTTGTTGTTGAATTGTTGCCATTTTTGTTTCTTGAATTTTCGAGGTTCAGTTTATTTTTAGTCATTAGTCATTAGTCATCAGTCATTTGTTATTTGTTATCTGTTATTGAACATTTAACCCATAACTACTAACAACTGGCCACTAACCTATAACTACTCACTACTCACTAAATAGCAGAAAAGCCTATTGACATTTGGCGGCTTTTCTGCTATTTAAGCTGTTATGCGAGTCCTACTTGAGGATTTTGGAAACAACGCCGGCGCCGACGGTGCGGCCGCCTTCGCGGATAGCGAAGCGCATTCCTTGTTCGATCGCGATCGGGTGAATCAACTCAACAGTCATTTTGATCCGGTCACCTGGCATCACCATTTCTGCTTCACTACCGTCATCAGCGGTGAATTGTGCGATCGTGCCGGTCACGTCAGTGGTACGGACGTAGAATTGAGGGCGATAGCCAGAGAAAAAGGGCGTGTGCCGGCCGCCTTCTTCCTTCTTCAGGATGTACACTTCAGATTCAAACTGAGTGTGAGGCATGATGCTTTTCGGCTTGGCAATCACCATTCCGCGCTCAATATCCGCCTTTAAAATCCCCCGTAGCAGTAGACCAACGTTGTCGCCGGCCAAACCTTCTTCCAGAGACTTGGTGAACATTTCTACACCAGTCACTGTAGTGCTGCGAGTGTCCTTAAGACCCACCAATTCGACTGTTTCGCCGACTTTGATAGTTCCACGTTCGATCCGGCCTGTGGCGACAGTACCCCGACCAGTAATCGAGAATACGTCTTCAACTGCCATCAAGAAAGGCTTGTCAACTTCGCGTTCTGGGGTGGGGATGTAAGCATCTACTTCTTCCATCAGCTTGTAGATTTTGTCAACCCACTCATTTTCGCCCTTGACAGTCTTGGGATTAGCAAGCATCGCTTCGAGAGCTTTCAATCCCGAACCTGTGACGATGGGGATGTCATCGCCCGGAAAATCGTAAGAGCTCAAAAGTTCGCGAACTTCCAGTTCTACCAATTCCAACAGTTCAGCATCATCCACCATGTCTTCTTTGTTCAAGAAGACAACCAAGCTGGGAACGCCAACTTGCTTAGCTAGCAGGATGTGTTCGCGAGTTTGAGGCATGGGGCCGTCTGCTGCTGACACTACTAGGATGCCGCCGTCCATTTGAGCTGCACCGGTGATCATGTTTTTCACATAGTCAGCGTGTCCGGGACAATCTACGTGGGCATAGTGCCGACCTGTGGTTTCGTATTCCACGTGAGCAGTATTAATCGTAATACCCCGTGCTTTTTCTTCAGGCGCAGCGTCGATGTCGGCGTAGTTCTTAGCCTTTGCTTGACCTAGTGCAGAGAGAGTCATCGTAATCGCGGCGGTCAAAGTTGTTTTGCCGTGGTCAACGTGACCGATCGTGCCGATGTTTACGTGGGGCTTATTCCGTTCAAATTTTGCGCGTGCCATTCTTGATCTGTTCCTTGTTTCTTTTAGCGATTTTAGACTTGAGATTTTAGATTCTAGACTTTGGATTCAATCCAAAATCCAAAATCTAAAATCCAAAATCATTAGTTCCCTTTGTTCTTAGCGATAATGGCTTCAGCCACGTTTCGCGGCACTTCTTCGTAATGGCTGAATTCCATTGTGAAGATGCCTCGACCTTGGGTTTTCGAGCGGATGTCGGTGGCGTAACCAAACATTTCTGCTAGTGGAACTTTTACAGAAACTTTGGCTATCCCCTGATCCGTCTCTTGACCTTCGATCTGACCCCGACGCGAGTTGAGGTCTCCGATGACGTTCCCGATGTAATCTTCGGGAACTTCCACCTCTACTTTCATCATAGGCTCTAGCAGCACTGGAGACGCCTTCATCACGGCTTCTTTGATCGCCATTGAACCGGCGATCTTAAATGCCATTTCTGAGGAGTCTACATCGTGGAAAGACCCGTCTACCATAGTAGCTTTGAGGTCAATCACGGGATATCCTGCTACAATACCTGATTCGCACGCTTCTTTCATCCCTTGTTCTGCTGGGCCGATGTACTCTTTGGGTACAGTGCCACCAACAATTTTGGAGACAAATTCAAAGCCGCTTCCGACTTCGGTGGGTTCTAGTTCGATCACGACGTGACCGTACTGACCTTTACCGCCGCTTTGGCGGATAAATTTACCTTCGGCGCGGACGGATTTGCGAATGGTTTCACGGTAGGCTACTTGTGGCTGACCCACGTTCGCTTCTACTTTGAATTCCCGCAGCATCCTGTCTACCAGGATTTCCAGGTGCAGTTCGCCCATGCCGGCGATGACTGTCTGGTTGGTTTCTGGGTCAACGTTGACTCGGAAGGTGGGGTCTTCTTCCGAGAGCGACTGGAGGGCTTTGGAGAGCTTCTCCATGTCTTGTTTGGTTTTGGGTTCGACAGCCACCGAGATAACTGGCTCTGGTATAAACAGAGATTCCAGAATCACTGGCGCTCCTTCTTCGCAGAGGGTGTCGCCTGTGAAGGTGTCTTTCAAACCCAAGGCTGCTCCCAAGTCTCCGGCGCGCAGTTCCTCAACTTCTATCCGATCGTCCGCTTTGAGTACAATTAGGCGAGAAACCCGCTCTTTTTTGTCTTTGGTGGAGTTCAGGACATAGGTTCCTTTTTTGAGGATACCGGAGTAGACGCGAACAAAGGTCAGGCGGCCGTAGGGGTCAGCCATGATTTTGAATGCCAGAGCTGACAGCGGGGCGTTGTCGTCGGCAAACCGCTCTGCTGTGTCGCCGTTGGGTAGGAGTCCTTGAATTGGAGGGACTTCCAAGGGCGACGGCAGATAGTCGATGACTGCATCCAACAACAACTGAACGCCTTTGTTTTTGAAGGCCGAACCGCACAACATGGGGACGATCGTACCTTCGACAGTGCCATGACGCAGGGCCAAGCGGATTTCGTCTTCCGTTAACTCTTCGCCTTCGAGGTATTTCTCCGTGAGGGCGTCGTTGGTTTCTGCTACCGACTCGATCAGCTTGGTGCGGTATTCTACGGCTAGATCCTTTACTTCATCGGGGATTTCTACTTCCTCGATGTCGGTTCCCGTGTCGTTGTTGTAGATATAGGCTTTCATGTGCACTAAGTCTACAATTCCCCGGAAGTTTTCTTCACTGCCGATCGGGATTTGGATGGGTACGGCGTTCGCTCTCATGCGATCGCGAATTTGGCCGTAGACTTTGTAGAAGTTTGCCCCCATCCGATCCATTTTATTGACGAACACGATCCTCGGTACTTTGTACCGATCAGCCTGTCGCCAAACTGTTTCGGATTGCGGCTGCACTCCCCCTACCGAGCAGAACACTGCGATCACTCCGTCGAGCACTCGCATCGAGCGTTCGACTTCGATCGTGAAGTCTACGTGTCCGGGAGTGTCGATGATGTTGATTTTGTAATCTTTCCAACTGGTGGTGATAGCAGCGGCAGTAATCGTAATTCCCCGCTCCCGCTCTTGCTCCATCCAGTCAGTGACTGCTGTTCCCTCGTGCACTTCACCCATTTTGTGAACCATGCCTGAATAGAACAGAATTCTTTCAGTTGTTGTTGTTTTGCCCGCGTCTATGTGGGCTGCGATGCCGATGTTGCGAGTTTTTTCTAGCGGGACGGTACGTGCCACAGCTACCTCCTTAATCTTGTGTTGCTGTTATAATACTATTATACTACACAGTAACCCTATTTTGCACTCCCCAGTGACTTACAAAAGTCTCTGGAGCTTATTGTTACATTTTAATATTTTTTGCAAGATTTGTTTACAAAAATATTAAGGATGCGACATGGAGGATTCAGAGAGTGCATGAATTTTGAGTGCATGAATTTTGATTTTGAGAGTTTTGAGTTTGCTTCACCAATCGCAACTGCGCCAAGAGAAGCAATCTCAACACTCAAAACTTATTACACTTTCCAATTTCTCACCCGATGCTTTTATACCGCACGATCGCGCTCTTCTCCATGCCAGTTGTTGCAGTTAGTAGCGGTAGTGAGCAAAAGCCTTGTTAGCTTCAGCCATCCTGTGAGTTTCTTCGCGCTTGCGAATAGCACTCCCTGTTTCGTTAGCTGCATCCATCAGTTCGTTGGCTAGCTTGGCGGCCATCGAGCGGCCGGTGCGGGCGCGGGCAAATCTGATCAGCCAGCGGAGGGCGAGGGTTGTACCGCGATCGGAACGCACTTCCATTGGCACTTGGTAGGTGGCGCCACCTACCCGGCGGGCTTTGACTTCGACCAGGGGTGTCGCGTTTTTGACTGCTTTTTCAAACAAGTCTAACGGTTCAGCCCCTGTGCGTTCTTGGATGGTTTTGAGGGCGTCGTAGACGATGCTGGAGGCAACGGATTTTTTGCCGTGCTGCATGATCCGTCTCACCATCATGCTTACCAACCGGCTGTTGTAGGTTGGATCTGGTGGAACTGGACGTTTTTGAATAACTGTGCGGCGAGACATAGTTCTATTTGGGATTTTTGATTTTGAATGATTGAGTTTGGGGTTTTGGGATCACATTTCGATTTATGACGATCGAGCGTGCAATTGAGCGGCGCGATCGGATTTATTTTTGCTTCCCAACCCCGACGATCGGGCGAGTTCCGTGTTATTTTTTCTCTTTAGGACGCTTGGCCCCGTATTTGGAACGACCCTGCTTGCGGTCTTTCACCCCAGCGGTGTCTAATGTACCCCGAATGATGTGGTATCTAACTCCGGGCAAATCTTTTACCCGACCGCCCCGGATCATTACTACCGAGTGTTCTTGCAAGTTGTGACCGATCCCTGGGATGTAGGCGGTGACTTCAAAACCAGAGGTCAGCCGTACCCGAGCCACCTTCCGCAGCGCCGAGTTGGGTTTTTTCGGGGTGGTCGTGTACACTCTGGTGCAAACTCCGCGGCGCTGCGGGCAACTCTTGAGAGCTGGCGATTTGGTTTTTTTCTGCGTTTGTTCCCGTGCTGAACGGATGAGTTGCTGAATAGTGGGCATGAGTTACGGCATTTCTAGCTTTTTGCTGAATATAGTGATTTGGCTGTATCCGCACTGAAAGTCCCTTCCCCTCTGGGGGGACGGGATGAATGAAAATAATTATGGGTAAGTGAGGATACCAGACTCTGTATTGTACACGACGCGTGTTTCTTTGGCAAGAAATTTGCGCGACCCGCGCTCAAACTTCCTTCCTTGCTGCAAGTTGGGAGGGGGCGAGCGCAACGGGAGAATGGTATGTGACATCCTATAATTTAGGCGCAACTATGATGATTGTCACAGCCGTCAGCAAAATTTATGACGATCGCAATATCGCGCTTTTGCGATCGAATTACCATTGTGAGGAGAGGCGCATTAACTCCAGCCTGGGATCGCATCACAGTCTATAGCCGATCTACATCACATAAAGTTATCTAAAATTACCGGACAATAAGAAATATACATTGAGTTGACAGCAGATGACAACCAAAGCTTATATTCCTGAATATACAATTTCCGAACTTTACTTGAACATTTGGAAATCCGGTAAGATCGATCGCACTGTGTTCCAGCAAATTCAATACGCAATTAATTCTCACAGTTTAAAAAGTTCAGAGGATCGAAAAATTGTTAGCAGGCTGCTGTATGCAGTACGGCGGGGATGGGTGTCAGTGATGGACTGAGTTGCTTCGGAGTTTTGAGTCAGGGCGCGAGATTGCTTCGTAAGTCCCCGGGCGTAGCTGCGTCAATGAGTTTTGAGATTGCTACCCACTTGCCATCCACAGATCACAACACACACGGGGTGCAGGAGTTGTGAGCTAAAATCTCATCCATAAAATTTAGAGGACTCCCAAATAGATGCACCCCTGTGGAAAGGCAATATTAAGGTAAAAGGATAGGGTATGTTTAATTCTACAGAACTTCTGATCGAGGCTTTCATCGAACAACTTCAGAACGGTTACAGCCGCACTTACGGAGGCTACAAATCAGACTATGCTGACATTATTGCCTGGGTGGGGGCAATGGCGTTAGAAAACATCGCCAACAGCGACGCTCTTTATCACAATGTAGAACACGCCATTTGCATTAGCTTAGTCGGTCAAGAAATCTTGCGGGGAAAACACATTCGCAAGGGCGGAGTTTCCTGCGAAGATTGGCTGCACTTCATCATTTCTTTGCTGTGCCAAGACATCGGATATGTCAAAGGAGTTTGCCGGCAAGACCAAGAATCAGAAGGATTATATGCTACAGGAAAAGATGGCATGAGAATTGCACTTGCTCCCGGTGCAACGGCGGCCAGCCTAGCTCCTTACCGAGTTGACAGAGCTAAATTGTTCATTGACGAGCGCTTCGGCAACCACAAGCTAATTAATGCTGAGATAATTAAGCAGAACATAGAACAGACTCGTTTCTCGGTGCTTGACGGTAACACAGACGAGGATGCAGTTAATTACTCTAGTTTAGTGCGCGGTGCTGACTTGATAGGTCAGCTCAGCAACCCGCAATATTTGCAGAAAATTGGCGCGCTGTTTTACGAGTTAGAAGAAAGCGGTGCTACTAAAGTTTTGGGCTATCGACATCCGGGCGACTTGCTGCAAAGCTACTCTAAGTTTTACTGGAGCGGTATTTATCCTCACATCAGTGAATCTCTCGGTTACTTGCAGTTGACGCAGGAAGGCAAACAGATTGTTGCTAGTTTGTACGCTAACATATTTCGGATGGAACACCAACGTTGCGATTCTTCTGAGGTTGCTTAATTGCAAAAGTGAATTCAGCAGTCAGCCGTCAGTTGTCAGTTGTCATTGGTTATTTTTAGGTGCTAATAACTAACAGCTCATAACGAATAAAAAAGCACAAATCACCAATTACCACCAATTACCAAGTGCCGAAGTTTATTTGATTCAACTCAACTAATTTCCTCCTTCATTTCCGAATGATATCTGGGACACAACCAATTGCTGGGTACCAAAGAAGGCCATCCCTCCCGTAGCGCTTCCAAACAAACAGCTCGCACAGTTAACTGACAGTCAAGCAGTTCTACCCCAGCTTTTTCAACTTGCTTTTTGCCAATTTTTAAAATAGATTCATCGCTAAATTCAAAGGTTTTGTGACACTGAATGCAAACCAGATGGTGGTGGTGGTGCAATTCGGGAAAATTCAGTTCGTAATGTTTGTGTCCTTCTGCTAATTCTAGTTCACGCAAAATTCCTATTCTTGCTAATAAATGCAGCGTTCGGTAGACAGTAGACAAGCCTATTCGTTCTCCTTTATTCTGCAAAGTCTTGTATAATTCTTCCGCACTTAAATGATTGCCTTGTGGCAGATTTTGAAAAACACTCAAAATAGTTTCTCGCTGGGGAGTCAGGCGGCAGCCTCTTTGGTTGAGTTCGACTTTGAGTGAGTTAGCACTGTATAAATTCATGTCGGAAAAAATAAAAAAGTTGAACGAGGATTGTCATGGATTATCTGTTATTTATTCGTGCTATTTTTTAGATGCTCCTAAAGTATATTTTCCGTGAGAATCCATGTAAATTTAGACTCCAATAGGGTATAGACTCCCGCCCAGAAGACGATGAGGCCGGCGTGGGCGACGTGGATACGGAGCAAACGGCCCGAAAGGTTGATTAAGCCGGCGTTGCCGACCCACCAGGGAAATGATTTTCCTTCGGCTGGGAAGGATTTTGCCATGCTGGTCACGGCGATTTACCTCTTGAGAAAGATGCCAGGGGGGTTTTAAGCGATCGCAGGTTATTGATATAGATAATCAACAATTTTAGTATTTTAGTCAAGGGGTATTTGAGAAAAATTTTCACTGATTTGAGTTCTGGTATGTAAATCAGTAGGAAAAAACATCGTTTTATCACGATTATGACTGTTTTTGGCGCTTGAGCGGAGTTTGGCCTCTCGTTAGCAAAAATAACAGCTAAAGGAATACCTCTAAATTTATTGATAAATAATATTATTAAGGAGTATTATGGCTAGAGTATTGTTTAAGTAGGGCTTGCCGAAAAAGCCTAAAACCTTTACAGAGAAAGACTTTGACTGGTTTGAACGCTCCGCGTGTGCAAGCTT